>NZ_JBMOGV010000006.1:0-46604 GCF_049318185.1 Flavobacterium sp. | reverse complement strand
AAAATCTGTAGTTGCATTATCAAAACCTGAAGCATATGGCAATATTTTTGCTGTTGTAAAAGTGTTTACTGTTGTCCAAGCACTTTGAGTAGGACCGCAATTAGCTCTTACATAGTAATCATATAATGTAGATGCAGTCAATTGAGCTATTGTAATTGAATTTGTTGATGTAGAAACAGTTGTTCCAGTTCCTTGAGTAAATCCAAGTGGTCCGTACTCAACATCGTAACTGCTTGGGTTGCTTAACGATGCGTCCCAATTTAGAGTGATAGATGTTGCAGTTGTATTAGTTACTGAATTAACAGTAATAACAGGTAAACATGATAATTCTGTAAAAGTAAAGTCAAAATCAAATCCAGCACTATTGTAGAAATTATCCCATTGAAAATAATAAGTAGTATTTGCAGCTACTGTAAAACTTAAAGTAGTTAATTTTAGTGTGTTAATTCCAGTATCATCAGCAGAACTATAACAAGTTAAATTACCACAAACACCTGTAAAAACCTGTAATCTTGTATCTGTACTAGATGGAGATACATTTTGAGTTAAATCTGATGAAATTGTAATTTGTCCGGAAGCAGTTGGTGTGTATTTATACCATATTCCATAAATTGCTCCAGTCCCAGAAACATCAAAAGTGTCGTTGTAACAACCTGTTTGAAAAGTTCCTGTTACAGCTGGTGCAGTTGTTGTACCATTTGCAGTTAACTCTATTGCATTCGCACAATCTTGCTGAGCTGAAGCTGTTAAAGCTCCCAAAAATAAAACTACTAAAAGTAAAAGTTTTTTCATAAACATATATTTTTAAATTATTAAGACAACAAATTTAATAAAGTTTTTTGATTATTATTTATAATTATAATGCAAAAAAAAGAAATAATTAATTCGGGTAAAAAAACAAAGTTGAAGATTATCAACTTCATAAAATAACTTAAAATTTTTTGACATAAAAAAAAGCCATCATTACTGATGGCTTATCTAATATATAATCTAAAAATTATTGCTTAACAATTTTCTTAACAACATTACCTTTATCAGATTTAATGTTCATCATATAAACACCTGTTGATAAATCAGAAACATTGATTGTGGTAGAAGTAGCATTAACTTTCATTGATTTAACAATTCTTCCATTTAAATCTGCAATTTCGATTGATTCTAGCAATGCATCATCCAAAGAAACATTAACTTCTGTTGTTGCCGGTACTGGATATACACTTAATGAATCAAGTAAATCAAATTGATTATTTGATAAATTTGAAGTAAACGAAACAGCATCCAATAAAACATAAGCTTGTTGAGTTGCAGAGTGAGTTGGTGAGTAACACTGAAATCCAACATAATAGTTTCCAGCAGCTGGAGCAGTATAATTAACAGTCTGAACTGTATAAACCTGTGGTGTGAAATTAGCGTGAGTTAATAATGTAGTTGTTTGAGCTGCTGCAGTTGCCGCAGTACCAATTTTACTTCTCATGTTAATTACTGCAGTTGTTCCTGCAACATTAAGCTTTCTTATATAATATTGAAGAGTTATAATTTCACCTGCTTGAAGTGTCATTGCTCTAGAATATAAAAAATCATTAGTTGCGGCTGTAGTAGAGCTAGAACAAAATGCTAACGCAGCACCATCTTGAATAAGAGCACCTGTACCAGTCGATAAACCCCAAGCACCACCAGTACCTGTAGTTGATTGCCAACCTGCCGTATTAAATGTTCCTGTTTCAAAACCATAGTTATATGGTACGGTTGTTGGAGTAGTTAACTGTGTGTAAATATTAAATGGTCCCTCCCATGGACCTGTTCCACCTCCTGCACAATTAGATCTAATATAAAATCTATATGCAGTACCTTCTGTTAATCCTGTAAGAGGTAAAGATGCAGCAGTTTGATTTGATAAGGTACCATCTCCTTGGGGTAAAGATATCGGACCAAAATCAATATCATAACTATCTTGATTAGGATCCCAAGTAAAAGTAGCCGTTGTACCTGTCAAAGCAGTTAAACTTAAGTTTTGAACTAAACTACAACCCGTCACACTGAAATTATCGATTCCAATAGTATCGGCATCAAATCCAACATAATTAAATGCTATTTTACAGTTTGCATTACCTAAATATAGACTCAAATCTAAACTAATTGCCAAAACATCATAATCTGCATAAATACCATAATCTTCTTCAGCCCACAACAGATCCCAAGTAACCCCGTCATCTGTTGAGATTTTAATTAATAAATCTGCATTGTTATTTGGATCAACCATGTACTCATAACCTAGTACAGCATTAAAATTAGCATAAGCTGAAGTAGCTGAAGATAAATCAAATGAAGGTGATATTAACCACTCATCTTGATCATCAGCAACCCACTGAACAAGAGCACATTGATCACCTGAAACAACAAAAGTTGAACTTGTAGATGATTTCCATTGATTGGTAGCCGTTGCTACAGTGTTAATTGTCGACCAACCAGTTGGGGGGAAAGTCGCTCCCTCAAAACCTTCCACAGGAAAGATTAATTGAGCATTGGATAGCGAACAAACAAATAATAATAGTAAAAGTTTTTTCATAAAATTAGTTAGTTAAAGTTTTTAATTTAGCAAATATAAAAATATTTTTTTAATTTATGTTTTTCTAACTATCTTTTTCCCATTTACCCACTACAGAAGTAGCTAAAGCATTCCCAAGAACGTTTGTGGCACTTCTAAACATATCACAAAAATGGTCAATGGGCAAGATTAAAGCAATGCCTTCAATAGGTATTTTGAACATGCCACAAGTGGCTGCAACAACTACTAAACTCGCCCGTGGAACTCCAGCAATTCCTTTACTGGTTAGCATTAAGACAAGTAACATCGTCATTTGAGTTCCAAAATCTAAATGAACTCCATAAGCTTGAGCAATAAAAATACTAGCAAATGTCATATACATCATACTACCATCTAGATTAAATGAATAACCTAATGGCAACATGAATGAAACTATTTTATCTTTTACGCCAAAACGTTCCAATTCTTCTGTTAGTTTTGGAAAAACTGCTTCACTACTAGTGGTTCCAAAAGCAATGATTAGTGGACTTACAATTCTTTTTAACAATAATGTCATTTTACTTTTTAAGAAAATGTAACCCACTAATAGTAGTATAATCCATAGTGATGAAATTCCAACTAAGAAAGAACCAAAAAATTTAGCATAGGTAATGAGTAATTCATTTAAATCTCGGATAGCAAAAACTCCTGCAATAGCACCAAAAACACCAACTGGGGCAAATTTCATAACATAATTTACCATTTTAAGAATTATATGAGATGTTTTGTCTAACGCATTGACAACAGGCTTGGCATTTTCACCAATTGAAGCTGCAGCTAAACCAAAGAAAATAGAGAAAATTACAATTTGTAAAATTTCATTGGTTGCCATTGCTTCTACTATACTTTTAGGAATAATGTGTTCAATGAAATTTTGGGCAGAAAAACTTTGTGTTTTTTCAGTTACTTCAGCAGCAGTTGAAGCATCAACACCAGATAATTGTAAACCAGTTCCTGGATGTAAAATATTTACCCAAAACATCCCAATTAAAAGAGAAATAAATGATGCAGTAAAAAACCAGCCCAAAGCTTTTCCTCCTATTCTACCAACAGACTTGATATCTCCCAATTTAGCAATTCCTACAACCAAAGTGGTAAATACCAGTGGTGATATAATCATTTGAACCAATCGTATGAATACTGTAGCCAACATTTTGATGTAGCCGCTAAATTCCCTAGCAGCTTCTTCAGTGTGATTATTGTGCACATAAATTCCAATGATACCACCAATTAGCATGGCAATTAGAATTTGAACTGTAAGATTGGATAAGAAAGACTTCTTTTTAATTTCGGTTGTATTCATTTTGGTTGATTTTCTGCAGCAGTTTTCAGCATCCGTTTTATCTGTATTTACTACTAGATAGTGTTACTGCCAACTGAACACTATTTTTGGTAGATTTATTAAGTAAATAAAAATCTGCAAGCACCAATGCTGCCATTGCCTCAACAATTGGTACTGCACGTGGAACAACACAAGGATCGTGGCGACCTTTTCCTTGCTGCTCTATAATTTCGTTTTGATTGGTTAAAACTTCTTGTTTTTGAATTAATGTGGCCACCGGTTTAAAGGCAACTCTGAAATAAATATCCATCCCATTTGAAATTCCACCTTGAATTCCTCCAGAGAGGTTTGTTTTTGTAGTTCCATCATCGTTATACAAATCATTATGTTCACTTCCTTTCATTTTGGCACCACAAAATCCACTTCCGAATTCAAACCCTTTTACTGCATTAATGGAAAGCATTGCCTTTCCTAATTCTGCATGTAGTTTATCAAAAACTGGTTCTCCAAGTCCGATGGGAACGTTTTGAATAACACACATAATTGTTCCACCAACAGTATCGCCTTCTTTTCGTATTTCTTTGATGTAATCTTCCATTTTTTTGGCTGTTACCAAATCTGGACAACGAACTGCGTTGGTTTCAGTCAATGAAAAATCTAGTTCTTGGTAAGGTTTATCAATAAATATTTCTCCCACCGAAGAAACAAATGCATTGATTTTTATATCTGACAAAACTTGTTTTGCAATAGCACCAGCCACTACTCTGCATGAGGTTTCGCGAGCTGAACTTCTTCCTCCTCCGCGATAATCTCTAATCCCATATTTTTTTTCATAAACATAATCGGCGTGACTTGGACGGTAACTATCCTTGATATGGCTATAATCGTCTGATTTTTGATTTGTATTTGGGATAATAAACCCAATAGGTGTTCCCGTAGTTTTCCCTTCAAAGATTCCGGATAGGAATTGTACCTCATCGTCTTCTTTTCTTTGTGTAACTATAGAAGATTGACCCGGTTTTCTGCGTTGCATTTCGATTTGAATTGCATTCAAATCGAGTTCGATTCCAGCAGGACAACCATCAATAATTCCGCCTAATGCCTCTCCGTGCGATTCACCGAAAGTGGTTACTTTAAAAAGTGTTCCGTAGCTATTTCCAGCCATAAAGTCGTGTTTTAAACAAATGTAGTATTTATGAGCTAAAAGTAATAACTAAATTATATAAAAGTGCATTTAATTGACTACCTAAAGACCATTATATTAGTTATTTTATGAATTTTATAATTAATAACAAACAATAAAAATTAAATACTGGCGTTATATTACTATCTTTATATAGTATTTTAAATCAATAAAATTATGATAAAAATCATTTTATCTGCTTTTATGCTAATTGGATTAGCATTTAGCGTTAAGGCCCAAGACATCGCGAAAAACGCATTAGGTCTTCGTCTGGGAGACAACGATGGTTTTGGTGTAGAAGTATCTTACCAAAAAGGATTTTCTAAAAACAATCGTTTAGAATTAGATTTAGGCTTTAGTAACAGTAACGATGTTGATGCATTTAAATTAGTTGGTTTATACCAATGGATTTGGGAAATTGATAGAGGATTCAATTGGTATGTAGGTTTTGGTGGTGGATTAGGAAGCTGGAGTTATGACAAAGGTGGCTATAGCGATAGTGGTACATTTTTATTGGCTGCTGGAGATATTGGAATTGAATATAATTTTCAAGAAGCGCCAATTCAGTTGTCTTTAGACTTTAGACCTGAGATTTACTTTGGGGACAACAGAAGAAATCTAGATGGCTACAATTATCATAGTTTCGGTCCAGATATCGCACTTGGAATTCGTTATAGATTTTAATAAAATCACATAAACAAAAAAAATCCCTTCTTTATCAGAAGGGATTTTTTTATTTGATAACAATTTGTTTCTTCGAATTTATTTTAACAATAGTATAAGGACGATTTGTAACATCATTAGATTGATCTTCAGTAATGCTTTTTTGAGTATCATTAATATATACTTCAATTTGAGTTGGAGTTTCTATGACTTTTTCAATAGTAATTTTATTCAATTTTTCATTCGTTGGACCAGCATTAAGAATTATAAAACTACTTTTAATTATATCATCTGCTTTAATTTTTTTTCTCAAAGTTTCATCACCTAGTAGCATCATAATTTCTTTTGATTCAGTGAGTACTTCATAAAACTTAATATTTGCACCACCATCATTGTTAACGGTCAATGTTTCATAAAAAGGCTTTAAGGCTTTACTGCTTCTAGATGAACATGAATAAACAATTAACACAAAAATTAGTAGTGAAATTATTCTTTTCATTTAGTGTTTTTTATGGCTTCAATATATAAATTTTCATACAGTGGAAGTATATTTTTAATATCAAATTGCTTGGCAACATTGAGTGCATTTGTTCTGAATTTAGCTAGTGTTTGGTCGTTTGATAAAATCTTTATAGCATTATTAGCCATACTTTCAATATCGCCAACATTGCTTAAATAACCAGATATTCCTTCAAAATTCACTTCGGGCAAACCACCAGAATTAGTAGATATTACTGGCACACTCCATGCCATGGCTTCAAGTGCTGCTAAACCAAAACTTTCTGTTTCTGAAGGCAAAAGAAATAAATCGGAGAAGGATAAAATTTGGTCTATTTCATTGCTGTTGCCAAAGAAAATCACTCTATCTTGAATTCCTAAATCATTACAAAGTTGTTCCGCTTTAACTTTTTCTGCTCCGTCGCCTACCATCATTAGTTTGGCGGGTATTTTTTGCTGAATTTTATAGAAAATCTTGATGACATCAGGAATTCTTTTTACCTTTCTGAAATTACTTATGTGTGTAACAATTCGCTCTTCTTTTTTTGCCATTACCGATCGTTGGCAAGAAATTAAACTCTCATTTCTTATTTTATCTAATTCAATGAAATTAGGAATAACATGTATTTCCTTTTTAATGTTGAATAAATTATACGTATCATCTTTTAAACTTTTAGAAACCGATGTTACAACATCTGATTTATTGATACTAAAACTAACTGCTGGCTTATAGAAAGGATGATTACCAACTAAGGTGATATCTGTTCCATGAAGTGTCGTTACCATAGGAATTATAATTCCTTCATCTTTCAACATTTGCTTAGCCATATAACCCGCATAGGCATGAGGAATAGCATAGTGCACATGCAATAATTCTATTTTATAGAGTTTTACCATATCCACCAACTTGCTAGATAAAGCTAACTCATAAGGTTGATAATGAAATAATGGATATTCGGGAACGTTTACTTCGTGGTAGTGTACATTAGGATTAAGCAAAGCCAATCGAACTGGTTGACGATAAGTAATAAAGTGAATTTCATGACCACGATGGGCTAATTCTAATCCTAATTCTGTAGCTACAACTCCACTTCCTCCAAAGGTTGGATAGCAAACAATGGCTATTTTCATAATGAAATTTTATTACAACAAATTTAGTGAAAATATAGATTGTTATATAAGATTATTGCTCTCAATAGTAAGAACAATTACTTAATATTTATCAATAATAGCTTCTTGAATTATTTTTTGAATAGCTTCTCTGATGTTTTCTTTAGAGAGTTTATTAGGTAAATTAGAATCAGGGAAAGTCCTATTAGATAGAAATACATAAACAATATCAGTTTCTGGATCTGCCCAAGCAATAGTTCCAGTAAAACCAGTATGTCCAAAACTTGACAAGGAAACACAACCACATGTTGGACCGCTGCCACTAAGTTGCGGTTTGTCAAATCCTAAACCACGACGGTTAGCTTCAGCACAATACCAACACGTATTGAATGTATTAAAAGTTTCTGGAGTGAAATATTGAATGCCTCCATAGTTTCCTTTTTGAAGATACATTTGCATAATTTTGGCAATATCCATAGCATTAGAAAAAATTCCGGCATGACCTCCTACTCCGTTTTCCATGGCAGCTTCCATATCATGAACATATCCTTGAATGGTATCATGGCGGAAATAATTATCTATTTCTGTTGGTGCAATAACACTTTTATCAAATTTTTTCAAAGGATTATACAGCGTGTAGTTCATCCCGAGTGTTTTATAAAAATTATCTTCAGCTAATTCATCCAAAGGTTTTCCTGTTACTTTTTCTAAATATTGTTTAAGAATAATAAAAGTGAAATCGCTGTAGCGGTATTCTTTTTTATCAATTAAAGGACTATTGATGATTTTTTTAAAGATGGTGTCATGATAATCATCGCGAAGAAATAAACTATCTGAAACTCGCTTACTAAAACCTTCTGTGGCAATTTTTCTATAATATTTTTCTAAAGGTATTTTTGCAGAATCTAAAGTGGATTTGTAAAAAGGAATCCAAGCTTGCATTCTTCCATAATGTGATAATAATTCTTTGAAAGTAATTTGTTGCTTGTTAGTGCCTTTAAATATTGGCAACATTTCTGCTAATGTAGTTTCTAGTGTTACTTTTTTCTTGTCGTATAATTGCATAACATTGGGCAAAGTAGCTACTATTTTAGTCACCGAAGCAACATCATATAAATCTGAATTTTTTACTTTTATTGTATTTTCATAGGTTTGATATCCAAAAGATTTTTGATAAATAACTTTACCTTTTCGAGCTACTAATACTTGCATTCCTGGAGCCATTTTTCCATTTATAGCTTTTTGGGTGATTTTTTCAATTTGGGCTAATTTTTCAGAACTCATACCTACATTTTCTGGTATTGTAAAGCCTAAACGATTTAGTTTTTCTGTAGTTAAGCCATCTCCTGCTTTATAAATGTCGTTTATAGAAACAGGCAATTTGCCTTTAGATTCTATCGCTCCAAAAATAAGCTCAGCTGAAACCTCTTGAGCTATATCGCTATTTTGATAAGAAACAACAACGCCTTCTATAGCATCAAAATTGGTGATTTTTGATAACGAGTACGGTTTAGCAAAGCAATCAAGAATAACTTTCTTTTGAGAAGCAATTTTATCTATAAGTTGCAATTCATTATCTGATAATTCTGGAGATTTCCACCATGTTTTATCAGATTTGTGATAGCCAATAATTACAGTTTGAAAATTATTCAACTTAGTCATCAGCGAATCAATATTTTCATCAACTACTTCTGTTACTTCAGTATATTTTTTTAGGGTAGTAACAAACGAATTATTAGTATCTTCTCCTAGTTTTATGTAGGCTATTTTTTGATTTAGATTCTTAATTGGTAATACATTAGTATTTTTGACAACTGTAACTGCATTTTCATACAATTGATATTGCAAAGCTTCATTAGAAATTGGATTCAAATCATTATATAAATTGAATTCTTCAATGGGTTTATAATTATTTAAACCAGCTTTAAATTTATAATGCAATATTTTCTTAACTGACTCTTCAAGACGACTTTCTGAAATTATTCCTTCTTGAAAGGCCATACCTATTTTTTCGGAAGCTAATGGTACATTTTCTGCATAAAGAAGTATATCATTTCCTGCAAGAAAAGCCTCTAAATCAATATCACCTGGTTTTTTGAAATTACTAGCGCCTTTCATATTTAAAGCATCAGTAAAAATCAAACCATCAAAACCCATTTCGTTTTTCAATACATCGGTCACAACGTGATGAGAAATAGAAGTAGGATATCCTTCACGAGGTTCGAGACTTGGTACATTTAAATGAGCAACCATTACAGAGACTAATCCTTCGTCAAACATTCGTTTATAAGGATATAATTCTACTTTTTCTAAATGATCTAATGAGGCATTTACTATTGGCAAAGTACTATGTGAATCGGTTGAAGTATCGCCATGACCTGGAAAGTGTTTTCCTGTTGAGAAAACACCATGACTTTGAACACCCTCCATAAAAGCAATAGCATGTTCTGTCACATTGACCTTGCTTTCACCAAATGAACGGTAACCTATTATTGGATTTTTAGGATTAGTATTAATGTCTAAAACTGGAGCAAAATTGAATTGAACACCCATTCTTTTGCTCTCTTTGGCCATACAAATACCTACTTTTTGAACTAAATTTAAGTCTTTGATAGCTCCCAATGTCATGTTAAAAGGATAGCGAAAAGTGGAGTCAATACGCATACTCAATCCCCATTCAGCATCTATTCCAATAAAAAGTGGAACTTTTGATAAGGATTGGTATTTGTTAGTGAGCTTCACTTGGCGCTTTGGCCCACCTTGAAAAAATATCAGTCCACCAATTTTATAATCTCTAACTAATTTTTCAATAGCGTTGGTATGAATAGTGTCTTTATTTGAATAGGCAGCGACCATAAAAAGTTGTCCTACTTTTTCATCAAAAGAAAGTTGGGAGTATACACTATCAACCCATTTATTTTCTGCAGAAGAAACTGGGAAAAAGTTTTTGCGTTCCGATTTTATTTGTGGAATATAAATTTCTTCGTCTTCAGCGATTCGAGCGCTGCCTAGTAATACATTTTTTGATGTTTTCTTTATTGACGAACAATTAGTAATCAAAAAAAGCAGTGCTGAAAATAAAGCAATTCTAGTTAGAAGACATTTCATGAATGATTGATTAAAAGAAGCGACTGTGCCAGCTTTCACCAGCAGGAACTTCCCAGTTATCATTAAATTCTTCAATAGAATTTACTAAATTATTGAAAACAATAGTATTAACCGTTACTGCTTTTTCTTTGGCCATTCTTTTAAAATCGATTAAAGATTTGTGGGCAATGTGATCTCCATTTTTGAACGTTACGTTCATTTTATCTAATAAAATGACTTGATATTTTTGTTCCAAATTTTGAATAAATGCTACAGAAGCATCAATTGAACAACCAGTTGCTTGTTGTACTTCTTGATTTACAGCTAGTATTATAAATCGATTGTATTTAATAATGTAAGATGCTTCCAAAGTTGTTCCGTGTGCTGACCAATTTTCTATAAATATTTTCAAATCACTTTCTATTTCAGTAATTTCATCATCAGAAAACTTGCAATTGGATTGATAAATCCAAATTTTAGAGTCTTCAGGTAAATTTTCAAAGGGAACGTACATTTGATTTAGGAATTAGGATTAAGGATTTACAAATCTTGAGCGTTAGCAATTAATTCAGCAATGTCCATTACTTTGATGTCTGCTTCTTTTTCCTTAGCTTTAATACCATCTGTCATCATAGTATTGCAAAAGGGACAACCTGCAGCAATAATCTCAGGTTTAGTTTCTAAAGCATCTTCTGTTCTTTCAATATTGATTTCTTTGTTACCAGGTTCTGCATCTTTAAACATTTGAGCGCCGCCAGCGCCACAACACAATCCATTGGCACGTGAACGTTTCATTTCAACCAATTCAGCATCTAATTTTTGAATTAAATCTCTTGGTGCTTCATAAATATTATTAGCACGTCCTAAATAACATGGGTCATGAAAAGTGATTCTTTTTCCTTTGAATTGTCCACCTTCTATTGTTAATCTTCCAGAATCTAAAAGTGATTTTAGAAATTCTGTATGATGAATTACTTCATATTTTCCACCCAATTCAGGATATTCATTTTTCAGGGTATTAAAACAATGTGGACAAGCAGTTACTATTTTTTTTGCTTCATAAGCATTCAAAACCTCAATATTCATCATGGCTTGCATTTGAAACAAAAACTCATTACCTGCTCTTTTTGCAGGATCGCCAGTACAACTTTCTTCAGTTCCGAGTACTGCAAATTCTACATTTGCTCGATTTAAAATGCGCACAAATGCTTTGGTAATTTTTTTTGCTCGGTCGTCAAAACTTCCAGCGCAACCCACCCAAAATAAAACTTCGGGTTGTTTACCTTGCGCCATCATTTCTGCCATAGTTGGCACATTTAATACTTCTGACATATTGTAATTTTAGATTTTATGATTTTAAATATAAAATATTTAAAATATGATATTTAACATCTAATATTATTCATGATGTTCATCGTCAAACACTTGAATAGTTACTTCTTTTTCAACTAAATCGGTAAACTTTCCTCTGTAACGAGTAGCTTTTACTAGGTGATTATCAATCCAATGGTAATTTCCTCCGCGTGGTTTACCAAAAAGAATTCCGTGGTATTTGAAACCATGCTTTTTCAACCAAATCTCTGTATATTCTCTATGTTCTTCAGTTCTTGAAGTAAAGAAAAATATAACATGGCCTTCATCAAACCATTTGTTCAATGTTATTAATGCATCAGGATAAACTTCAGCGGTTAGCATTCTTTCTGGTTCTTCGTTTGGAATATCATCACAAACTGTACCGTCTATGTCAATTAGATAATTTTTAATTCCTTCAGGTAAAATTGGACTTAAATGTTGTCCGTTTTCTGTAATAGCTTGCAAGTTTTTGTCAATGTCTTCCGCGTTCATTTTTTTACTTTTTATAGTTATCAAATTCATTCTACAAATCCTCAAGCTTAACATTTATGAGAATTCATCTGTTGATGTTATTTTTTATTTTTCCTCTTTCCAGTTTAATCTATCTTGTTGATTGTACTGCCATGGTGCTCCATTATTTTCGATATTGGTCATCATAGCATTCAATGATTGTGGAGCAGCGCTTTGCTCCATTACTAAATACCTTCTCATATCCATAATTATAGATAATGGACTAATATTTACCGGACATTCTTCTACACAAGCATTACATGAGGTGCAAGCCCAAAGCTCTTCGGTAGAAATATAATCGTTTAATAATGATTTATTATCTGGAACAAAAACGCCTTTATTGGTATCAATATTTCTTCCTACCTCTTCCAAACGATCACGTGTATCCATCATGATTTTACGTGGCGATAATTTTTTTCCTGTTTGATTTGCGGGGCATGAAGAGGTACAACGACCACATTCCGTGCAAGTATAAGCGTTTAATAATTGAACCCAATTCAAATCTTGCACATCAGAAGCCCCAAACTTAGTTGGGATTGCGTTATCATCAACTGGTTGAGCCGCAAATGGATCAGCATTTGGGTCCATCATTAGTTTTACTTCTTTGGTAACACTTTCAAGATTATCAAATTTTCCTTTGGAATTCAAGTCGGCAAAATAAGTATTTGGGAAAGCTAATAAAATATGTAAGTGTTTAGAATAGTATAAATAATTCAAGAAAATCAAAATCCCTACTATATGCAACCACCACACACATCTTTCAACAATCTCAACAGTTGTAATATCCATGTCATAAAACAAAGGCGTAATAAATTGAGAAATTACATTACCTGAATTCATCATTTGGAAATGTAAATCAGTTGCATTCATAATTAGAAACAAAGACATCAATACAATTTCAAAGTATAAAATAATATCAGCATCTTGTTTTGGAGCACCAATCAAATCAGAACCAACAAAACGTTTTAATTTGATTATATTTCTTCTGAACCAAAAAACGATTACGGCAACCAAAACTAATACTGCCAAAATTTCAAATGAACCGATTAAGAAACTATAAAAACTACCAATATAGTTTGAAAAAATTCTATGCGTACCAAAAAGTCCATCTATAATGATTTCTAAAACTTCCAAGTTAATAATGATAAAACCGGCATAAACAATAACATGTAAAAACCCAGCAATTGGTCTTTTTATCATTTTTGATTGACCAAGGGCAATCATAGCCATGTTTTTCCATCGTACTGAAGGATTATCAGAACGATTTACATCTTGACCTAGCTTGATATTACGTCTTAGTTTTTTAACATTTTTAGCAAAAAAACCTATCCCTAAAACTAGAATAATAGCAAAAAGTAGGTTATCAATATACATCATACAAGTATTTTTACTTTTTAATTGAATCTTTTACAGGTGCTTTATAGGGTTTATTTTTCTTTCCAAAAAGCGAAACATTCACATATCTAGTTGGATTTAAACGTAAGTCTTGTAATAATAACTCTAGTTCTCTTGAAGTTTTAGTGAAATTGGTATATAAAGTTTCGTCTTTAGCTAATTTTCCTAAAGTTCCTTTTCCAGATTGAACATCAGCCAATATTTTATCAACACTTGCTAGTGTTTTTTCTAATTTTTTAACGGTTTCACTAATATTTACTTTAGCAATAGAGTCGGATATTTTGGCGAAATTTCCAGATGCTTTGTCTAGATTGGTCATCGTGTTATTGATTTTTCCTTTATTATCCGCTAACATTTCATTTACGTTTTTAGAAGCTTTTCTGAAGGCAACTAATGTTGAATCCAAGTTGCTGATACCACTTTTCAAATGCTCTTTGGTTTTAGCATCTAAAATAGAATTTACATTTTTCAATAAATCATCAGCAGAAACAACCATTTTCTCAACTTTTTCTTGTAATGGCGTTAATCTTTCTGCGACTAACGCTGTGAGTCCAGGCTTATTGCCCCCTATTAAAGATATTCCAGATTGTGCGATGATTTTATCTTCAAAATTTGGGACAATCATAATTTGCTTTCCTCCTATTAATCCTGGTTCATAGATATATGCTATACTTGATTTAGAAAAAGGAAAGTCGGATTTAATTTGAAGTTCTACCTGTATTTTTCCTAAGTTATCTGAGAAATCTATACTACTTACTTTTCCGACTGTTAAACCATTTATGGTAACTGGAGCTGAACTAACTAAACCTTCAACATTATCATATTGAACATAAAAAGTTTTATAATTAGTGAGTATGTCTCTTCCTTTTAAGAAACTATAACCCCAAATAAATAATAAAATAGAAGCAATAACTAATATCGCAGTCTTAATTTCTCTAGTAATTTTCAATGCTATTCTTTTTGCAAAGTTAAAATAAAATAGTGTTAATCCTTATTATTATTGCTTTAATGCTTCTTGAATTGAAACTTTTTTACCATTTTTTAGAGCAATCAAAAAAGCTGAGGAGTATCCCTTTGCTTTAGCTTCGACTAACAATCGTTTTGCTTCTTCATAATTAGAAGTGTCTCCATACATGTATTTGTATAATGTACCTTCCGTAGAAGCAGAAATATTCGATAATCCGTTAAAATTACTTGGCACTAACTCAATTTTTTTTCCACTTGCCAAAAGTTGCACTTTAAAAGATGAAGCAGTTGTTGTAACCACTTCAGTTTTTACTTCAGGCTTAGTTTCTGGTCTTTTTACTTCAGGTCTTTTTACTTCAGGTTTTTTCTCTGGAGTTTTAGCCGTTGGTTTTGGAGCTACAATAGAATCCGAAGTTTTTAAAGGTTTTTCTATTTTCTGAGATGGTTTTTCTGTATCATCACTTGCAGTAGTGCCAAAATATTCTTTCTTGTAACTAATAATAGCATCTGCAATGGCTTGAGCAATTTCTTGCTGTCCTTCTTCTGAGTCCAATTTCGCACCCTCTGTAGGATTAGAAATAAAACCAGTTTCAATTAATACTCTAGGCATGTAGGCTTTATGTAAAACCATATAAGGAGCTTGTTTTACACCCCGACTTTTTTTATTTAAATCATCAATAAAATGATTTTGTATTCTACCAGCTAGTGAAATACTATTACTTAAATATTCTTCACCTATCATCGTCACACTAGCAATTGATTCTGGTGATTTTGGATCATACCCTTCGTATTTTTGTTTATAATCCTTTTCTAGAGTAATTACTGCATTTTCTCTTTTTGCAGCCTCTAGATTTGAAGCATTTTTAGATAAACCCATTACATAAGTTTCAGAACCGTCAGCAGATTCATTTTTGTTAGCATTACAATGAATCGAAACAAAAATATGCGAATCGGCTCGGTTAGCAATGTTAGCACGCTCAACAAGATCAATAAATTGATCTGTTTTTCGAGTATAGATAACTTCAATACTAGAGTTTTTTTCTAATAGTTTGCCTACCTTCAAGGTAATAGCCAAGGTAATGTTTTTTTCAATATGTCCATGATAAATGGCACCGTAGTCATGATCACCATGACCAGCATCAAGTGTAACTTTAAACTTTGATTGTCCAAATAGTGAAGCAAATGAAAAGAAGAATAATATTGCTACTATAATTTTGCTGAATTTATGTGTATTCATAAGAATGTAAAAGTTAATTTTAATTAAAATCGAATGGTCATAAAGTTAATATTTCCTTATTTTTGACCAAAAATATTGTTTAAGTTTGTCACTTCAAAAACCAAACAATATTTCTACAAAAATAGTATTAAACATTTGCAAAGAAACTTATTTTATATCGTTTTTTTAACAATTTTCCTAACACTGGGAAGCACAAAAATATATTCACAAGAATTAGTTCCTAAAAACAATTCTTTTCCTGCTAAAAATCAAACCGATACTACTAAAAAAGAAACTTTAAGCACTCTTGAAGTTATTGATACTATTAAAGTTGATAGTCTGGGTAAGAAAAAAGCTTTGCTTGAAGGAAAAGTAAAATACAAAGCAGAAAAGTATGCCAAAATTGACCAAAAGAAAAAGCTAGTCACCCTCTATGATAAAGCAGAATTATATTATCAAGACATTGAATTAAAATCAGGAATTATAATTTTTGATTATCAAAAAAATGAAGTTTATGCGGGCAGAATAAAAGATTCTACGGGTGCTTATACCCAATTGCCTGTTTTTAAGCAAGGCGCAAATATTGTAAATCCTGATTCAATAAGATTTAATTATAAAACCAAGAAAGCTTTGGTTTGGAATTCTCGAACAGACCAAGACGAGTTTAAAGTAAAAGCTGCTATTACTAAAAAAGAAAACGACTCCGTTTACTTTATGAAAGGAGCGCGTTTTACAACGGCCAAAGACCTAGAAAATCCTGAATATTATTTTCAAACAAATAAAGTAAAACTTGTACCAGGAAAAAAGATTGTTGTAGGCTTAACCAATATGGTAATTGCAGATGTGCCTACACCCTTAGTATTACCATTTGCATTTTTTCCAATGACAGAGAAAAGTCGTTCTGGATTAATAATACCTACTTATAATGATAGCAACACTCGAGGTTTTTCATTGCAAAATGGGGGTTATTATTTTGCTTTAAGTAATAATTATGATTTAGCCGTTTTAGGCGATTATTTTACTAACGGAAGTTATGGTTTGCGGTTTGAATCATCCTATGCCAAGCGCTATAAATTTCAAGGACGCGTTAACATTAGATATGAAAATTTAGTTAATAGCGAAAGAGGTTATCCCGACTATGCAAGGTCAACGATTTATAACATCCAATGGTCACATTCTAAAGATTCAAAATCAAATCCAAACTCAAGATTTTCTGCATCAGTAAATCTTGGAAGTAGTAAATATTTTAGGCAATCTCTTAATCAAGTCAATGTAGGTTCTAATTTGAACAACACGTTAAGTTCCTCTATATCCTATTCAAAAACATTTAATTCTATTCCACAGGTGAACTTGTCATTGACAGCCACACATTCCCAAAACACAAATACAGAACAAATAAACATGACATTGCCAACACTTCAATTGAGTGTAGATAGAATTTTTCCATTTGCTCCAAATGATGGTGTAAAGAAAGGTCTTTTTAAGAATATAAATTTTCAATATAATTTAAGAGGCGAAAACAGAATTCAAACCACCGACTCGCTTTTTTTCAAACCAGAAATGTTTAATGATGCTAAAATGGGATTGCAACATAGTATTCCGCTTAGCACTAATTTTAAAGTATTTAAATATTTTAGTGCTTCTACTTCTTTAAATTATAATGAAGTTTGGTATTTTAAAACTATTAGAAAACAATTTGATGCTACACAAAACAAAGTCGTTGATGTTGACGTACAAGGTTTTGATGCTTTCAGAACTTATTCCTTCACTGCAGGACTTGGAACCACTATCTACGGAACATTTAATTTTGGTGAAAAGAAAAAAATACAAGCCATAAGACATGTAATGAGACCCAACGTTTCCTATAGCTATATACCAAGTTTTTCAAATTATTATGACACTTATGATCCTGATGGTAGCGGAACTATGAGAAAAGATTATACACGATTTGATAACGGGATTTTTGGCGCGCCAGGAAAAAACATGTCAAACAATTTAGGTTTCAATTTGAGTAATACTTTTGAAGCAAAAGTTACTGATAAAGATTCCACTAAAACAGAACCTAAGAAAGTGATGTTATTAAATAATTTAAATTTTTCAACCTCCTACGACATGACAGCTGATTCTCTAAAGTGGTCTCCCATGAGAGTAAGTGGCGGAACACAATTCTTGAAACAAAAAATGAATGTGAATTTTGCAGCAACTTTAGACCCATATGCTATTAACAACGCTGGACAAAGAATTAACACTTGGAATATTGATAATAGCGGTAGTTTATTCAGAATGACTAGTGCCAATATGACTTTAAATTATAACTTTTCTAGTAAAGACTCAGAAAATGAAGATAAAAAAAATATACAGGGAAAAAGTAATGGTGGTCGCGAGGATGACTTGTTTGGCACAAATACTGATTTAAGTTACAGACAAGATAGCCAATTCAATAAGGATAATGGGGAAGAAAATACTATTTCAGAATTTTTTAAATATAAGCTACCATGGGATATGAACTTGGCCTATTCACTTACCTATTCTAATAATAACAGAGAAAAGAAAGTGACTGGAAATTCAGTTATGGTCTCTATGAATACCGATTTGACACCCAAATGGAAAATCGGTGTTTCCACAGGCTATGACTTTGTTCAAAAAGGAGTAACTTTCACTCAATTTAGGTTTGAAAGAGATTTGCTCAGTTGGCGCATGGATTTCAATTGGGTACCTTTTGGAGATAATGCCTATTGGGGATTTTTTATAGGAATAAAAGCAGGTGTATTGAGCGATATCAAATGGGATAAACGAAAACAACCTGATAAAACCATTCGTTAATTGTTAATCATAAATTATGAGTAATAAAAAAATAATTTTTACTGACAAAGCACCTGCACCAATTGGTCCCTACAACCAAGCAGTTTTAATGGGTAATATATTATATACTTCAGGGCAAATTGCACTTCATCCAACTACAATGGAATTAGTACTTGATGATATTGAAACTGAAACCAAACAAGTAATGGAAAATATGAAAGCTGTGCTAGAAGCAGCTGATATGACTTTTGACAATGTAGTAAAAACAAGCATTTTCATTATGAATATGGGAGATTTTGCTATAATAAATAACGTTTATGGCAGTTATTTTGATGAGAAAATAGCACCAGCTCGTGAAACTGTACAAGTTGCTTGCTTGCCGAAGAATGTAAATGTAGAAATTTCAATGATTGCTATGAAGTAAACTAAAATAAAAAAGTCCCAGAAGGGACTTTTTTATTTGTTTAAAATGTGATAAGCAATTAATCCATCAATAGGTCTTCGGAGTACATTGCCCATATTAATAGAATATTTTTCTAGGATTTCTTCCAATTCATCTTTTAAATAAAAAGCAATAGAGCCGACAAAATGTACAGGAACTTCTTTGCAATTATCAAATTGCATAATATAGTTTTTAACAAATAATTTTAATTCTTTACGAATTATTTTTTTGCAAAACTCATTGTCTTTATGTTTGATAATGAATTTAGCAAAAGTTGCTAAATAAGCATTTGGGTTTGATTCTTTGTAAAGATTTGCTTTTATAAAATCAGCATCAAGATTGTATTCAAGTTCAAATTCTTTAGCTAATACAGGAGGCATACTGTTAAAATAATATCCTCTTAGCAAATGTCTTCCAAAACGATTTCCTGAACCATCATCCATGACAATGTAACCTAGTGATTGCACTTTTTGATGCAATACTTTACCATCAAAATAACTACAATTTGATCCAGTTCCTACTATGCAAACAATTGCTTTTTCATCTTTTGGAGTTGTAGCATATACTGCTGCAAAGGTATCTTCGTGAACAGAAACAAGCGCGTTTATAAAGTATTCTTTAAAAACAACTGCCAAGAAATCTTTCATTCTATCTGTTCCACAACCTGCACCGTAAAAGTATAAATGAGATACTTTTTCTTTATTATGTTCAATATCAAATTTATCATCTAAACGGGCAATGATTTCAGATTTATCTAATACTTCCGGATTTAGTCCTAATGTTTGAGTAGTAAATAATACTTTTCCTATATCGTCTATAGCAATCCAATCAGCTTTTGTAGAACCACTGTCAACTAATAATTTCATAATTAGGAATTTAAAAATCTAAAAAACAATTAATTCTATTTATTATTTTAAACCAGAAATATGAACAGCTAAATCAATTAATTTACTAGAATAACCATATTCGTTGTCATACCAAGAAACTAATTTAAAAAAAGTGGAATTTAAACCAATTCCTGCTTTAGCGTCAATAATTGAAGTTCTTGAATCAGAAACGAAATCTTGAGATACTACATCGTCTTCAGTATAACCAAGGATTCCTTTCATTTCGTTTTCAGAAGCTTTTTTTAACACAGCCATTATTTCTTCGTATGTAGTTTCTTTAGCAACTTTTACCGTTAAATCAACAACAGAAACGTCAACAGTAGGAACGCGGAAAGACATTCCTGTTAACTTTCCATTCAGTGATGGAATCACTTTTCCAACTGCTTTAGCAGCACCTGTAGAAGATGGAATAATATTAATACTAGCAGCACGTCCACCTCTCCAATCTTTTCTTGATGGACCATCTGCAGTCATTTGAGTAGAAGTAGTAGCGTGTACTGTAGTCATTAGACCTTCAACAATTCCAAAATTATCATTGATAACTTTAGCCAATGGTGCTAAACAATTAGTAGTACAAGATGCATTTGAAACAACGGTATCAGTAGCTTTAGCTTCAGTATGGTTTACTCCCATTACAAACATTGGAGCATCAGAAGATGGCGCAGATATAATTACTTTTTTGGCACCACCTTCAAGGTGAGCATTTGCAGTATCAATGGTTGTAAAGAAACCTGTACATTCTGCAACTACATCTACATCTTTATCATCCCATTTAACTAATTTTGGATCTCTTTCAGCTGTAACTCTAATAAATTTATCGTTTACATAAAGTTTACCATCCTTTACTTCTACTTTTCCTGCAAAACGACCGTGAACTGAATCGTATTTTAACAAATAAGCCAAATGATCTACGTCTAATAAATCATTGATGGCAACCACTTCAACATTATCTCTATTAAAAGTTTCTCTAAAAACAATTCTTCCAATTCTACCAAATCCGTTAATCCCTAATTTTACTTTTGACATTTTTTATAATTTATGTTATTTTTTATTTTTATGTTGACATTATATCAGAAACACGAAGTAATTCTCTATCAATTGCTGAATGACCTTTGATAGCTTGTTGTAAGGGAGTCAGCTCTATTTTGTCTGTTAATAACCCCACCATGAAATTGGATTTTCCTTCCAGTAAAGATTCTACAGCTTTTACGCCTAATCTTGAAGCTAAAACCCTGTCAAAACAAGAAGGTGAACCACCACGCTGCATGTGTCCAAGAACTGAAACACGAATATCATATTCTGGTAAATGTTCCTCAATGTAATCTTTAAGTTGAAAAACATTTTTCCCCAACTTTTCACCTTCAGCCACAACTACTATACTTGATGATTTTCCCGAAGCTTTACTTTTTTGTAATGACTCTAATAATCTTTTTAATCCTAAATTTTCTTCTGGTATTAAAATTTCTTCAGCTCCAGCTCCAATCCCAGCATTCAAAGCAATATGACCAGCATCTCTTCCCATTACTTCAACAAAGAAAAGACGGTTATGTGAACTGGCAGTATCTCTAATTTTATCGATGCATTCAACAACTGTATTAAGTGCAGTATCATAGCCTAAAGTGTAACTAGTTCCAAAAATATCGTTATCAATAGTTCCAGGAATTCCCATCACAGGAAAATTATATTCTTCGTTAAAAACTTCAGCTCCAGTGAATGAACCATCACCACCTATAACTACTAAAGCCTCAACTCCAGCATTTATAAGGTTTTGATGTGCTTTTTGACGCCCTTCTTTGGTCATAAATTCTTTTGAACGAGCCGATTTTAAAATAGTTCCTCCTTTATTTACAATATTATTTACACTCCTTGCTCCCAATTCTTTAAAATCACCTTCAATCATGCCTTGATAACCCCTGTAAATTCCAATACATTCAACATTGTGAAAGGCGCAAGTTCTCACTACAGCTCTAATGGCAGCATTCATCCCTGGTGAATCACCACCAGAAGTTAAGACACCTATTTTTTTTATGGTTTTAGACATATTTTTAATATTAAATTGTAAAATTAACAAACAAGAAGTGTAATTATATCCAATTATTAGTGTATTGATAAAAATGAATTAAATTCAATCGTTTTCGTTAATAAGTTTTTTCTTTAAATTAAACTAAAAAAAGTCTTGTCTTTTAATCCTCAGATGGAATTCCCTCTTTATTAGGAATGATTTCAGTTTTTTTCTTTTTCTTATTGTCATCATTTTTATTAAATTGCATAGTATCCGGAAGCAAAGAATCAGGTATTTCGTTATTTTTATTATTAGAAATCCTATCTAATTTTGCATTTCTAAAAATCTTGTTGACCAATTCTCTTAAAGTATCAAAATCGACCTCATAAGACATTCCTATTCCTTGTGTGTATCCAATTCCTTGTCCAATATAAGTAATGTCATTTTCTTTATTAAAAACTCTTAGATTTAATGTGCCATCTTCGTTAACACGATATTGTACTTCAACATCACCTACAATTGTTGTTTCTGTTATTCCTCCTACTGGCACACCTACTTTGCCATTAACCGTAATTCTGTCATTAATTCTTGAAGTAAGTGAAACTCCTAATCTGCCATCAGTTTGTTGTCCTGGTGTTCTATCGGCTACTACATATTCTGGAGCAATGGATATTTTATCATTGTCTCCAGAAAAAATATCATTAAAAAGACTACTTGCTTTTTCAAATAAGTTATTAGACAATTGATTTTGATTTACACCTTCTTGACTCAAAAACCCACCAGTTGAGAGTAAATATAATGCTTGTGTTTGACGCTTATCTTTATCATCCAATTTATACTGAATTTCAGATTTTAAAGAACTAGAAACCGATGGGAAATTAATATTAAAATCAGGATCTGGACTTCTTAAATTTCCTTTTACACCAATCACAACTTCAACATCAACTTTTTTATTAAAAGAGGGATTATCAATCAATACAGCCGGATTAGCAGTAGTTTTATATATTGCCTCCAAGTTAAGTGTTGCTGCCATTGGATCTCCATCCCAAATTATAGAACCATATTTTTTTACTTCAAATTTTTTGTCAATAATTCCTCCATATTTGAAATTATAAAAACCTTCATAAACTTGAAAATCACCAAACATTTGAAATTTACCTAGAGTATTAATACTCATATTAAGTGAACCTCTTCCGTTCCCTTTCATACCATGACCAGATTCTCTGTTAAGAATTACTTCAATATTTGCGTCTTGAGTAATATCAAACTCAAAATCCATTTGAAGTCCATTATAATTTTTGATTTGGGCAATAGCATTATTTTTATTTTTTTCTAATGGTGTTAAGAGATGGATATAATTATTTTCTTGAATTGCTTCTGCATCGTTGATCGGGATTTTGAGATCAGTTCCTTTAGCAGATTTTGCATTTACTTTTATTATCAATCCATTTGTTGGCCCTACTATTGAAGCTGAACCATCCATAAATGCTTTACCAAAATAGGCTGAGTCTTCTTGATCTTTTGTATTAAGCGCTAAAAGCCTATCTGAATTAATAGCTAAATCAAGTTGCCAATCTCCAAATTGCTTATGCTTTATAAAACCATTAATATTTCCTTTTGTGTTAAACTTAGTATCAGTTATGGTGGTTTCTCTAATAATGAATTTATTTTCTGTTACATCAACTATAGAATTGTTAGCAAACTTGTAATCTGTGTTTAGATAAGGAATAGTTAATCCAGCTTCATTTATGAATAGTCTACCATTATATTCCAATTGATTGATATTTCCATCTATTCTTGCATTACCTGAGGCAAAGCCACGAATGTTTTTAATAACATCTCCACCTATTTTTCCTAAAATCCCTAAGTTAAATTTATCAAAATTCAAATCAATATCCGCAAAAGTTTGATTTTCTAATATTTGAATATTTCCTTTTGCGTTGAAAGCTTCTACATTTTCATTATCTAAATTTGAATTAATGTAAAATTTGCTGAGAGTTTCATCACCAGAAATCTGTAAATTTAGTTTACCTAAGGCAACTTCATTAACAGATAGACTATCAATTTTTAATGACGCTGTTGGCTGAAAAATTGTATTTTTTTGTTTAAAATTTATCTTACCGTTTAAATTTCCATTGAATACAAATTTTTCCACATCAGGTGTTATTTTGTTTAAATTGACATTATCAAATGTTAATTGCAAATCCTTATATTTCCTATCATTTATCAATCCTACAAAACTTATATTTTGATTCTCATGTGTGAAAATTAAATTTTCAAAAGAAAAATTAGTTAATTTTTTATCAAAGATAATTTTACTATTTTCAGGATTTTCTTTTTCATTTAAGCTCCATAAATAATCCTTGAATTGAAGTTCTGATTTAGTGAAACCAATAACATTTTTATTTTCTTTATTGATGGTGTGATAAAAATTTAAGTTGTAAAAATCAAGTCCTTTTTTTCCCCCTTTAAACTCCGTTCTAAAATGTAAAGTATCATTAGCAAATGTATTAATCATACTAAAATCTCTAACTTTATAATGCTTGGTTTTGATTGAATCCATTTGAACATAAGCACTATACAAAGGATTTTTGTTGTCTAATTTCACTGAAACATTATCAAAAGTGTTGTCATATGCCACTACTTTTGGTGAATTAAAATCTAAATTAAAATTCTTAGAATCTGAACTAATATTTCCTTTCAAAACTGTATTAGCAGCTAATGATATATCTGGAAAAAAAATCTCGATAATTTTACTATGTAGAGCAAAATTAAATTTCAAATATTGATTAGGCAGCAATTTGTTTTGTCTATAATTGGCATAAAAACTACCCAACGAATTCTCCGCCATTTTTTGGAATTGGTTGAATTTATATCTCCCAACTATTGTTCCTTCTATGGCATCTGGGGAATTAATTTTTATTGTTCTTTCACCATTGCTTTCAAAGCTTGAAGTTACTTTTAAATAATCTAAAAAATAAAGGTCTTTTTTATTTTGATAAGAAGCGTTTGTCAACAACAAATCACCTTTCATGTTTTCTATAGAATTTCCAAAGGCTTTAATAACGACATCTCCTCTAAAAACAGAAATGGAATCCTTTGTAAAATTAAGTTTTCGCAAATTGGCATGGTCAATTTTTAAAAGAAAATCGTAACTGTTTTCTTTTTTTGACAAATCAACTTTTCCATTAAAATCGATAAACAAATTTGGATCATTAATATAAAATTTTCCTCTAAAAATTGGCTCTTTAAAACTACCATCCACTATGATTTTGGTGTAGTTATATCCGTTATACTTTACTTGAAAAACATCCCCCAAAAAAGTAGTATTCAAATATTTTCTAGTAAATCCTTTGCCATCTACATCTAGATTTAGACTTACTTTCCCAATGGTTTTATCATTTATAAATGCACCAACATCAAAACCATCAAGAATAATATTTCCTTTGTAATTGGCATTGTCAATGTTGTTAAGATTCGACATCATCAAATCAGATTCAACAATTCCTAATGCTGTGTTCATTACAAAATTAGTTTTGATATAGGTTTGAGTTACTTCTACTTTTCCTGTATATGTAAATTGTCCTAATTTTTGTAGTGATGATGGAAGTTTTTTTCCAAGAATATTTGGCAATAGCTTTGTTAAATCTTTATAATTTGAAGCTATTTTATTAAAATTCCCTTTCATATAAAAGGACCCTGGACTGCGTGGAAATAAATTCTTGAAATTAATATCTCCTTTAATAATTGATTTTTTATTGTCAACTAAATACAGCTTTGTGGCATAAAAATTATTCAAGGTCCCCTTGATTGTAGATTTCAAGAAAAACTTTTGATTTTTATCAAGTTCTTTATAAAAATGACGAATATCATTAGTTGATACTATAGAGCTATCCAACATTACATCAAATTTTACTCTATTGTTAAAATCACTGAAATCATGATTATCTTTATTATACTTCAATATGACTTGACCTTTAAGAAAAGACTCTTCTGTTGCTAGTTCTAACTTTTCAAGTCTAATATCATTCTTCGTATAAGTAAAATCAGAGGTTAAATTATTTACAAAAACACCCCGATGATCTTGAAAAGACATTTTGTTTATATTGGAAGTAACATTTGGTCCTTTTATTTGAAATGATTTCAAATGAACATTAAGCTTTGTGAAGTCAACGTCCTTTGGAATAATTCGATTTTCATCTATCACAACAAACCTACTGTCAATAAGATTAATGTTATTTGATTTCATCAAGAATTGACCATTACTAGGTTTTCCATCATCAAAGGCAGCAACAAACAAGTCTAAATTTGTTTCTTTTTCACCTTTATAATTCTTAATTTGAAGGTAAAAATTATCCAATTGCAAATCTCCAAAAAGAAGTTTGCCGTCAATAAGCTTTTTGAAATCTAAAATACTTGTTTTAATCCTTTTTGAATAAATCAAAGTATCTTGATGATGGTCTAAAATCAATACTTTTTTCAATTTAACACCGCCAAAAAAAGTTATAGCTACTTCATCAATATTGATATTTGTATCATAATCTTTATTGATTTTGGTGGTATAGTAATGGGCGATTTTTGTCTGTACAAAAGGAAGTTGGAGTGAGATACTTAGCAGTAATAAAAGTAAAAACAACACTGAAATGGTGCGAAAAAGAATTTTCCTGAACTTTTTAAAACCGCTATTTGTTTTAATTTTTTCCAATTATTATTCTGACTTGGGAAAGAAAATTACCTTTGCAAAAATCTTTACATTTGATTTTCTAATTGTAGTGTCAAATATAAACCAAAAATTGTGCCTTTTATGCATTTCAAAGAAGTTTTTATTCTAGCTATCGAAAGTTCATGTGATGATACTGCAGCTGCTGTTTTGAGAAATGATAAAGTACTTTCAAACGTTGTAGCCCGACAAAGTATTCATGAGGAATATGGTGGTGTTGTTCCAGAATTAGCTTCAAGAGCACACCAACAAAATATAGTTCCTGTAATTGATACAGCGTTAAAAAAAGCAAATATCAACAAAGAACAACTTTCTGCCATCGCATTTACACAGGGCCCCGGATTAATGGGTTCTCTTTTGGTTGGTTCTTCTTTTGCAAAATCAATGGCTTTTGCATTAGACATTCCTCTGATTGCTGTGAATCACATGCATGCCCATATTTTGGCTCATTTTATTGACGAAGATGGATTTGATAAGCCAACATTTCCTTTTTTAGCATTGACAATTTCTGGTGGACATACACAAATTGTCAAAGTGAATGACTTTTTCAATATGGAAATCATAGGAGAGACAACGGATGATGCTGTGGGTGAAGCTTTTGATAAAACCGCCAAAATATTAGGTTTACCTTATCCTGGCGGACCATTGATAGACCAATTTGCTAAAGAAGGAAATCCAAAAAAATATACTTTTACCAAACCAAAAGTCCCCAATTTGGATTTTAGCTTTTCAGGATTAAAAACACAAATCCTTTATTTTGTTCAAAAAAACGTTCTGGAAAATCCAAATTTTATAGAAGAAAACAAAAATGACATTTGTGCATCAGTTCAAAGTGTTATCATTGAAATTTTAATGGAAAAATTAAAATTAGCAGTAGCTGACACTGGAATAAAACAAATTGCTATTGGTGGAGGTGTTTCTGCAAATACTGGTATTAGAACTACTTTAAAGGAAGCCGAAAACAAATATGGTTGGAAAACATTTATTCCAAAATTTGAATATACTACTGATAATGCTGCAATGATCGGAATTGTAGGCTATCATAATTTTTTACACGATAAATTTGTTGACCAATCAACTGTTTCTAAAGCCCGAATCGAATTTTAATTATGCAACTATTTTACAATCCAAACATAACCGAAACCGCAACTTCATTTGTTTTTGACAAAGAAGAAAGTAAACATATTATCAAAGTGTTGCGCAAAAAAGAAGGCGATATTTTGCATGTCACTAATGGTTTAGGTTTTTTGTTTGTAACCGAAATTACAATTGCTTCAGACAATAAATGTACCGTAAAAATTAATGCAGTTGAAAAGCAAGAACTGTCAAAATTCCATTTACATTTAGTTGTAGCACCTACAAAAATGAATGAACGCTACGAATGGTTTTTAGAAAAAGCTACTGAAATTGGAATACAAGAAATCACACCGATAATTTGCGAACATTCCGAAAGAAGAATAATTAAAACAGATAGATTTCAAAAGATTTTAGAAAGTGCTTTGAAACAATCTTTGCATTTTTATTTGCCAAAATTAAATGAACCAATTGCCTTCAAAGATTTTATTAAGCAAGAATTCAATGGTCAAAAATTTATTGCTCATTGTTCAGTAACCGATAAAAAATCATTGAAAAATGAATTAAAAAGCAATGAAGATGTCACCATTTTAATTGGTCCTGAAGGTGATTTTTCTATTAATGAAATTGAAATGGCTATTGCTAATAATTTTATTCCAGTATCTTTGGGAAATACAAGATTACGAACAGAAACTGCAGCAATAGTGGCTTGCCATAGTGTTGTTTTTAAAAATGAAATCTAAAATTAATGTATTATGAGAAAACTTTTTTTTCTATTTTTTTTGATTTCATCACTTGGGTTTTCCCAAGAAATTGCTTTATTAAAATATAATGGTGGAGGCGATTGGTATGCTAATCCAACTTCTTTACCAAATTTGATTAAGTATGCCAATAAATCCATAAATACTAATATCAAACTAAAACATGCCACAGTAGAACCAGGTAGTCCCGATATTTTTGGTTATCCATTTGTGCATATGACTGGTCACGGGAATGTAGTTTTTAGTGACGCTGATATCATCAATTTGAGAAATTATCTTTTGTCTGGTGGATTTATTCATGCTGATGATAATTATGGAATGGATCAATATATTCGAAGAGAAATTAAAAGAATATTTCCTAATAATGATTTAGTTGAAATCCCAAGTAATCATCCTATTTTTCAAAAACCTAATGTATTTGCCAATGGTTTACCAAAAATTCATGAACACGATGGAAAACGGCCACAAGCTTTTGGAATATTTATTGATAATCGATTAGTTTTACTTTATACATTTGAGTGTGATCTTGGCGATGGTTGGGAAGATCAAGAAGTGCACAACGACCCTAAAGAAGTTCGTGAAAAAGCTTTAAAAATGGGAGCTAATATTTTGAATTATATTTTTAAAAATTAAAAACAATATGGCATGGATAAATTGCTATTGTCTGCCGAAATTCAGGATTTTATCAATAAAAATATAGAAGTAAATGTTACTAATTTAGCTTTACAAAAAAACAAGTATTCTAATCAAGATTGGTTAAAAATTTTAAATCAAATAGCTGCTAAACAAAAAGCTAAAACAAAATTACCCACTTGGTTTGCTGTCAAAAACATAATCTATCCAAGTAAAATTTCAGTAGAACAAACTTCCTCTGAAAAAACTGCAGAATACAAATCACAACTAGTTTCTGGCAAAAACCTAATAGATTTAACTGGCGGATTTGGTGTAGATAATTATTATTTTTCAAAAAAAGTAAATCAGATTACTCATTGCGAAATCAATCCTGAATTGTCAGAAATTGTAAAGCATAATTTTGAACAATTAAAAGCTACAACTATAAAGTGTTTCACTGGTGATAGTTTGGAAATATTGGCAACTTTAAATCAAAAATTTGATTGGATTTATATTGATCCTTCTAGAAGAAATGATGCCAAAGGCAAGGTTTTCATGCTGAAAGATTGTTTACCAAATGTGCCTGAACTTTTGGATACTTATTTTAAATATTCATCCAATATTATGATAAAAACAGCACCAATACTTGATATTACTGCTGGATTATCAGAATTAAAAAATGTTTCAGCTATTCATATCATAGCTATTGAAAATGAAGTCAAAGAACTACTTTGGATTTTAGAAAAAGATACTTCAAAACTAACTAGAATTACAACTGTAAATATTTCGAAAAACAAAACTGAAGAATTTTCATTTAAATTGAATGAAACCGAATTAAATCTCAGCTATTTTTTACCAAAAAAATATCTTTACGAACCCAATGCAGCTATTATGAAATCTGGAGGTTTTGATGTAATTCCTTCTTATTTTAAAATTGAAAAACTGCATCAGCATTCACATCTATACACTTCCGAAAACCTAATTGATTTTCCTGGTAGAGTTTTTGAAATAAAAAAATCTATTAATTATACAAAAACAGATATGAAAACATTTCTTGAAAATGAAAAGGCTAATATCACAACAAGAAACTTTCCTGATTCAGTTGAAATCATAAGGAAAAAATGGAAAATAGCTGATGGAGGAAACCTATATTGTTTTTTTACAACTGATGTAAATAATACTAAAATAGTTTTACTTTGCGACAAATTAAAACAACTATGAAACCGAAGGTTCACAAATACCAAAAAATCAATTTTAAAGTTATGAGTAAGAAGATTATTTTTGTATTATTTTTATTACTAAACACTTTTGCATTTGCCCAAAAACCTTGTGAAATAGACACAAATGTAACTGATAGTTTAGGCACTTATAAAGCTACTAAACAGCAAATGATTTTTGAAAGAAGTTTTGCTGGAAATTCAAACAATATCTTTTTTGCTTTATCAAACACTAATGGAGTTATTAGTCTTGAAACTCAACAATTAGCCAGTAGTTTTGAATTTGTTAAAGCATATTGTTTAGATACAAATTCAAGAATTTATCTTCAATTAAATAACGGAAAAATAGTTACGCTTTTATACACTGGAAATGATACTTGTGGTACACTAGTTCGAAATGAGAGAAACCAAAACACGAGAATTATTAGCGGCTCATTTGTTTTTTCTAAAGATAATTATGAAGATTTGAAAATATCGCCAGTAACCTTCATGAGAGTAAAATTTTTGGGTGAAACTTTAGACTTTCCTTTCAAAACATCTTTTGTTTCAGAAATGGATAAAAAGACCTATGAACCAGAAAATTACTTTGTCAATTACTTGAAATGTATTGAAAACTAGTTACAATACCATTTTAAGTTTTCAACTTTATCAGTATTACTTCCGTTCAAATTATAATGCCACCATTCAGAGTCGAATGATTTAAAGTTGTTTTGTAACATTATTTTTTTTAGAAACTTTCTATTTGCCAATATTTCTTCAGATAAATTTTGGTAATTATGACTAGCTTCTTCCCCAAAAAAATCAAATTTAGTTCCCATATTCACTTCCACACCTAGCGAGTCAACCAAAGATATATCCACTGCACCACCACGATTGTGAATAGAACCTTTCTTTGGATTAGCCACAAAATTTGGATCAGGAACAATTTTAAACATCTTTTTTTGAATGGCTATTGGTCTGTAGCAATCAAATAGTTTGATTTTATATCCTTTTTGTGAAAAAGCTTTATTGGCTTCGAGTAATGACTTTACTGTTTTTACTCTCAGGAAACATTCGGCACACGGATACAATTTTTCTTTTAGAAAATTATCGTCTGTGGCATATTTCATATCAAACACAAAATCGTTGCTGTAATTTTTAAGATTTACAATAGCATTATCATCGGTTTCTTTTGAAATATCTAGTAAAATAGGAGATTTTTTGGAATCTAGTTGAGTTGATTTACAAGAAATCAAAATGATGGTAAATAATAAAAATATTAATTTTTTCATAACTTATACTTCATAGCTAGATTTCTTCCAATTGTTGCCGCTTTATGAGAAAAAGGTTGAAAAGTTTGGTAATTATGCTTATTCAATAAAACTACTTGAAGATTTTTATTTCTAAGTATTTTTTTTTAAAGCAATACCGGCTAATCCAGAACCGATTATTACAACACTAGAATTATTGGAAGTTGGAATTTTCATAATTAAAATTATTCTTCAATAGAAAAAGCAACATCACCTTTCCATTGCATAAATCCACCTTCAAGATTGAAAGTGTTTTCAAAACCCAATTCATTCATAATTTGACAAGCCTGAGCACTCCTGCTTCCAGCTTTACAATAGACAAAGTAATTTTTAGATTTATCTAATTCTTCAATAGCATAAATAAATCCTTGCCCTTTGTAAATGTCAATATTTATTGCATTTGGAATATAACCATCGCTACATTCATCGGCTGTTCTTACATCTAGTATGAATGCATTTGAATCTCTATCTAATTGTGCTTTCCAGTCTTGTTGTGATAAATTCATAATTAATAATTCAGATTAACAAATATAGTTTATTTAAGAATTAAAAAAATGTATTTGAAAAACTTTAGCTACTAACGCCAATTCCATTTTTTAAGAAAAAAAATAACACTATATTTATATGTAGAAATAAAAATTAATCTATATTTGTACCTACAAATATTGTATAGGTAATTATGAAAATTGAAGAAATCATAAAAACGACAGTAGCATTAGATGAAGCAAAGAAAGTAATCTTGAATATCATGTATACACAAAATGTGATAAATGATAATTTTAGTGAGATACTTAAGCCTTATGATTTATCAGGTGAACAATACAATGTTTTACGAATACTTCGCGGTCAGAAAGGTTGCCCTGTTAATATGTTTGTAATACAAGAACGTATGTTGGCAAAAAGCAGTAACACCACTAGATTAATTGATAAATTATTACTTAAAGATTTTGTCACTAGAGAAGTTTGTCCAGAAAACCGAAGAAAGATAGAAGTTTTAATTACTCAAAAAGGGTTAAATGTTTTAAATGAATTAGATCCAATAGTAAAACAACACGAACAACTATTTGCTTATAATTTAAAACCAGTAGAATTAAAAGAATTAAATAATTTATTAGAAAAATATAGAACCATTAATTAAAAATAGCTATGAGTAATTTTATTAAAGATGCCAACTGGCGTTATGCAACCAAAAAATTTGATACAACAAAGAAGGTATCAACAGAAGACTTAGAAACTTTAAAAGAGGCGATTCGTTTGTCAGCTTCTTCATATGGTTTACAACCATACAAGGTTTTTATAATTGAAAATCCTGAATTAAGAGCAAAAATTCAACCTGTAGCCTGGGGACAAACACAAATTGTTGATGCTTCTCAACTAATTGTATTTGCAAATATGACAAATTTTAGTGATGCAGACATTGATGCTAGTTTATCCTTAACTGCTGAAACTAGAGGTTTACCAGCTGATGCGCTGAAAGGTTACGGAGATTTTATGAAATCAAAAATTGGCGCACTTTCAGAAGACGTTAGAAATACTTGGACTTCTAAACAAACGTATTTAGCACTAGGAAATTTGTTAAATGCAGCTGCCGAATTAAGAATAGATGTTACGCCGATTGAAGGTTTTGAACCAGAAAAAGTCAATGAAATACTTGGACTTACAAAACTAGGTTTAAATGCTTCTGTTCTGGCAACTATTGGATACCGTCACGAAGATGATGCTACACAGCATTATGCGAAAGTCCGTAAATCAAATGAAGAACTATTTATCAATTTATAATCTAAAATTTAAACAATCTAAAAAATGAAAAAATTAAAAAAAATCGCAATTGCATTATTAGTAGCTTTTGGAACAAACGCTGTTTCTTCACAAAACAAAAAAATCAACCTTGAAAAAAGTAATATCAACTGGGTTGGAGAAAAAGTAACCGGAAAACATTCAGGTACTATTAATTTTAAAGATGGTGTTTTAGTATTCCAAAAAAACAAACTTGCTGGTGGAATTTTCACTGTTAATATGGCTTCTATCACCGTTACCGATTTAGAAGCAGGAAAAGGAAAAGAAAATTTAGAAGGTCACTTGAAAGCAGATGATTTTTTTGGAACTGAAAAATTTGACACTGCAAAAATTGAATTTAAAACTATTGCAACAAAATCAAAAGAATTATACACCGTAACTGCTGATTTAACCATCAAAGGAATTACTAAACCAATAACCTTTGATATGACTGTAAATGGAAACAAAGCTTCAACAACTTTCAAAGTTGACAGAACAAAATACGACATTAAATATGGTTCAAAAAGTTTCTTTGAAAGCATTGGGGATAAGGCCATTTATGACGAATTCGAATTAGCTATAGCCCTTCAGTTTTAATAAATACAGAACAATTGCTATGAAAAATTAACCTCGAAAAAAAATTCGAGGTTTTTTTATTTTTTTGTCTGAAAATAAAAAAGACTTGACTATATTTGTTAAAGTTAAAAACAAAATGAACAATACTTTAAATAATACTTGGTGGTGGAACAATTTACGTCAAACGTCGTGAACTGAGCTATAGTAAGTATATTTTAAATATAAATATCATAAAAGGCTTGTCAATCACGACAAGCCTTTTTTTTATACAAAAAATAAAGTTTATGAAAACATACACCTTAAAAACCCATTTCAAACAAATACTAGCAGATACCATTACGCCTGTTAGTGTATATTTGAAAATTAGAGATAAATTTCCCAATAGTGTTTTGCTTGAAAGTAGTGACTACCACACAGCTGACAATAGTTTTTCCTATATATGTTGCAATCCTATTGCTTCCATTAAAATTGAAAATAATACTATTACAAAAACCTTTCCTGATGGTACTTCGGAAGAAGTTATTATTTCAATTGAATCAAACATTCCAACAATTATTCAAGATTTTGCCTTTCAATTCAAACCAGAAAAGAATGATTTTAAGTTCATCAATAATGGTTTATTTGGCTATATGAGTTATGATGCTGTGCAGTATTTTGAAAAAATTACCATTGCCAAAAAAGAAAATGACATAGCCATTCCCGAATTATATTATGCCGTTTATCAAAATATTATTGCTATTAATCATTTCAAAAACGAAGCTTATATTTTTTGCCACAGCATAAACAACACGAATAACATTAAAGAAATTGAACAATTATTACAAACCAAAACTTTTGCGAGTTACTCATTTTCCAAAGAAGGAATCGCTGTTTCCAATTTAACAAATGACGAATTTAAAAACAATGTTTCATTGGCCAAAAAACATTGTCATCGTGGTGATGTATTCCAATTGGTTTTATCCAGACGATTTTCTCAAGCTTTCAAAGGCGATGAATTTAATGTTTATAGAGCTTTAAGAAGTATAAACCCTTCACCCTATTTGTTCTTTTTTGATTATGGTAATTTCAAAATTTTTGGCTCTTCGCCAGAAGCCCAATTAGTAATATCCAATAATAATGCAGAAATTCATCCGATAGCCGGAACATTCAAACGAACGGGAAACGATGAACAAGATGCTATTTTAGCCAAAAAACTATCCGAAGATACTAAAGAAAATAGCGAACATGTGATGTTAGTCGATTTAGCCCGAAATGACTTAAGCAGAAATTGTTCGGAAGTTAAAGTTGAAAAATACAAAGAAGTTCAATTTTTTTCCCATGTCATACATTTGGTTTCCAAAGTAACTGGAAAACTAAAAGGAAATTCCATGAAATTGGTAGCCAATACTTTTCCTGCTGGAACCTTGAGTGGTGCTCCAAAACATAAAGCGATGCAATTAATTGAAAATATCGAAAATAGAAATCGAACTTTTTATGGCGGCGCTATTGGATTCATGGACTTTGAAGGAAATTTTAATCACGCCATAATTATAAGAACTTTTTTATCCAAAAATCACCAACTACATTACCAAGCTGGTGCAGGAATTGTTGAAAGTTCAAATGAAGAAAACGAAATGCAAGAAGTTTACAATAAATTAGGTGCTTTAAATAAAGCTTTAGAACTAGCAGAAACCATTTAAAAAACAAACTATGAAAAAGATAGCAGTTATTGACAATTACGACAGTTTTACATACAACTTAGTTCACTATTTAGAAGATTTAAACGCAGGTGTTTCTGTTTATAGAAATGATGAATTTGAGTTAGAAGAATTAGAAAAATTTGATAAAATTCTACTTTCTCCCGGACCTGGAATTCCTGAGGAAGCAGGTTTATTGAAGGCAGTGATATCAAAATATGCTGAAAGTAAAAGTATACTAGGCGTTTGTTTAGGACAACAAGCCATTGGAGAAGTATTTGGAGGTACGTTAATCAATTTAGATAAAGTTTTTCATGGTGTTGCAAGCAAAGTAACAAAATCAGTAACAGACGAAGCTTTATTTGATAAGCTCCCTAACGAGTTTGAAGTAGGACGTTATCATTCTTGGGTTGTTGCAAATAAAGGTTTTCCGGATGTATTAGAAATTACTTCGGTAGACGAAAGCGGACAAATCATGTCATTGCGACACAAAACACTTGATATTAAAGGTGTTCAATTTCATCCTGAAAGCGTGTTAACTCCATTTGGAAAACAAATTTTAGAAAACTGGGTAAACTCATGAAAACAATTTTAAACAGATTAATAAATCATGAAACGCTAACAAATGCCGAAGCCAAAGAAGTCTTGGTAAACATTTCTTCAGGGCAATATAACCCAAGTCAAATAGCTTCTTTTTTAACGGTTTTCATGATGCGAAATAGTACCATTGAAGAACTTTCGGGTTTTAGAGAAGCCTTATTAGAACTTTGCATTCCAATAGATTTTTCAGATTACAACACGATTGATTTATGTGGCACTGGTGGTGACGGAAAAGATACTTTCAATATTTCCACTTTAGCATCTTTTGTAACCGCTGGCGCTGGAATTAAAGTCGCAAAGCATGGAAATTATGGCGTTTCTTCCATTTCGGGTTCTAGCAATGTGATGGAAAGTTTAGGAGTGAAATTCAGTAATGATAACAGTTTCTTGAACAAATGCATTAATGAAGCTAATATTGCCATACTTCACGCACCACTATTTCACCCAGCTATGAAAAATGTGGGGCCTATTCGAAAAGAATTGGGAGTTAAAACCTTCTTCAACATGTTGGGACCAATGGTCAATCCATCGTTTCCAAAAAATCAATTGGTTGGTGTTTTTAGTTTAGAATTGGCTCGAATGTATGCCTATTTGTACCAAAATACCAATGTGAATTATTCCATTTTACATGCTTTGGATGGTTATGACGAAATTTCACTAACAGCAGATACTAAAATGATTAGCCGAAATTCAGAAAGTATAATTACCTCGAATGATTTTCAACTTACAAAATTGCAATTTGAAGATATCAAAGGAGGAGAAACTATTGAACAATCAGCATCAATTTTCATGAATATCATCTCTGGAAATGGAACCGAAGCACAACAAAATGTGGTTTGTGCCAATGCCGCTTTAGCCATTGTAACAGTTGAGAAAATTACAGTTTTAGATGCTTTCGTCAAAGCCAAAGAAAGTTTACAATCAGGAAAAGCTCTTGAAAAATTAAAAAAATTACAACAAATCAGCCAAGCCTAATGACAATTTTAGATCAAATAATTGCTAGTAAAAGAAAAGAAGTGGCGCTAAAAAAAGCTGTAGTTTCTGTTAAACAACTGGAAAATTCAGATTTATTTAATTCCAAAACTAATTCCTTGAGGAAATCAATAATGAATTCACCATTCGGAATTATTGCGGAACACAAAAGACGTTCTCCATCAAAAGCTACTATAAACAATAGTTTTTCTGTTGAAGAAGTGGTTAAAGGATATGAAAATGCTGGTGCAAGTGGTATTTCTATTTTAACGGATAACCACTATTTTGGTGGTTCGTTAGATGATTTTATTTTGGCTAGAGCAACTGTCAAAACACCATTACTTCGGAAAGAATTTATTATTGATGACTATCAAATCTTGGAAGCCAAAGCCAATGGCGCTGATGCTATTTTACTGATTGCAGCGGTTTTATCCAAAGAAGAAATAAAGCAACTTTCCGAGTTTGCACAATCCTTAACGTTAGAAGTTTTATTAGAAGTTCATAATCTTGAAGAATTAGAAAAAAGCATTATGCCAAGTCTGGATCTTATTGGGGTTAACAATAGAAATTTAAAAACTTTTGAATTGAGTTTACAAACAAGTATAGATTTAATAAAGCATATTCCAAACGATTTTGTTAAAATATCGGAAAGTGGAATAAGCCAAATTAAAGATGTAAAACTTTTAAAAAATCATGACTTTCAAGGTTTTTTGATAGGAGAAAATTTTATGAAAACCAATAATCCTGGTGAAAGTTTATTAGAATTTATAACTGAATTAAAAAAATAATGGGAGTAAAAATAAAAATATGCGGTATGAAATATCCTGAAAATATGGAAGAAATTGCTTTGCTTCAACCAGATTATTTGGGCTTTATTTTCTATACTAAATCGCCAAGATATTTTGAAAATACAATTCCATATAGTAACAAATCTATAAAAAAAGTGGGTGTTTTTGTAAATGCTTCTTATGAAGAAATTAAAGAAAAAGTAAGGCAATATCAACTTGACTTGGTTCAATTGCACGGTGAAGAAACTCCTGAGTTGTGTCATAAAATCGAAACTAAATTAGTTAAAGTAATTAAAGCGTTTTCAGTAGATAATGAATTCAATTTTAATACATTATTATTTTATAAAAACTCGTGTTCTTACTTTTTATTTGACACAAAAGGAAAACAGTATGGTGGCAACGGAGTAACTTTTGATTGGAATATTTTAGAAAACTATTCTTTAGAAAAACCCTATTTTTTAAGCGGTGGAATTGGCTATGAAAACATCGAAGGTATAAAAGAATTTCTTCAAAAAAAGTATGCAAAAAACTGTTATGCTATTGACCTTAATAGCAAATTTGAAACAGAACCTGGAATGAAAAATCCAAAAAAAATAAATGAATTTATCCAAAAATTAAACCATAGCTATGACATCGAAATATAACGTTAACGAAAAAGGATTTTACGGTAACTTTGGTGGTGCATTCATCCCAGAAATGCTCTATCCTAATGTAAAGGAATTACGGCAACAATATTTATCAATTACGGCAGAACCAAGCTTTCAGGAGGAATTTCACTTCTTGCTAAAAGAATATGTTGGGCGACCAACACCACTTTATTTTGCCAAAAGATTATCTAAGCAATTCAATACAAAAATTTATCTAAAGCGAGAAGATTTATGCCATACTGGGGCGCATAAAATCAATAATACTATCGGACAAATATTGTTAGCTAAAAGACTAGGCAAAACACGTATTATTGCCGAAACTGGAGCAGGGCAACATGGTGTTGCAACGGCAACTGTTTGTGCTTTAATGGGCTTGCAATGTTTTGTTTATATGGGCGAAGTAGATATTGAACGTCAAGCACCAAACGTAGCCCGAATGAAAATGCTCGGTGCCGAAGTTCGTCCAGCGACATCAGGATCAAAAACCCTGAAAGACGCTACCAATGAAGCCATTAGAGATTGGATTAGCAATCCTGTTGATACATTTTATATTATTGGATCGGTAGTTGGTCCGCATCCTTATCCTGATATGGTAGCACGTTTTCAAAGTGTCATTTCGGAAGAAATAAAAAGCCAGCTTTTAGAAAAAGAAAATCGAGAAAACCCTGATTATGTGATTGCTTGTGTTGGAGGCGGAAGCAATGCTGCTGGTGCTTTTTATCATTTTTTGGATAACGAAGATGTAAAACTAATTGCTGTTGAAGCGGCTGGAAAAGGAATTAATACCGGCGAAAGTGCTGCTACTTCCGTCTTGGGTAAAATTGGCGTTATTCACGGAAGCAAAACACTTTTAATGCAATCACCAGATGGACAAATCACTGAACCTTACTCTATTTCTGCAGGACTGGATTATCCCGGTATTGGACCGATGCATGCTAATTTATATGAAACAAAAAGAGCAGAATTTATTGCCATAACAGATGAAGATGCTATGCAAGCAGGAATTGATTTGACTAAAACCGAAGGTATTATTCCTGCTATAGAAACCGCTCATGCTTTTGCCGTTTTCCATTATAAAAAATTCCAACCTGACGATGTAGTTGTTGTCAATTTATCAGGTCGAGGTGACAAGGATTTAAACACCTATATTAAATATTTTAAGCTATAAAAATGAACAGAATTCAAAATAAATTATCTACAAATAAAAAAATACTATCTATTTATTTTTCAGCAGGTTTTCCTAACTTAAACGATACTAAAAGTTTAATTGAAAATTTAGAAAAAAATGGTGTAGACATGATTGAAATCGGACTTCCTTTTAGTGATCCATTGGCAGACGGACCGGTTATTCAGGCAAGCTCAACTACAGCATTACATAACGGAATGACATCTGAATTTTTATTTGAACAATTGACAAACATTCGGGAAACAATTGAAATTCCGTTAGTCATTATGGGGTATTTTAATCCGATTTTACAATTTGGTATAGATAATTTCATAAAAAAATGTGCTGAAACAGGTATTGACGGTTTAATAATCCCTGATTTACCCTTGGAAATCTACATCCTAGAATACAAAGAACTATTTGAAAGCCATGGTATTGCTATGATTTTCTTAATAACACCTCAAACATCTGACGAAAGAATTCGATTAATTGATGCTAATTCTAACGCGTTTATTTATCTGGTCAGTACTGCTAGCGTAACAGGTAGTCGGGATAGTTTTGATGAAATTCAAATGAACTATTTTGAGAGAATCGCAAACATGAATTTGAAAAATCCACAAATTATTGGGTTCGGAATAAGTAATAAAACAACCTTCCAACAAGCTATAAAACGCCAAAAAGGAGCCATTATTGGTAGTAGTTTTATTCAATACATTTCAAAAAACGGAATTCATTCCATTGAAAATTTTATTAATAATATACTTTAATTAATATTATATAATAAATTGATATACAATTAATTAAATGTTAACTATAGATTTTTACTATACTTTGCTTTTTTGATAATTATAATGATTATATTATGCTAATTACTTAGTTATCAACAATTTTGCAATTATTACTAAACATTTTCCTAAATTTGGTTTTACTTGTCAGACCAACAACTAAAACCAAACTATTATGGGACTTTTTAATGCTCACGATAAAAAAATAATTGCTGAACTTTGCAAGAAAAGTGAAGACATTAGCAATGACATTAGTAAAGAAATTCATGAACTTCTTGATGATTTAAAAACTGATTATGAAGAAAACAAAGTTGTTTTAAAAGAATTCAATGACTTTATGAGTGAATTAGAAACTAAACTTTCACCTCAAGATCTAGAGAAACTACAAACCTTTTCAACACGTTTATACAAAGTAAAACGTTGTGCCAAGAAAGGCGTAGAAGCCATGCGAGAATTGGCGAGAGATCAAAAAAAAGCAACTAAAGAAACTATAAGAGAATATCAGGAATATTTGCACGTGTAATTATCTTGTAAAAACCAATGTATTTCCTCTACTCAAATTAGCATCAAAAGCATAACCTTCATAGTTAAATCCTTTTAAATCCTCTAGAGTTTCTGCATTAGTATCTAAAATGTATCGCACCATTAATCCTCTCGCCTTTTTGGCAAAAAAACTAATCATTTTTAATTTTCCGTCTTTATAATCTCTAAATTCAGGAGTAATAACTGGAACTTTCAACAACTTTACATCTATTGCACTGAAATATTCATTACTAGCCAAGTTGATAAACAACTCTTCTTTTTGTAATTCTTCATTTAAATTTTCTGTAATTGTTTTTTTCCAAAACTCATACAAGTTTTTAGTTTTGCCAATAGCCATAGAAGTTCCCATTTCTAACCTATAAGCTTGCGTTAAATCCAATGGTTTAAGCAAACCATACAATCCTGAAAGAATCCTGAGTTTATCCTGTAAAACAGATAATTTGTCTGATGGCAAACTATAAACATCCAATCCTGTATACACATCGCCATCGAAAGCATAAATAGCTTGTCTGGCATTATCTTTAGTAAATGGAGTTTGCCATTCTTGATTACGTTGCCAGTTAAGTTCAGCTAATTTTTCAGATATATCCATTAACTCAGAAAGTTGTTTTGGCTTTTTCTTTTTTAAAATATTTTGAATTGTGGTAGCTTGTTTTAAAAACTTTGGTTCGGTGAAACTCAAAGTTGGTACTACTTTTTCAAAATTTAAAGATTTTGCTGGCGATATAACGATTTTCATTTTGATAAATATTAGAACTCCAAAAATACAAAAAACACTTATGAATTAATTAATTATATCGACTCTTTGGATGAAATTAAATTAAAACTTTTGAGATTAATTATATAAAATATTTAAGTTCTAAATATTGATTATAAATACATAAAAACTAAAAAGGGTTGTCAAAATTGACAACCCTTTTATTTAAGTTTATTTACTACTTGAATTAGTTTCCATGTCTTTTTTCAATATCATCAATAGCAACTTTATTCATAGTATCTACTAACACTGGTGTTGCAATAAATAATGAAGAGTATGTTCCCACTATAATTCCAATCAACATGGCGAAAATAAATCCTCTAATTGACTCCCCACCAAATACAAACATGATTAATAATACTAAAATCATCGTCAATGATGTATTCAAAGTTCTAGACAAAGTAGAATTAATAGAGGCATTTACCACATCTTTAAAGTGTCCTTTTCTGTCTCCAGCTAAATACTCTCTAATTCTGTCAAATACAATAACGGTATCATTCATAGAGTAACCAATAACTGTTAAAATTGCAGCAATAAAATGTTGGTCCATTTCCATGTGGAATGGTGCATATTTGTAACACAATGAATACATTCCCAATACAAATATTACGTCATGGACAACAGCCGCAAGTGCTCCAAGTGAATATTGCCATTTACGGAATGATATCACTAAGTATAACCCAACTACAAGCATAGCACCTAATACAGCCCAAAACGAGTTGGTTTTTATATCCGCAGAAATAGCTGCGCCTACTTTTGAAGCTTGCAATACACCCACTTGTTTTCCGTCATAGGTATTGATGAATTTATCATACGTTATACCAGCACCATAATACTTTTTCAAAGCATTGAACAACTTCTCGTTTACTTCTTTATCTACATCTACTCCATCTTCTTTGATTTTGTATTTTGTAGTAATTTTTAATTGGTTAGCATCTCCAAAAACTTTTGCTTCTACTGTAGTTCCAAATTCAGCAGATAATTCATCTGAAACCTGAGTTGGTTCAACAGCTTTTACAAATTTAACTTGAAAAGTTCTTCCACCTACAAAATCTACACCTTCATCCAAACCATTAAAATAGAAAGAAATACAACTTACTACAACTACAGCTGAAGAAAATAAGTAGGACCATTTTTTTATTCCGATGAAATCGAAATGGAAACCTGTAAACCAATTTTTAGTAAGACTAGTTGAGAAAGTTAATGTCTTATTATTAGCAATATCTTTATCAATAAAAATTCTTGCTATAAAAATAGAAGTAAATAAAGAAGTAAATATACCTATTAATAAAGTTAAAGCAAATCCTTGAATTAATCCTGTTCCGAATACGAATAAAATTGTTCCGGTTAAAACGTGTGTTACGTTAGCATCAATAATAGATCGCATAGCACCTTTCCAACCGTAGGAAGTCACAACAGCATCTGCAAGTGATTTACCATCTCGTAATTCTTCTTTTGCTCTTTCATAAATAATGATGTTAGCATCAACTGCAGTACCTAATGTTAAAACGATACCAGCAATTCCAGGTAATGTTAACACAAATCCAAAACTTGCCATTACTCCAAATAGGAAAAGTAAGTTCAATAATAATGCAGCATTAGCATACCAACCCGCTCTACCATAGTAGAAAACCATCCAGAAACAAACTAATAAGAATCCAACGATTGAAGAAATTAAACCGGCATGAATGGCAATTTCTCCTAAAGATGGCCCAACTACTTCTGATTGAATAATTTCAGCAGTTGCAGGTAATTTTCCAGCTCTTAAAACATTAGCTAAATCTTTAGTTTCTGCAACTTCAAAATTTCCAGAAATTTCAGATCTACCACCCGCTATTGGTCCAGAAGTAACACCAGGCGCAGAATATACTACATCATCTAAAGCTATAGCAATATAACTTTTTTGAGTAAATGCTCTTCCTGTTAATTCTTCCCAAGTTCTTGCTCCAGCACCATTCATTTGCATTGAAACTGCAGGTTTACCCGATTGGTCAAAAGTGTCTCTTGCGTCAACAATTACACCACCACTCATTGGAGCAACATCATCTCTGTTACCTTTTAAAGCATATAATTCAACTGTTTCTGATTCTTTCTTAGTTTTCTCATCAACTTTTATATTTGGTTTTCCCCAAACAAATTTTGCATAACGCTTGTCTGCTGGTAACAAAGAACGAATTTCTGATTTTTTGAAATAACCATTTATAGTTGCAGTATCTTTAGGTGAAGCAATAACTAAAACTGGTCCACCACCTTGAGAAATAAACTTATCAAATAAAGGATTGTTACCTTTTTTGGTTGCCGTAGAATCTTTATCCTTATCAGTTAATAATTTACTAATTGAATCTGCTGGTTTTGCAGCAGCAACTTTTTCATCTTTTTTAACTGTAGCTTTTAAAGCTTCGTTTGCTGAACTTAAAAAGCCCATTAACTCCTCAGCTTTGTAGGTTTCCCAAAACTCTAATTCCGCTTTGCTTGAAACTAATTTTTTTATACGATCAACATCTTTTGCACCAGGTAATTCAATTAAAATTCTTCCTGTTTGTCCAAGTTTGGCAATATTAGGTTGTGTAACACCGAATTTATCTATACGACTTCTTAAAACTCCGAATGCTGATTCAACTGACTCATCAACTTTCTTAACCAAGACTTTTTTCACTTGAGCATCAGTCATACTGAAATCAATTTCACCTTGAAGATTTCTATTCGCAAAAATATCAGGAGATGCTAATTTTACTGTTCCCTTTGAATTGTTATCAAACGCTTCATAAAAGGCATCCAAATAAGATTGATTACCTCTTTGATTTGTTTTTGCATCTTCCAAAGATTTATTGAAAACAGGATTTTTTGAATTGTTAGACAATTGTTTCAAGACATCTTTAACCGAAATCTGAAGAATTACGTTGATTCCTCCTTCAAGGTCAAGGCCTTTATTAATTTGTTTGTCTTTTACTTCATTGTAAGTAAAGAAATTAAGAAATACATTTTCTTTACCAATTGAGTCAAGATATTTTATTTCTTTAACTGGATTTCCTCCTGAGAAATTTTTGGCATCATCTTTTACTTTGTTAGCCACAAACGTGAATGAAAGTTGGTAGATACTTACCAAGGCAAATAAAATTGCGAAAAATTTAACTAGTCCTTTATTCTGCATTATTCTAAAAATTAATTAATTCTCTGTTTATGTTAAATTATTTAAAAAAATAAAATCATTGAAATTCAAAACATTATGTAATAAACTGTTGAATTTACAATAATTCCTTTTCTTGAAACGTGCAAATATATAATTATAGATAAGATTAACCAATATTTTAACGATTAATATCAAAAAAAAACTGCACGTTATGCAGTCTTTTTTTCTTTTATCTAAATATATTATCCTAAATGAGATTTCAAATCATTATTCATGTTTCGAACGGCATCAGCACTTTTGGCAAATGAAGCTTTTTCTGCATCATTTAATTGAATGGAAACAATCTCTTCAATTCCGTTTTTACCAATAATACATGGAACTCCAATACAAATATCGTTTTGTCCATATTCGCCTTCTAATAAAACAGAACAAGCAATCATTTTCTTTTGGTTATTTAAAATACTGTCTACCAAATAAGCTACAGATGCACCAGGAGCATACCAAGCAGAAGTTCCTAAAAGTCCGGTTAAAGTGGCACCACCAACCATTGTATCAGCAGCTACTTTATCTAATTGTACTTGCGATAAAAATTCAGAAACTGGAATACCATTATAGGAAGCCAAACGTGTTAACGGAATCATGGTAGTATCACCATGACCTCCAATAACCATCGCCGAAACATCATTGGCGGGTTTGTTCAATGCTTTAGACAAATAATACCTAAAACGAGAACTGTCCAAAGCACCACCCATACCAATGATTTTATTTTTTGGTAAACCTAAAGATTTGAATGCTAAATATGTCATAGTATCCATAGGATTAGACACAATAACAAAGGTAGCGTTTGGAGAATGTTGCAATAAATTTTCTGCCACCGATTTTACAATTCCAGCATTAATGCCAATCAATTCCTCACGGGTCATTCCTGGTTTTCTAGGAATTCCAGAAGTAATTACTACTACTTCGCTATTAGCTGTTCTTGAATAATCATTGGTAACTCCCGTAATTTGGGTATTAAATCCAGTATTGGTAGCACATTGCATCAAATCCATGGCTTTACCTTCGGCAAAACCTTCTTTGATATCTAATATGACTACTTGGCTAGCTATTCCTCTATAAGAGATAGCATCAGCACAAGAAGCTCCAACGTTTCCTGCTCCTACAATCGTAACTTTCATTCCTTTTATTTTAAATTATATATTTTGAATTTTAATTGGTGTTAAACTTTGAATTATTAAAAATTTATAATTCAAAATTTAAAATATTTTTAAGCATCAATCTTAGCATACACTGCGTTTTTCTCAATGAATTCTCTTCTTGGCGGCACTTCATCACCCATTAACATAGAGAAAACTCTATCAGCTTCGGCTAGGCTATCAATCGTAACTTGACGTAAAGTTCTATATGCTGGATCCATTGTAGTTTCCCATAATTGTTCTGCATTCATCTCTCCAAGACCTTTATAACGTTGAATAGCAGCACTTCCACCCATCTTTTCGTTAGCAATATCTCGTTGATCATCATTCCAAGCGTATT
>NZ_JBMOGV010000005.1:0-48474 GCF_049318185.1 Flavobacterium sp. | reverse complement strand
TCGGTTGTCGGTTTTCGGTTGTCGGTTTTCGGTTGTCGGTTTTCGGTTGTCGGTTTTCGGTTGTCGGTTGTCGGTTTTTGGTTTTTGGTTTTTGGTTTTTGGTTGCTGTATATTGTTTTTTTTATCTATAGTTTTTAACTCTATTTTTTGGTTATTCTAATTCTAATTCTTTTATTTGTTTACTATCCTAATCCAACTATTATGACTTCATTTTCTATTCAAGAAATCAACGCTGTTTTACAAGGTGAAATTGTTGGAACTATTTCTTGTAAAATAACCGCTCCAGAGCAATTAGAAAACGCAACTGAAACAGAAATTTCTTTTATTGGCCATAAAAAATATGAGAAATTATGGATAACCTCCAAAGCATGTGTAGCCGTTGTAAATCAAGATATTGCTATTGAACCAGGAGAAAATAGAGCTTTCATTAAAGTGAAAAATGCTGATTTGGCTATGTCACAAGTGCTAGAACTTTTTGCACCTCCCCCTCCTATTTTTAGAACTGATATCCACCCAACAGCCATAATTGACGAAAGTGCCTCGATTGGAAACGGAACTCGAATTGGAGCAGGAACTTATATTGGTCCCAATGTAATTATTGGGGAAAATGTAACGATTTATCCTAATGTTACTATTCTGGATGAATGCAGTATTGGAAAAAATACTACTATATGGTCTGGAGCTGTAATTCGCGAAAGATGCCATATAGGAAGCCATTCTATATTACATCCGAATTGTACTATAGGTGCAGATGGATTTGGTTTTAGACCCTGTCCGGAAAGAGGTTTGGTTAAAATCCCACAAATAGGTAATGTCATTATAGGTAATGGCGTTGAAATTGGTGCTAACTCGTCTATTGATAGAGGTAAATTTAGTTCCACAGTTCTCGGAGATGGATGTAAGATTGATAATTTAGTACAAATTGGACACAATTCAAAGCTTGGAAAGTTCTGTATTATGGCAGGAAATTCTGGATTAGCAGGTTCGGTAACTTTAGGTAATGGAGTTATTATTGGCGGAAGTGCTTCTATAAAAGACCATACAACTATTGGTGATGGTGCTATTGTAGGTGCTGGTTCGGGAGTAACAGGAGATGTTGAAGCGGGAAAAACCGTATTAGGTTATCCTGCTGTAGATGCTAGAGATGCTTTAAAACAGTGGGCTATTTTGAAAAGATTAGTTAGGGATTCAAAATAATTTGTCATTCACAATTCTCTATTCCACAATTAAGTCCTATATTTGCAATGAGGATTCTGAAAGGAAGTTACACCTCGCCGCACTAGTCGATCGCTCCAGATCGACTTTTGTATTTTATAATACTTCCTTTAAAAAGTTTAGCATAGCTTCCCAAGAACGTTTCTCTGCTTTTTCATTATAGGCGGCACCTTTTGAATTATCATTTCCTGCATTTATATCAGTAAATGAATGAACTGCATTGGCATAAAATATCATTTGCCAATCGGCTCCTGAAGACCTCATTTCATTTTGAAAATCATCAATCTCATCTTTTGACTCATAGGGATCATCGGCACCATGAAGTACCAATATTTTTGGAATTATTTGATCGATTGCTCTTGTCGCGTCTTTTCCTAATCCACCATGAAAAGAAACAACACCTCTCACTTTCATGTTAGTTCTTGCTGCTTCAATAGCACCTGTTCCACCAAAACAATATCCCAAAACTACAATATCATCTGGATTTGCACCTTGTTTAATTAATTGGTCTAATGCTAACTGAATTCTTGTTTGATATTCGTAAATATTTTTTTTGAAATAACCTGATTTTTGACCAGCTTGCGAATAATCTTTTGGCCGTTGATTCACACCATAAATATCAGCTATAAAAGTAGTGTAACCCATTGCCGCTAATCGATTTGCTGTGTCTTTTGCATGGTCATCTATACCCATCCAAGCAGGAAGAACAAGAATTCCTGGATTGTTTTTTAGTGCTTTCTTTGGTTTAACACTAATACCGCTCAACAAATTACTTCCATCCTTATATTCAACTGATTTAGATTGCGAAAAAATTGCAAAAGTGCTTTGCAGGAGCATAGCTAGTAAAAGAAATTTAGTTTTCATATTGAATACGTTTTTAGCATATATAAATGTAAGAAAACTGAAATGAAAAAATGTTAATTGTTTAAAAAAATAAAAACCGACAGCATAACTATCGGTTTAACTAATACAATAAAACTATTTTTTCTTTTTTGATTTCGATTTAGCTTTCTTGGCTTTTGCTTTTTTTGCCTTTTCTTTTGCTTTTGCCTTTTTCTTTTTTTCCTTTTCTTGAGCTTTTTGTTTTTCTTTTTTTGCCTTCTCTTTTTTCTTGGCTTTATCCTTTTTCTCCTTAGCTTTTTCCTTAGCTTTTTTTGCTTTTTCTTTGTCTGAATCTTTCATAGTTTCTGCATTTTTTATATTGGAAATAATCGATTCTTCTACGATTGCTTCCGGTTTTACTTCTTTTTTTACTGCTGTTGTTGCAGTTCTGGTTCTGGTGCGTGTTGGTGTAGTAGTAACAGTTGCTTTTATAGCAGTTGATCTGGTTCGAGTTTGTCTTACTACTGGTTTGGTTTCACTTATTGGTAGCACTTTTGTCACTTCATTTGACACTTCTTCGGTTGTAGCTAAATCTTTGTTTATCATAGTTTTGTTTGTTGTTTTTAAATTTAATGTTAAATTAATGTAAATTTTATGTAAACAAAAATACATTTTTAATCAATTCACCAATGTTAAGTTTTCGTTTTAATCAAAAACTTAACATTGAAATTTTGTGAAGTATAGTAAATAAAGGTGTATTTAAAAAATAAAAATGTTATAAAATAAAAAAACTCCTAAAGAAAAATCTATAGGAGTTAGGATAAAAAACTATTGTTTTTAAATAAATATCTTTAATAAATGATAAATCAATCCAGCAATTGCAGCTGATACTGGAATCGTCAATACCCATGCCCAAAGAAGCTTAATGGTAACTCCCCATCGAACAGCAGAAACCCTTTTGGTCACTCCAACTCCAATGATTGAACCTGTAATTGTATGCGTTGTTGATACTGGTATTTTAAAATGTTCGGTGATAAATAAGGTTAAAGCTCCCGCTGATTCTGCAACTACACCTTCAAAAGCCGTTACTTTTGTGATTTTTGACCCCATTGTTTTTACAATTTTCCAACCACCACTCAAAGTTCCTAAAGCAATAACCGTGTAACAAGTTAATGGAATCCATGAGGGCATTTGACCATCAATTTTTACTCCATCTTTTTCAGATGGCAGTACTACATTCAAATCTAGCCAACCTAGGGACATATTGGTATGTGGATGTGTATTTAAATAAACTGCCACAGCTGCTGCAATAATTCCCATAACCTTTTGAGAGTCATTTCCACCATGACCTAAACTGAAAGAAGCCGAAGAAATCAACTGCATCTTTTTTAGTACTTTTTCCGCTTTTGATGTTGAGAAACTACTAAACATCAAATTGAATACGGCAACAGTATAAAATATAATCGCTACCAAAGTCCATTTAATATTGGCTGGCTCACAAATTACAGACCACAAATGGCTTTCAAATCTTGGTTTCTTAATTTCGTCATATCCTTCCAATACTGATGATAAAAATAAGGCCACTAAAAGCATTAATACTACTGTCAATATTTTTGGATAAATATTTTTCCGAGATGAATACATCAACCAAAGCGAAATAAAATAGGAAATTAACATCCCTAATAATGGAGCTAAAACAATAAAGGCAATAATAACTGAAACTCCCGAAGGTAATCCACCATCTTCTCCAGGTTTGTACCAATTCACAATATTATACCAATGTTTCGTGACTTCTACTCCATCTTGCATCACTGTATAATCTGAAAAACCATGAAGAGAAATAGCATGAGCAATAGCTGCACCAGCAAAACCACCGATTAGTGTGTGTGATGATGAAGATGGAATTCCTTTCCACCAAGTAATTAAATTCCATATAATAGCTGCAACAACTCCAGCTAATATAACAGTCAAATTTATACTGTCTGTTTTGGCTGTTTTGGCAACAGTATCTGCTACCCCAAAACCAAAAACCCAATAAGCTAAAAAATTAAAAAAAGCCGCCCACACAACTGCTTGAAAAGGTGATAAAACTTTTGTGGCAACAATGGTTGCTATGGAGTTAGCAGCATCATGGAAACCATTGATATAATCAAATATCAGCGCCAGAACTATAATTACAATTAGTAAAGTCATATTTTGCTAATTGTTAAAAATTAAGAGTGTTTAACAGAAATTTGTTCCATCACATTGGAAACACTTTTACATTTATCAGAGGCCATTTCCAAAGCAGAAAGGACTTCTTTGTATTTGATAATATTTTTAGCTTCTGTCTCGTTTTCAAAAATATCAGCAACAGCTTTATCAAAAACTACATCAGCTTTACTTTCTAATTTATTGATTTTTTTACAAGTTTCCTTAATCAATTTTAAATTATTCATGTCTTTAAGTTGTATAATTCCTACACCTATTAATTGACATGCTTCTAAATTGATTTCCGTTAACTTTCTTATTGATTTTGTGATTTTCTCGACCTGATACAAACGCATTCTGCTAGCTGCACCATGCATATTATCAGCCACATTATCAATCGCTTTTATTAGAGAGTGTATATCTTCTCTATCAAAAGGTGTAATGAAGTTTCGACTCAATTCTAGATGAGTTTTATGAGTTATTTCCTCAATATTGGCCTCTAATTCCTCTATTTTAGAATAATATTCTTCTCTTTCAGCTTTTGGAACATTTACTGCTTCATGAAGTGTTTCTGCTAATAAGATCAAATTGGTAGAAGCTTGTTCAAATAATGGAAAGAATTTTTTATCTTTTGGAACTAAAAACTGAAAAAAACTATTAATATTCATAAATTAAATTTTAAAACACAAAAGTATCTTTCTAATGTTAAGAGAATATTAATAAATGTAAAAAAGAATATTTATTCAATAAAAATAAAAATCAAATAAAGCATTTTACCTTATTGAAAACGTTTTCGTATTTTAGCAGTCAATGTAAAACACCAAATTAATAATAACAATAACCATGGATATTAACTTCAATAAAAACGAAGATCATAATAAACTTTTACTGACCGAATTGAAACAACACTTTGCCAAAGTTAAAGTTGGTGGAGGATCAAAACGCATTGAAAAGTTACATGCCGAGGGTAAAATGACGGCTCGTGAACGTATTGATTATTTACTTGATGCTAAAGCCAATAGTATAGAAATTGGTGCTTTTGTTGGCGACGGAATGTATGCTGAACATGGTGGTTGCCCTTCTGGTGGTGTGGTGGTAAAAATGGGTTATATCAAAGGAAAACAATGCATTGTTGTGGCTAATGATGCTACTGTAAAAGCGGGTGCATGGTTTCCTATCACCGGAAAAAAGAACCTTCGTGCACAAGAAATTGCCATGGAAAATCGCTTACCAATTATCTATTTGGTCGACTCTGCTGGAGTTTATTTGCCATTGCAAGACGAAATTTTCCCCGATAAAGAACATTTTGGAAGAATATTTAGAAATAATGCCATCATGAGTAGCATGGGAATTACCCAAATTGCAGCGGTGATGGGAAGTTGTGTGGCTGGTGGTGCTTACTTACCCATTATGAGTGACGAAGCGATGATTGTGGATAAAACAGGAAGTATTTTCTTGGCAGGAAGTTATTTGGTCAAAGCAGCTATTGGTGAAAACATCGATAATGAAACACTTGGCGGTGCCACAACCCATTGTGAAATATCGGGTGTTACCGATTATAAAGCTAAAGATGATAAAGACGCTTTAGACAGAATTAAAAGCATTGTGGGTAAAATTGGCAATTATGAAAAAGCAGGTTTCAATAGAGAAACTGCTCAAAAGCCAGCTTTAAATGAAAAAGACATTTATGGAATCATTCCAAAATCACGTACCGAACAATATGACATGATGGAAATCATCAAACGATTGGTGGACAACTCCGAAATGGATATGTACAAAGAAGGTTATGGTCAATCCATCATCACATGTTATGCCCGAATTGAAGGCTGGGCTGTGGGAATAATTGCCAATCAAAGAACGGTTTCCAAAACCAAAAAAGGCGAAATCCAGTTTGGAGGTGTTATTTACTCTGATTCTGCCGACAAAGCCACGCGTTTTATTGCCAATTGCAACCAAAAGAAAATTCCGTTAGTTTTTGTGCAAGATGTAACCGGATTTATGGTAGGTTCAAAATCGGAACATGGTGGAATAATAAAAGATGGTGCCAAAATGGTGAATGCTGTTGCCAACTCTGTTGTACCAAAATTCACTGTGATTGTAGGTAATTCTTATGGTGCTGGAAATTATGCCATGTGTGGTAAAGCGTATGACCCGAGATTAATTGTTGCCTGGCCAAGCGCAGAATTGGCGGTGATGGGTGGCACTCAAGCAGCCAAAGTGTTAGCACAAATAGAAGCATCTTCCTTAAAAGCCAAAGGCGAAAATGTAGATGAAAAAGTAGAAAAAGAATTATTTGACAAAATCAAAGCAAGATACGACGCACAAGTTTCTCCTTATTATGCTGCGGCACGCTTGTGGACTGATGCTATCATTGACCCGCAAGATACCAGGACTTGGATTTCTATGGGAATTGAAGCGGCCAACCATGCGCCGATTGAGAAGAAATTTAATTTGGGTGTCATTCAGGTTTAAAAAATAGTATCATGAAAAACATATTTCAAATGAAACAATTGCTGCTTTTTCTTCTAGTAACTATTAATTTCAGTCTTTCTGCTCAAACAGAAGAATACTTAGGAACTTATAATTTACATATTGAAGGAAAAGATAAAAGTATTTTAGATTATAACCTTGTGTTAGATAAAGACCATACTTTTACATTTGTTAGTTTTCAAAAGCTAATAGACATTAGAGGAGAACATGATAAATATAATTACGGTAAAGGAACGTGGAAAGTAGAAAATAAAATCATAAAATTTACTACCGAAGCAACCGATTTAGATGAAAAACACAGCCTTAATTTTACAGGTTCCACAGCGCGTTTATTCAAAAAATCACCTCGTGATACAAGTGATAAAGTGTTTCCAACAGCGCTTCAATTTTACAAATCAGATATCTTTTGGATAGCCAATTTGAAACTTCTGTTGAAGGAACAATAAAATGAAAACTTCCCTTTTTCATCCTTTCCAAAAAAACATTTCAGCAATTTCTATTCCTGATAAATTTACTTTCCCCTTCTATTACGAACCACATCCATTAAGTATAATAGCCGCGCGTGAGTTGCAAAACTATCTTGAAATACAAAACGATTTCCAGCACAACTTTGGTTTAAACGAAAGCCATGAAGGTTTTGTAATAGGCAAAATGTTTGGCGTTCTAGTAGTACAAAATCAAAACAACGAATTGGGTTATCTTTGGGCTTTTTCGGGAAAATTGGCTGAAAGCAATCAACATCCATTATTTGTACCAACGGTTTTTGATATGTTGGAAGAAAATAGCTATTTCAAAAAAGAAGAAACTATTCTTAATCAATACAACAAAAAAATTAATAAGCTCGAAAACGATAAAAATTACCTAGCCGCTGTAAAACATTTGGAACAAACAAAACTACAAGCCGAAGAAGAAATTCAAACCCAAAAAGAAACTATAAAACTAGGCAAAAAAAGTCGTGCCGAAAAACGAAAAATGCTACCTACTGAAGCATTAGAACAACTGAATAAAGAAAGCCAAGACGAAGGCATTTTACTCAAGAAAATGTCTCAATATTGGAATCATCATCTACTTGCAGCTTCTGAATCAGTAGACATCTTTACTGCACAAATCAACCAACTGAAAGAAGAACGCAAACAAAAATCATCAACACTACAACAACAATTATTTACCGAGTATGCCTTTTTGAATCAATACCAAGAACCGAAAAGTTTGGCAGCTATTTTTGAAGGAAATCCTCCAGCTGGTGCTGGTGAATGTGCAGCACCTAAACTATTGCATTATGCTTTCAAGCATCAGTTGAAACCCATTGCTATGGCCGAATTTTGGTGGGGAAAATCACCCAAAGGCGAAATGCGTAAACACAAACAGTTTTATCCTGCTTGCACCGGAAAATGCGAACCTATTTTGAAACACATGCTTGAAGGAATTCCCATGGAGGAAAATCCGTTTGCTATAAATCTGGCAGAAGGAAAAGAGTTGGAAATTGTTTTTGAGGATGAATATCTATTGCTTGTCAATAAACCTGCCGAATTTTTATCCGTTCCTGGCAAACAAATCACCGACTCGGTTCAAACCAGAATAAAAGCAATACATCCCAATGCGATGATAGTGCATCGATTGGACATGTCCACTTCGGGTTTGCTATTAATTGGTAAATCGCCTGAAGTGTATAAAAAACTGCAAGCTCAGTTCATCAAACGGAACGTAAAAAAACGCTACGTCGCCTTGTTGGATGGAGTATTGTCTGAAGATAGCGGCAGTATCGATTTGCCATTGCGTGGTGATTTACACAACCGTCCCCATCAAATAGTGTGCTTCGAGCATGGCAAACCAGCGCAAACCCATTGGGAAGTTATAGAACGAAAAGACAACAAAACCCTAGTCTACCTCTTCCCTATTACAGGACGAACACACCAACTCCGTGTGCATGCCGCGCATCCACTAGGATTAAATACTCCAATAATTGGAGATGATTTATATGGAACGAAAGGCAATAGACTTCACCTTCATGCCGAGAGAATTACATTTCAACATCCTATTACAAATGAAACATTAACTATTAAAATTGAAATTGATTTTAATTCGTAATAAATTATTACTTTACATCCCTATTATTAAATAATATTTCAATGAAAAATGTAATATGCTTCAGTTTGCTTTTCATTAGTTTTCAATGTGTTTTTGCGCAAGAAAGTTATACTAGAAAAGATACGTTGCAAGGCAGTCTTCGCCCAGAGCGAACTTGTTTTGATGTATTACGATATGACTTGAATATCAAAGTCAATCCAACAAACAAATCTATTATTGGTTACAATGAAATTACTTTCTCAGTCGAAGAAACTACCAATAAAATTCAATTGGATTTATTTGAAAACATGAAAATTGATAGTATTATTTTCAATAGCAAAAAGCTAATCTATACGCGAGAATTTAATGCTGTATTTATCAACTTTCCAACACCTTTACCCCAAGAAATGCCCCAGCAATCGCTCAAATTTTACTATTCAGGAAAACCCATTGTTGCCAAAAACGCACCTTGGGATGGTGGATTTGTATTTGATAAAGATTCTAATGGAAAAGACTGGATTGGCGTGGCAGTGCAAGGAACTGGTGCTAGTCTTTGGTATCCATGCAAAGATACCCAAACCGATGAACCCGATTTTGGTGCTACTATAAAAGTAGCCGTACCCAATGGTTTAATGAATGTTTCTAACGGTAGATTTATCGGTTCAGAAGATTTGAAGAATGGCTACACACGTTGGGATTGGAAAGTAAAAAATCCCATCAACAACTATGACATTACGCTCAACATAGCCGACTATGCCCATATTCATGACACCAACAAAGGATTAGACTTAGACTATTATGTGCTAAAAGAAAACGAAGCCAAAGCACGAACCCATTTTGAAGAAGTAAAACCCATGCTGGATTGTTACCAAAGGAAATTTGGCGACTATCCCTTCAAAGAAGATGGTTACAAACTTGTCGAAACTTCTTATTTAGGCATGGAACATCAAAGCGCTGTGGCCTACGGCAACAAATATTTGAAAGGGTATGCAGGAACCGACTTATCGGGTACTCGCATTGGTATGTTATTTGACTACATCATCATTCACGAAAGCGGTCACGAATGGTTTGGCAATAGCATTACTTCAAAAGACATAGCTGATATGTGGATACACGAAGCCTTTACAATGTATGGTGAAACTGTTTTTGTAGAATGCCAATATGGCTATGAAAAAGGCCAAATCTACCTCAACGGTATGAAGCAAAATGTTGAGAACGACATACCCATTATTGGTCCGTATGGCGTCAACAGAGAAGGGTCTGGAGATATGTATTATAAAGGAGCCTTGATGCTCAATACCCTACGTCATGTCATAAATGATGATTCCAAATGGTGGAAATTATTATTAGATTATGCCAATACCTTTCGTCACAAAATCATTGATACTGAAACTGTAGTAGCATTTTTTAATAAAGAAAGCGGTATGAATTTGACTCCAATATTTAACCAGTATTTAAAACAAATAACTATCCCTGAATTAGTTATCAGAAAAAAAAGAAATTTATTAGAATACAAATGGCTTTCCTATGACTCTACTTTCACCATGCCAATAGACGTTACTATAAAAAACAAAAAAGTCAGATTGTATCCAACGACCAACTGGCAAGAGTCAAAAATTAAAATCAAGACTTTGGATGAAGTACTAGTAGCAACTAATTCCTTTTATGTTGGTATAATAAAAGAATAAAAACGAAATAGATTACTATATTTCAAGTGCGATTTCTGTCTTATTTCAAAGACTCTTTCCTAATAATTTTTCCACTAGCATTTACTTTAATCTTTGGAATGAATACTATTTCTTTAGGTTTTTCATATTTATCTAAATCCTCAAAAAGGTTTTCATCAAATTCTTGTTTATCACCTTCAATGACTAGAATTACTTTTTCACCTAATTCATTATCAGGTTTGGAAGCAATAAAGTATAGTTGTTGAATCTTGTTGGCTAATTTTTGTTCTACTTGCTCAGGCATTATTTTTATTCCGCCACTATTAATAATATTATCTAATCTTCCTAAAAAAATAAATTGATTTTCATCAACCAATTCTACAATATCATTGGTTGTAATGACATCATCTGAAATTCTTGGAGCATGAATAACAAGACACTTTCTATCATCATAGGAAATAGTTACGTTTGGTAATACTGTAAATGCTCTTTCTCCTAATTTTCTAGCAGCAATATGAGTTATGGTTTCTGTCATACCATAAGTTTCATAAACTTCTGTTGTTAACTTTAATAAATTTTTTTCCAATACTTCATTAATAGCTGCACCACCAACAATGAGTTTTTTTACTCTTTTCAATTCTCCCAAAGAATTCTGTGCTTGTAAAGGTACCATGGCAATAAAATCAAAATCAGTTTCGTTATTTAGTAATGGATGTGAGCTAGGAGCTACAAACTCTAAATCTAATCCTATAATCATTGCACGAACTAACATCATTTTTCCAGCAACATATTTAACAGGCAAACAATGTAAGGCTTTATCACCCGGTTTTAAATCAAAAAAATCACCCGTAGCCAATGCAGAATTTACCATTGCTTGCTTGCTAATAGTAATTGTTTTTGGAGCGCCTGTTGTTCCTGAAGTTTGCATTTCTATGAAGTCTTTACTATCAAACCAATCCAAGAGAAAATCTCCTACTGGTTTTTCAAAATCTTCACCTTCTTTAATAAAACTATAGGCAACACGACACAAATCTTCTCTATCAAGATGAAACCCATTCAACTTAAATTGATTATGTACATTTTCGTAAGTTGGATTATCCATGGATTTCTATATTTTGAATTTCTTCTTTTTCGTTATTTATTTTAATTGTTCCAGTTAGTTTTTCTCTCCAATCAGTCCAATTGTATTTTTTACTAAAGATAAATAATAGAATCGGGAAAATAACTAAGATGGGCATCAAAATTTCAAACCCAACTGATGGGGTCGAATTGTCTTTAAAAATAGAATTCGTTTGAAATGCAGACCAATCAGAGGTTACTAATAGCGCTCCGACCAAATTATTAGCGGCGTGAAAACCTAGTGCCAATTCCATTCCTTCATCCATTAAAGTAATAATTCCAAGAAAAAAACCTGTTCCTATATAATAAACCAAAATAATGTAACCCATTTTTTCAACTTCAGGATTTGCAATATGCATGGTTCCAAAAATTACAGAAGTTAAAACTAAAGGAAACCATTTGTTTTTTGCTAAAAGTCCGAAACCTTGCATTAAATAGCCACGAAAAACATATTCCTCTGTACTCGTTTGAATAGGGATCATTACTATACCTATCACTACTAAAATTAAAAAAGGAATAAGTTTAAAATTTAAAACAAGACCCTCTGAATCTGAATAATACATCCATATAGTTGAACTAATGGTAAAAATACTCCAAATAGAAAATGAAAATAAAATTCTCTTCCAATCCACTTTTTCTCTAGAAGTTGTTAAAGACAAAAAAGTTTGATTGTGAAAATACTTAATCACAATAAGAATTGCTACAAATGCAAAGACAAAAGAAAGCATTAATAAAAACAAGGTAAAATTTGGCTCTAAAAAAGTCATCAACCCTATATCAGTAGTTGGAAAACTTTTCCCTGATATCATAGATTTAATTGCAACTGCTATTGCCAAAGGAATTTGACCTACTGTAGCTCCAAATATAATTACTACTGAACCCAGTAAATATTTCCAAAATTTATTTTGGGGTAAAAATCCATTTTTGATAAACATAAGTGTGCATTTTTGTTTCGCCTAAATTAGCTTTTTTCTATAAATATCAAATTACTTTACAAAAAAATGTTCCAAATAGAAATTGAAAAAAAATTAAAAATTTACATAGTTGAATAAAACTTTATTTAACAAAGATTTAGGATTTAACACATAATCCTAAATGTACTTTTGCATTGTCATTTAAGAACACAAACAAAACAGATGAAAAAAATCAAAATTATTGCTACACTTCTATTACTTTTTAATTCATTCTTAGTTTTGTCTCAACAAAAACCAGAACAAACCAAAATAGTGATAAGTGGAACAATTACAGAAAAAACAACCAATTTACCACTAGAATATGCCACTATTACATTAAAAAACACTAGAAACACAAAACTAATATTTGGAGGCATCACAGATAAAAAAGGTGATTTTTCTGTTGAAGTTTTAGTTGGAGTGTATGATATTACTCTTGAATTTATTTCTTTTAAACCTATAGAAATCAAACAAAAACAATTAAATGAAAGTGTGAACCTAGGAAAAATAGGTCTAGAGGAAGATTTTACCCAATTGAACGAAGTTGTAGTCAGAGCCGAAAAAACATCCTTAGAAATCAAACTTGACAAAAAAGTTTACAATGTTGGGCAAGATATGATTGTTAAAGGTGGAACAGCGAGTGATGTCCTAGACAATGTTCCTTCAGTTACAGTTGATTCAGAAGGAAATGTAGCACTTCGGGGGAATGACAATGTCAAAATACTAATAGATGGCAGACCTTCAAATGCAATAAATATAGCAGATGCACTCAGAACAATTTCTGCTGATGCTTTAGACAAAATTGAAGTTATAACAAACCCATCAGCACGTTATGATGCCGAAGGTGGAGGTGGGATTATAAATATTGTATTAAAAAAAGGAAAAAATAAGGGCGTGAATGGGACTTTTACAGGAACATTAGGTACACCTAAAAACAGCGGCTTAAGTGGCACTGTAAATTTTAAAACAGAAGAATTCAATATATTTTCTACTCAAGGATACTATGATCGTAACAATCCTGGAAATGCTTTAACACACTCAAGATACCTAAATAGCGATAACACTACGAGAGATTACATGAATGAAACTCGTGAAAATGAAAGATTGAATAAGTCATACAATGGTAATTTTGGTTTCGATTGGTATCTTGATAAAACACTTACATGGACAAATATTGTAAATTATAGAAATAGTAATGGCGATAATACTGATAAAGTGTACCAAATTTATTACGACGCTAATTTTATCTACGATTATACAAGAAATAGAATTAATGAAGAAAAAAGTAATAGCAAGAATATAGAATACACCACAAATTTTACCAAGAATTTTAAAAAAGAAGGACATAAGTTAACCATAGATGGGTCTTTTTCTAGTAATTCTGATAAAAACCTTGCCATCATCACTGATACTACCAATAATTCTTCTTCAGTATCTATTGATGAAACAACTAACAATCAAAAACAAAATAGAAACTTATTCCAAACCGATTATGTTTTACCTCTAAATAAAGGAAGTCAGTTTGAAGCAGGATATAAAGGAGATTTTATTGTAAACACAACAGATTATAGCGTAATTAAAGACGGAATTCCTTATCAAGAGTTTACTAATATTCTTGAATACAAAGAAAAAGTAAATGCACTATATGTTAACTATGGTTTTAAAGTTAAAAAGTTTTCTTTTCTTTTAGGAACTCGTTGGGAAGATTCCAACATTGATGTGAACCAATTAGCCACTAATGATTACAATAATAAAAGATACAACAACTTTTTTCCAAGTGCTTTTGTAACTTATGAATTTGGACAACAAAAAAGTGCTTCCATCAGCTATAGTCGAAGAATTCAAAGACCAAGAGGAAGACTAATAAACCCATTTAATAACCTATCAAGTAACGTAAATATATTTGTAGGCAATCCAGATTTAGATCCAGCTTTTACCGATGCTATCGATATGGGTTATATCAAAAAATGGAGTAAATCAACCCTAAGTACTTCATTATATGGAAACAAAACATCTAATTCATTTCAGTATGTGAGAAGAGAAAGTGGTGATTTTGCAAATGGAATACCTATTATTATAAGTTCTCCTATAAATCTTGCTACCGAATATAGAACTGGATTTGAATTAACCTTGAATTATTCTCCTTACAAATGGTGGAAAATAAATGGAAACTTCAATTTCTTTTACAATGAAACCAAGGGAGATTATACCTACACTGATTTTAACGGAAATGAAGTTTTTCAAAATTTTGACAATAGTACAACTTCATGGTTTACTAGATTTACCTCAAAAATAACATTACCTTTCAAAATAGATTGGCAAACAAATGGCACCTACAATGCGCCACAAAACAATGCACAAGGAAAAAGTATTGGTGTATTTAGTATGAATTTAGCTTTTAGTAAAGATGTTTTAAAAGATAAAGGAACAATTTCTCTAAATATTAGTGATGTCTTTAACTCAAGAAAAAGAATTATGGAAACCTTTATACCCGGAGTAGTTGACTCTTATGGTGAAATGCAATGGAGAGAAAGACAAATTAATCTATCCTTTACTTATAGATTCAACATGCAAAAAAATGAAAAAGAGAAAAGATCAAAAGGGAACCAGCAAGAAGATGGAGGAGATTTTCCTGGATAAAAAATAAAAAAAACCCAAAAAAAAATATTTGGGGCTTTTTCAAAAAAAAAAAAAAATTAAGCTGTTAGTTCTGCGTTTCTTTTTGCTTTTCTTTCTTGAAGAAATTCTCTCATACCTCCAAAAATCCAATAAGGAACTATGAATGTAATTAAAAACATCATTAACCAAAAACCAATAGTTAAAATGGTTAAGAAAGCCAAGAAACCTAAATACTGTGAAAATTCAAACATGTTTTCCGGAATTTTTTGAATTATAAGCAAATGTAAGCGTAATATTTTAGCCTACCAAATAACCAAATCAATTTTTATTAAATAGTTTTTATCACTAATTTTGTGAAGTTTTTAGGAGCAATTCCCGCTCTCGCCTTTATCTCTTCGAGGATATCGGCTCCATCGGGGCTAAAAGTTATAAACAACAAACAAATCAAAACACAATGGAATACAGAATAGAAAAAGACACGATGGGTGAAGTTAAAGTACCTGCCGATAAATATTGGGGAGCACAAACAGAACGTTCAAGAAATAATTTTAAAATTGGTCCTTTTGCCTCAATGCCAAAAGAAATTATAGAAGGTTTTGCCTATCTAAAAAAAGCTGCAGCCTATACCAATTGTGATTTAGGAGTACTTTCAATAGAAAAACGTGATGCTATAGCTCAGGTTTGTGATGAAATTTTAGCAGGTAAATTACAAGAAGAATTTCCATTAGTAATTTGGCAAACAGGTTCCGGAACACAAAGTAATATGAATGTCAATGAAGTAATTGCCAATCGTGCTCAAGTTTTAGCTGGATTTAAAATCGGTGAAGGTGAAGCAGTTGTTAAAGCTAATGATGATGTGAACAAATCTCAGTCATCCAATGATACATTCCCAACAGGAATGCACATAGCATGTTATAAAGCCGCAGTAGAAACTACTATTCCAGGTCTAGAAAAACTTCGTGACACTTTAGAAGCAAAATCCAAAGAATTCATGAATGTGGTTAAAATTGGAAGAACTCACCTAATGGATGCCACTCCATTAACTCTTGGTCAAGAACTTTCTGGTTATGTAGCTCAACTAAATTATGGAATAAAAGCTTTAAAAAATACATTATCGCATTTGTCAGAAGTCGCCCTTGGAGGAACTGCCGTTGGAACCGGATTAAATACACCTGCGGGTTATGATGTAAAAGTTGCTGAGTATATAGCAAAATTTACTGGTCATCCCTTTGTAACTGCACCAAATAAATTTGAAGCTTTAGCTTCACATGATGCCATAGTAGAAAGTCATGGGGCTCTTAAACAATTAGCCGTTTCTTTGAATAAAATTGCAAATGACATCAGAATGTTAGCTTCTGGCCCACGTTCAGGAATTGGTGAAATCTTAATTCCAGAAAATGAACCCGGTTCATCAATAATGCCAGGAAAAGTAAACCCTACTCAATGTGAAGCTTTAACCATGGTTTGTGCTCAGGTTATGGGTAATGATGTGGCAATATCTGTTGGAGGTATGCAAGGGCATTATGAATTAAATGTTTTCAAACCGCTAATGGCAGCCAACTTTTTACAATCTGCCCGACTTTTAGGAGATGCATGTATTTCTTTTGATGAACATTGTGCACAAGGGATTGAACCTAATCATAAACGCATAAAAGAATTAGTTAATAATTCATTAATGTTAGTGACAGCTTTAAACACGAAAATTGGTTACTATAAGTCCGCAGAAATCGCTCAAACTGCTCATAAAAATGGAACTACTTTAAAAGATGAGGCTGTTCGATTAGGATATGTAACGGCAGAAGATTTTGATGCTTGGGTAAAACCAGAAGAAATGGTTGGGAGTTTAAAATAATTGAAACAAATAGTGCTTAAATAACAAAACCCATCCTATCAGATGGGTTTGTCGATTTGTCAAAATCAATCAAAACAATTATCAAACTATTTTATTGTAAACCTATGTTTATTGCTTTTTCTTCATAAACATATTAGTGTAATATTTTTTTCCTGTTTGAGCGTCAGTGGTCACTGCTAAGCCAAAATGGGTATAATCACCTTCTATGTTTGCTCTGTGGCCTGGACTATCCATCCAAGCACTAAATGCATTTTCAGCAGTTTTATAGTTATAAGCAATATTCTCGCCTACTCTTTCTGCACCTAATACTAAAATAAGATTGTCTGATCTTTCCTGAAAATAATCATGATTTACCAAATTATGCTCTATCATATAGATGTTGTGCTCTTCAGATTTGAAAGAGATGTGATTTATTACTTCTAAAGTATTCAATCCAATAGTCTGACGGTAATTATTGATTAGGGTAATTAATTTTAACTCAGTTTCGTTGTAATTATAGTTAGTTACAACTTTTTTGTCTGTTGAAGTTCCATCTGAAGAGTCAGAAGAACAAGAGACCATAGTGAACACAATTGCTAACGACAACAATACTCTAAACATTTTTGCTTTCATAATAGTAGGTTAAGTTTTTTAACAAAGTTTTTGTGGGGCAATAACTTTATTTGATTAATAATGAGAGAAATAATTTATTTAATTTTTGTAATGTAATATTAGTTATTTTATCGTTTAAAATTAAAATAATATCGACTAAATACATGTTTTTATAATTTTAATAATAATATATCTTATATATATAAATTATTTATTGAATCCGAAAAATGATTAATTGCTATTATAGTTTAGATTTTTTAATTTCACAAAAAAATAAAATGTTAGAAATCAATTTTCATCCTTTTCAAAATTTAGAAACCAAACGATTGCTTTTGCGTCGGATTGACGAGAATGATATTGCTGAAGTATTAGCACTTAGAGGTAATCCTGAAACAATGAAATATATTCCTCGTCCTTTAGCCAAAACAGAGGAAGATGCTTTGGCTCATATTAATATGATTAATGAAAAAATTGATACTAATATTGGAATAAATTGGGGAATTACCATCAAAAGAAACTCGAAAATAATTGGAATTATTGGTCATTATAGAATTCAACCTGAAAACCATAGAGCTGAAATTGGCTATATGTCTTTGCCAGAATATCATGGAAAAGGATATATCACAGAAGCTATCAAAGCAGTAGTTGAATATGGTTTTGAACAAATGAATTTACATTCCGTAGAAGCAATAATTGATCCTGAAAATATTGCTTCGGAAAGAGTTTTACAAAAAAATGGATTTATCAAAGAAGCTCATATTTTAGAAAATGAACTTTGGGAAGGAAAATTTTGGGATACCGTTATTTATTCTTTGTTGAAAAGGAATTTCAAAAAATAATTATTTTATTTTTGGCAATGTCTTGATATAAAGTGCTTCTACTTTTTTTCTAGCCCAATCCGTTTTTCTCAAGAATGTCAAGCTCGACTTAATACTTGGATTTTCAGTAAAGCATTTAATCTTGATTAACTCACCAAGTGTGTCAAAACCATAAAATTTTTCAAGCTGCTCTACTATAATTTGGAGTGTAACTCCGTGAAGCGGATCTTTTGATTTGGTGTTTTCCATAAAGCAAAGTTACAAAACTATTGTTGTTTCGGGCAATTGTTGTTACATTTGCTAGCTTATGTTAAAAACTATCAACATACTTAATAAACGAGCTAAATTCGATTACGAAATAATCGAAACCTATACGGCTGGAATAGTTTTAACAGGAACAGAGATAAAATCTATTCGTCTGGGGAAAGCCAATATAACCGAAGGTTTTTGTGAATTTCACAATCATGAGTTATTTGCAATCAATACTCAAATAGACGAATATGTATATGGCAACCAATTCAATCATAAAGCCAAAAGTGAACGTAAGTTATTGCTCAACAAAAGAGAGTTAAAAAAGCTTGAAAGAGCTATGGATACCAAAGGACTAACTATTATTCCTTTGAAACTTTTTACCAACGAAAAAGGAATTGCAAAATTAGATATTGGTCTTTGCCGTGGAAAGAAAACTTACGATAAAAGAGAAAGTCTAAAAGAACAAGATACCAAACGTGATTTAGATAGAATTAAAAAAGCATTTTAAATTCTATTCTCCAATAAAGGTACGAATTTGAAATCACCACACTCGTGCTTTTCAAATTGGGTTTCATTTTTGCGTATCAGCATGGTCATGACTTGCTGCTCTTTTCCCAGTGGAATAATTAATCTCCCCCCTATTTTGAGTTGAGCCATTAACGCTTTTGGGACAATCGGTGCGCCAGCAGTAACAATAATGCTATCAAACGGTGCGTGATTTGGCAATCCTTTATAACCATCGCCAAAAGATAAATGCTTTGGTCGAATGCCTAATTTAGGTAACAAAGCAGCAGTAATTTTAAACAATTCACTTTGTCTTTCTACCGAATAAACTTTGGCTCCCATAGCAACTAAAACAGCCGTTTGATAACCGGAACCTGTTCCAATTTCAAGAATTTTATCCTCTTTTTTCACTTGTAATAATTGTGTTTGAAAAGCCACAGTATGGGGCTGAGAGATGGTTTGCCCAGCAGCAATAGGGAATGCTTTATCTTGATAAGCAAAATCTTCAAAACTAGAGTCTAAAAACAAATGTCTTGGTATATTTTTTATGGCTTCAAGTACTTTTTTATCGGTAATACCTTTATCTTCCAATAATTTGGCTAATTGTTTTCGAAGTCCTTGATGTTTAGTTGTGTCTTTCAATTTGGGATAAATTTTATTTCGTAAAAATAGAAAACAAATTAGCAATTATCAATTCTCAATTCTTAATTAATTTCTATTTTTGATAAAATTTATTATTATGCTTAAAGTTGGCGTTTTAGGTGCTGGTCACCTCGGAAAAATACACTTGCGTTTATTACAACAATCTGAGAAATATGAACTCATAGGCTTTTATGACGAAAATCATGAAAATGGTGTTAAAATCGCAGCCGAATTTGGATACAAACAATTTGACACCATTGCAAAATTAATTCATGCCGTCGATGTTATTGATATAGTAACACCAACCCTATCCCATTACAAATGTGCCAAAGTTTCTATAAAATCAGGGAAACATGTTTTTATAGAAAAACCAATTTCAACTACAGTTGCAGAAGCTGAAGAAATAATTGAATTAGCCGCAGCATATAACGTAAAAGGTCAAGTAGGACATGTGGAGCGCTTTAATCCTGCATTCACTGCTGTTAAAGATCAAATTGAAAACCCAATGTTTATTGAAACTCATCGTTTAGCAGAATTCAATCCACGTGGTACTGATGTTCCTGTGGTTTTGGATTTAATGATTCACGATATTGATGCTATTTTGAGCGTTGTAAAATCAAAAGTGAAAGCCGTTCATGCCAGTGGAGTTTCGGTTTTGAGCCAATCGCCTGATATTGCCAATGCTCGTATTGAATTTGAAAATGGTTGCGTTGCCAACATTACTTCTAGTAGAATTTCTATGAAGAATATGCGTAAATCTCGTTTCTTTCAAAAAGACGCATACATCTCAGTTGATTATTTAGATAAAATATGTGAAGTAGTTAAAATGAAAGAAGCACCGCTAATTCCTGGTGATTTTGATATGATTTTACAAAATGCCGAAGGCGAAAAGAAACAAATTTATTTTGACAATCCAGAAGTTTCAGCCAATAATGCCATCTTGGATGAATTAGAGACTTTTGCCGATGCCATCAATAATAATACAACTCCTATTGTCACGCTTGAAGATGGAACCGAAGCTTTGCGAGTAGCTTATATGATTATTGACTCTATGAACGACAAAACTAACTAAACCAAAACAATGAAAACAATAGCAGTAATTGGAGCAGGAACTATGGGCAACGGAATTGCTCACACTTTTGCACAAAGCGGTTTTACCGTAAAACTTATAGATGTTTCCGAAAAATCTATTGAAAAAGGAATGGCAACTATTGCTACAAACCTTGATAGAATGGTTTTAAAAGGAACCATTACAGAAGAAGATAAATACAAAACCATAGGAAATATAATTACTTACAGTGATATCAAAGATGGTGTTGTGGGAACAGATTTGGTTGTTGAAGCAGCTACAGAAAATGTAACCTTAAAACTAAATATCTTCAAACAGTTAAGCGAGATTTGTAATCATAATGTGATTTTAGCAACCAATACCTCATCCATTTCTATTACACAAATTGCTGCTCAAGTAGTTCATCCAGAACGTGTAATTGGTATGCATTTTATGAATCCAGTACCAATTATGAAATTAGTAGAAATCATTCGCGGTTATAACACATCTGATGAAGTTACTAAAATCATCATGACACTTTCCGAAAAATTAGGTAAAACACCAACCGAAGTAAACGATTATCCAGGTTTTGTGGCCAATAGAATTTTGATGCCAATGATTAACGAATCTATCGAAACATTGTACAATGGTGTTGCTGGTGTTAATGAAATTGATACCGTAATGAAACTCGGAATGGCGCATCCAATGGGACCCTTACAACTAGCTGATTTTATTGGATTGGACGTTTGTCTTTCCATTTTAAATGTAATGTACGAAGGTTTCAAAAATCCAAAATATGCACCTTGCCCATTATTAGTGAATATGGTTATGGCAGGAAAATTAGGCGTAAAATCAGGGGAAGGTTTTTATGATTATACAGAAAGTAAAAAAGCAGAGAAAATTGCAAAGCAATTTCTTAATTAACAATGAATAATGGATAATTGATAATTCTAAAACATAATTATCAGTTGTTAATTGTCAATTATCAATTGAATACATGAGCAAAATAATCCCCTTCAAAGCCGTTCGTCCCACTCCAGACAAAGTAGGATTGGTTACTTGCAGAAACTATGATGATTATAGTTCGGCTGAGCTAGCTGCTTGGTTGAGTTTTAATCCCTACTCTTTTTTGCACGTTATTAATCCAGCCTATATGCATTCGCAAAAAATAACTTTGGATAAACGTTTCAAAGGCGTAGCACACAAATACCAAGATTTCAAAGATGATGGCATTTTTATAGAAGAAGAAAAAGCAGTTTTTTTTCTCTATGAAATTCAAAGCAAAGAGCAAAATTTCACCGGAATAGTTGCTGGAACCTCTATAGAAGAGTATAAAAAAAATAGCATCAAGAAACATGAAGATACTTTGCAATATCGTGTAGAATATTTCAAAGATTATTTACATCAAACGAGATTTAACACAGAACCTGTTTTGATAACTTATCCAGACAATGAGACTTTAAATTCCTGGATTGCTGAAAAGAAAAAAAGCCAACCCGTTTATAACTATTCGACTACCAATAAAGAAAAGCACCAACTTTGGAAAATTGAAACCGAAGAAGAAATTAATTGGCTTGTAAAACAATTTGAAAACATTCCAGAATTATATATTGCTGATGGACATCATCGCTCTGCTTCTGCCGAGTTATTGTATGATGAAAACAAGCATTTAGGAAATGAAAATTTAAACTATTTCATGAGTTTCCTTATTGCTGAAAGTAACGTGAAAATCTTCGAATACAATAGAATCATAAGAGATTTAAATGGTTTTTCTAAAGAAGATTTTTTAGCTAAATTAGGAGAACATTTCATCATAAAAGACAAAGAACAAGAACTATGGAAACCACAAAGCAAATTTGAATTTGGAATGTATCTTGATAATCATTTTTATGCCTTGTTTTATAAACAAGACAATAAACAATCATCAATAATTGAAAATCTCGATGCTCAAATTTTGTATAATAAAGTTTTGCAACCATTGCTGGGAATCGAAGACTTGAGAAATGATGAACGCATTGAATATATTCCAGGAAAGCAATCGATATTAACCATAAAAGAATTGGTTGACGAAGGTGAATTTGAAGTTGGATTTATGCTATTTCCTTCGGATATAACAGAAATAAAAGCACTAGCTGATAACCATTTGATTATGCCACCAAAAAGTACTTATATCGAACCTAAATTCAGAAGTGGATTGCTAGTTTATGAACTTTAATTTGAAAATGTATCAATTTGAAAATGTCAATAAAAGAAAATCTTCTTCACATACAATCCTCAATTCCAGAAAACGTTCTACTTGTTGCGGTTTCCAAAACCAAACCTGTTGCTGATTTAATGGAAGCCTACAATGCAGGACAACGCATTTTTGGTGAAAATAAAATCCAAGAAATGACCGAAAAATGGCAGCAAATGCCTAAAGATATTGAATGGCACATGATTGGACATGTACAATCCAACAAGGTCAAATATATGATTCCTTATGTAAAACTAATTCACGGTGTGGATAGTTTGAAATTATTAAAAGAAATTAATAGACAAGCTGTTCGTTGGCGAAAACAAGTTAATTGTTTATTACAGATTCACATTGCCGAAGAAGAAACTAAATTTGGATTAAACGAAATTGAATTAGCCGATTTATTGGGTTCAGAAGAGTTTAAAAATATGTCAAACATTAAAGTAATTGGTTTAATGGGAATGGCTACATTTACTGACAATCAAGAACAAATAAAACGAGAGTTTCAACATTTGAAATCGATATTTGACCTACATAAAAAACTGAAAACTGAAAACTGTCAATTGAACACTCTTTCCATGGGAATGAGTGGAGATTATCAACTGGCTATTGAATGTGGTAGCAACATGGTTCGAATTGGAAGTAGTATCTTTGGTGGAAGAAAATGAATTAAGATTGTTGATTAACGATTTTTAATTGAAGAAAAAAAACCGAATACTACAAACTGAACACTGAAAACTAAATTTGTACGCAATACTCGACATAGAAACCACTGGAGGACAATTTAATGAAGAAGGCATTACCGAAATTGCCATCTACAAATTTGATGGTCATGAAGTGATTGACCAATTCATAAGTTTGGTTAATCCTGAAAAGCCCATTCAGCCTTTTGTGGTTAAACTAACTGGAATCAATAATGCAATGTTGCGATCTGCACCAAAGTTTTATGAGATTGCAAAGCGAATAATCGAAATCACTCAAGATTGTATTTTAGTAGCACACAATACTTCATTTGATTATAGGATTTTGCGAACTGAATTTAATCGATTGGGGTATGATTATGTAAAACCCACACTCTGCACTGTTGAATTATCACAAAAATTAATTCCCGGACAAGCTTCCTATAGTTTGGGAAAATTAGTCCGCTCACTTGGAATTCCTGTAACGGATAGACACAGAGCTAGCGGTGATGCTATGGCAACAGTTAAGTTATTCAAAATGATTTTAGCTAAAGATGTTGAAAAAGAAATTCTAATTGGTTCCATAAAAGCTGAAATCAAAAAAGGATTATCCCCAAAATTACTTGATATAGTAGAAAGTATGACTGCTCGAACTGGCATTTATTATATTCACAATGAAAAAGGGGATTTAATTTATATTGGTAAAAGTAAAAATATTAAAAAACGTATCAATCAACATTTTACAGGAACAAGTGGCAAAAGCAAAAAAATACAACGTGAAGTTTTTGCTGTAACCTATGAAGAAACTGGAAATGAACTTATTGCTTTACTGAAAGAAAGTGAAGAAATCAAAATTAATAAACCCATATATAATAGAGCACAGCGCAAAAGTATTTTTCAATATGCCTTATATGTTGAGAAAGATGAAAATGGTTATTTGGCTTTAAAAATTAACAAAGCAGATGGAAGAAAAAAAGAAATAACTTCATTTACTACTTTGCAAGAAGGAAAAAATTTGTTATTTAAAATCACCTCTGAACATCAACTTTGTCAAAAAATAAACGGTCTATATGAAACAAAAAATGGCTGTTTTCAACTAAAAATAAAGGAATGTAATGGTGCATGTATGGGGAAAGAAACACCAGAGAGCTATAATGAGCGCGTGAATGAGTTTATTAAAGAGATGAAATTCGAGAATAATAACATGGTAATTATTGATAAAGGAAGAACTCTTGATGAACGCAGTGCTGTGCTAATAGAAAATGGAATTTACAAAGGCTATTGTTTCTTTGAATTGAATTATCAAGTTAATAATATAGAAATCCTAAAAAACATAATTATTCCAATGCAAAATAATCGTGATACACGAACTATTATTCAAGGCTATTTAAGACGTCATAAAGTAATTAGAATTGTGAAGTTTTAATCATGAATTACTTAATTACAATTATTGGTCCCACAGCAATCGGAAAAACTTCGTTGAGTATTGATTTAGCAAAACATTTTAATTGCGAAATCATTTCTTGTGATAGTCGACAGTTTTATAAAGAAATGACTATCGGAACAGCAGTTCCAACAGATGAAGAATTAAATACCGCAAAACATCATTTTATTCAAAACAAATCCATCTTTGAAAATTACTCTGTAGGCGATTTTGAACAAGAAGCTATCGATAAATTAGACGAATTATTTTTAAAAAATAACGTTCAGATTATGGTTGGCGGTTCAGGTTTATATGTTGATGCAGTGCTCAAAGGTTTTGATGATTTTCCTGAAATAAAAAATAATGTTAGAGATAAAATAAATACTGATTTTGAACTATTTGGAATAGATTATCTACAAAATAAGTTAAAGGAATTAGACCATGATTATTTTCAAAAAATGACTATTGAAAATCCTCAAACATTGCAAAATCCACAACGGATGAAACGCTTTGTAGAAGTTTGTCTTGGAACAGGAAAACCCTATTCTAATTTTATTGGACAAAAGAAAAATCAACGGAGCTTCACTCCTATCGTAATTGGACTTGAAGGAGATCGAGAAATTGTTTACAACAGAATTAATCAGCGAGTTGATAGTATGATTAATATTGGATTATTAGCTGAAGCTGAAAAGCTATACCCAAACAAAAATTTGAATGCGTTACAAACCGTTGGTTATCGTGAATTATTTGATTATTTTGACAGAAAAACATCATTAGATTTCGCCATTGAAGAAATCAAGAAAAACACTCGGCGATTTTCCAAACGTCAATTGACATGGTTTAAACGAACTGAAAATGCTGATTGGTTTGATTATTTGACAGATAGAACCAAAATAATAAGTCATATAGAAAATATAATTAAATAATGCCAATAGCTCCTAACTTCACCTCTATTTTAAAACAAGATTGGGAAATCAATTTTCTGCAATGTTATCCTAATGGCTATTTAAAATATACTGATTTGTGTAATATTTTACAATTAACTGCTGGATATCATGCTGAGCTTGGCGGTATTAGTTATAGTGATATGCAAACACATAATCAAGCTTGGGTTTTGAGCAAAATTAGAGTTGAAATAAAACGTTTACCCAAATGGAAAGAAGTTGTCACAGTTAAAACCTGGATTAATTCATTAGAAAATTCTCGTTCTATTCGCTGCTTAGAAATGTATATAGGTGAGGAAAAAATTGTGGGTTGTGAAACCTTTTGGGCTGTTTTTAATACCAAAACTAGAAGGCCTGAGAGTTTAGCTTTGCCGCATGAACATTTTGAAAAATATTCAGACAGAGCAACTTTTGATGCCTTTGGTAAAATTGATTTTCAGCATACTATGAAATCTATAGCCAATCATAAAGTGAAACTTTCTGATTTAGATATTGTCAACCATGCAAATAGCGTTAAATATCTTGAATGGTGTTTGGATTCCATGAACTTCGAATTTGTTCAAAGTCAAAAAATAGAAAGTTTTGAAATGAATTATCTTAAAGAAGTTTCAATGGATGAAGAAGTAGCAATAAATCAATATGTTGAAGAAAAAAATATAGTTTTTGCTATACAACGACAGGAAAAAACTTGTTTTGCTTTACAACTTTATTTAAAATAAATAGGCTTCAATTTCTTGAAGCCTATTTATTTTATTTTCTTACAACCAATCTAAAACCTTCTCCGTGTATATTAAGAATTTCTACACTTGGATCCTCTTTTAAATATTTTCTTAATTTGGCTATATATACATCCATACTTCTTGAAGTGAAATAATTATCTTCTCTCCAAATCTTTGTTAATGCTAGTTCTCTTGGCATTAAATCATTTTCATAAATAGCCATCATTTTTAATAAATCAGACTCTTTAGGGGATAATTTAATTGGCTCATTGTCGTCAAATTTTAAAAAACGAAGTTTAGAGTTTAAAAGAAATTTACCTATTTGAAACTCAAACTTAACTGGTTCATTTTTGTTTTCGCTTGCTTTTCTCTGAATGATTGCTTTAATTTTCATTAACAGCACATCAGAGTCGAAAGGTTTATTCAAGTAATCATCTGCACCAACTTTGTATCCTTTGATTACATCTTCTTTCATTGACTTTGCGGTTAAAAAAACTAAAGGTACATCTTTGTTTTTTTCTCTAATTTCTTTAGCTAATGTGTATCCATCTTTATAGGGCATCATCACATCCAAGATACACAAATCAAAATTGTCTTTTTTGAATTTTTCAAAACCTTCCATACCATTCTTAGCGAGTGTAACTTCAAAATCGTTTAATGTTAAGTAATCTCTTAAGATAATGCCAAAATTTTGATCATCTTCTACTAAAAGTATTTTTTTATTATTTTCCATAACTTTATATTTTAATTAATTAGTGGGACTTTAATTATAAATGTGCTTCCTTTTCCTTTTTCGCTTTCTACAAAAATTTCACTATTGTGATCTTCAACAATTCTTTTAACATAGGCTAATCCTAAGCCGTGTCCTTTAACATTGTGTAAATCTCCTGTGTGCTCACGATAGAATTTTTCAAATATCCTCTTTTGAGCAACTTTTGACATACCTGTTCCTTGATCTTTTATTCTAATTATGACAAAATCTTTAACATTCTCTGTGTAAATATTAATAATTGGTGGTAATGGTGAATATTTGATAGCATTATCTATAATGTTAACTAAAACATTGGTAAAATGAACATCATTTAATAAAACAGAATTTCTAGTGGCTTCAAAATGAGTTGTTATTGTTCCATTTCTATCATCAATTATTAGATTAACATGTTCTATAGCATCTTCAATAATATGATGAATATTATTGGCTTCTTTAGTAATATCCAATTCTTTTTTTTCAAGTTTTGAAATTCTTAAAACATTCTCAACCTGGGCATGCATTCTTTTGTTTTCATCTCTAATCATTTGAAGATATCGATGTATTTTTTCTTTATCATCAATAACCTTAGGGTTTTTAATGGCATCTAATGCAAGATTAATTGTAGCAATAGGTGTTTTAAATTCATGCGTCATATTATTTATAAAATCTGTTTTAATTTCAGAAATTTGTCGCTGTTTAATTAATTGGCTTAATGCACTTGAATAAGCAATGATTATAATTAACGTGAAAATTATTGAAAGTATGCAAATACCAATTAATTCTGAAAATAAAAATTTCTTTTTATGTGGAAATGTTACTAATAACTGGTACTTATTATTTCCATCATTATCAATAAAAATCGGAATAGAATAGGTTGCTGACTTATCATATTTGAAATGTTCAGATTTTATTTTAGTTGCTAAACCATTGCTATAAACATTATATTCAAATGGTGTTTTTACACCATATTCATTTAGTTCCTCGTACAATAATTTTTGCATCATTTCGTTCGAGACTCTTTCTTGAATTGATTGAGTTGCCGCTATATCTTTAAAAAATAATTCAAATCTAGCATTGTCTAACAAATCAGAATTACCATTTTTTTCAATAACTATATCAGGAGAAACTTTATTTTTTGAATTTAGATTATCAAGACCTTGGTTATATATTTCAGTTTTTCTTTTTGTTGAAAAACTTTGTATTTTTTTTACACTGTCTAATTTCTTGTCAAAGAACGATGGGGTTATTCCGTAATCTTCGGATATAATACTATTAGAATAAATTATTGTTTCTTTTGTTCTAGAATCTCTTTGAATATATCCAAATTCTAAAAATTCGTTTTTATCTGGTGCTTTACCAATACTGTCCTTTATGCGATTATATCGTTCATAAAATGTATATGCTTCATGTTTCTGTAATTTATCAGCAACATTTCCCAAAACTTGTTTTACGTGAAACTTGAATTGCTCTTCGTTATTTTCAAAAGATTTATCAAACCAATATACTTGAACAAGTATTATACCTATTAAGGATAAACTCATTAAAATTACAAGTAATCGGAAAAACAATTTATTCATTAAACAAATTTAACTTTTTAACAATTATATCATAAATACATTAACCAAACATTAACATCTAATCTTAAAATTATTGATTTTTTAATATTTTAAGAATTTCATCAATTTGTTGATGGCTATCTTCTATGGAAATATTATCAACAACAAAATGGCTTTTAGCAACTCGCTGTTCATCAGTCCATTGATTCTGCAAACGTTTTATTATGTTTTCACGCGACATATTATCTCGTTTTAAAACTCTTTCGATACGGGTTTCTAATGGAGCTATAACGGTTATTATTTTATCACATTTTTTATAACTGCCACTTTCAAATAATATGGCTGCTTCTTTAACAATGAAGGGATAATGATTTTGTTTCTTTAACCAATTTTCAAAGTGAATCAGGACTTTTGGATGAATAATTGCATTTAATTTTTGGAGTTTATCTGGATAGTCGAAAACAAGTTGAGCTAGTTTTTCTCTATTTAATACATGACCATCAAAAACTTCATTTCCAAATTGATTTTTTATAGTTTCTACTACTTCTGATGAATTCATTATTTTCTTCGCCTCCTCGTCAGCAATATAAACAGGAATTCCTGATGATTTCAAATAATTTGCAATCATGGTTTTACCACTACCAATTCCTCCTGTAAGCCCAACAATTTTGGTCATAATTTTACTTTAAAAAATAATTCAGGAAATGCTTCTTCGGGTTTTTCTTTATTAATTATAATTTTAAAATAGGATTTTAAAAAACCTCTTCCATATCCAAAAAATTGTTTTGAAACAGCTATTACAGATAGAAATCCAATTTTGAAACTTTTATTTTGATTAGATGAAAAAACAAATACCAACAAAAAATAAAAAGAGTAACACAATAATGGGAACTCTATCCCGAACAAAAATAAAAATAGTGAAATTGAAAAACCTATAATGAATAATGAGGGAAAGTAATAAGTCAATTTGCTATATTCAGGATACCATGAATTAAGAATTGGTCTAGCCTTTCCAAATTTAGTAACTTGATCAGAAAATTTAACCCAATCTATTCTTCGTTTATGGTAAACAAAAGCATTAGGAAAAAGTCTTGTTTGATAACCTAATTTCCACAATCTTATAGTTAAATCTGGATCTTCACCCGGATGAATACAACCAAACCCTTTTGATACTTCAAATGCCTTTTTTGAAAGACCCATATTAAAACTGCGGGGTTGAAATTTATTAATTTTTTCAGAACCACCACGAATTCCTCCAGTAGTTAAGAAAGAAGTCATAGCAAAATTTATGGCTTTTTGAATATCAGAAAATGAATCTAAAGCAGCATCCGATCCTCCAAAACAATCTATAAAATCTTTAGTTAATTCCTTTTCTACTTCTAATAAATAGTGTTTTGGAATAATACAATCTGAATCGAAAATTATAAAATAATCTCCTTTTGCATTTTTCATACCAAAATTTCTTGAATCACCTGGCCCGCTATTCTCTTTGAAATAATAGGAAATATTTAATTTATCTTTAAAAATTTCAATTTCATTACTACATGTTATTGTTGAACCATCTTCAACAATAACAACCTCAAAGAATTTATTGTAATCAGAAACTAAAAGACTTTCTAATAATTCTTTAATTTCGTCAGGTCTATTATAAACTGGAATAATTATAGAAAAAAACATTGCTAATTTTTTAACAAATATAAGTTTTATAAAAAAGAAAAACCACCTAAAATTTAGGTGGTTTACAACATAAAAATGTAAAAAAATTATTCTTTAATAACTCTAAGTGTTTTCACTTGATTATTAGAAGAAACTTTTACTAAATAAACTCCATGAGACAGGTTAGACATATCTACTTGACCTTGATTGGAATTGATTGCTTGTGAGCTAACTTTTTGGCCCATTAAATTGAAAATAGTAACATTTGAAATTTCTTGATCATAAGATAAGTTCAAAGTGTTTTTAACAGGGTTTGGATAATAAGTGAAATTATTATTATCAAAAGAACTATTTGCCAAACTTGATGTAGCAGTAATTGTAAATAATCCTTCAGATCTATCAGTTATAGCGCTGTAATAGCCAACATTAACATAATACCTTAAAGCACTAATTGTACCATTAACTGTTAGAGTTTCTGCACCTCCACTTAATCCTGAATCTGCAGAAGCTACACAAGTAAATGTACCACAAGTTCCACTATAAATATCTAACTGAGGATCCCATGAACCAACTGCTGAAAGCGCTATAGTAATATCTCCTCCATTGCCCAAAAAAGTATACCATACGCCATCGTTCATCCCACTAGCAACAGTACATGATGAGATAAAACCAGCGTTATTTGTAGCAGCAACAGCATTTTGTGTATTAGTATAAGCTAATGTCATTTCAAAAGCTCCTGAACAGTCATCATTTAAGGGTGTTGGAACAGGAGTTGTAAAACTAAAGGGACCTGACCAATTACTTGTTCCTGCTGTACCTCCACAAGCTGCTTGAACATAATAGGAATATGATGTGGCAGGTGTTAATGATGTTAAGTTATATGAATTTGAAATTCCAGATAATAAAACCCCTGTTCCTTGTGTGAAACCATTAGTTCCATATTCCAAATTATATAATGAAGTAGAACCATTTTCTACCCAAGAAAGAGTTGCAGAAATTGTAGTAACTACAGCTGCCAAAGAAGATGGGCTAGGACAAGCAGGAGGTGTAGAAGAAACAATAGTTGGTGACTGAAAACAAAAACCATAATTCCAATCAGTTCCAGCTGGATTATCATTATATGAAATTCTATACTTAAAACCTGATAATTGATTCGAGCTAAATCCCGCAATATTCAGTACTGATGATGAATATGTAGAAGGATTTCCAGAACAATAATTCTTGTCTGTTGTATAGTTACCTAATTCATCAAAATTAGTCCCCCAATTAATCCAAGTTGCTGAATCAGCATTCCAATATTGGAATACTAATTCATCGTCTGCTAAATATCTGTAAACATATGGGGCAGATACTGTTAACCAAGTTTCTCCCGCTGAAAAAGCTGCTGTTAAATCAATTATAGGCGATTCTGCAGCAATATTATCCTCATGACCTATGCTTGTTATATCATCATCAAATGCAAAGTTAGAAGTTAAAGTAGGATCTGACTGTATACCTGTAGCAAGATAAGAGCCTGTAAGAGCCCATGCTGTATTTGGCCAACCTGCATTTTGATTAAGAACCTGGGCATTTACATCACATAATGTACCTATCAATATGAATAGTAAAGTAATTTTTTTCATTAAATATAATTTGAAAGTTAATAAAAGTAAAAGTAACAATAAAAAAAACTCACAAACAAAATTTGTGAGTTTTTAATACCCTTGTCAATATTTGATTAGATGCTTGGAATTCTAACTAATTCATTTGCTTCCAAATTGTAATCTACACCTTCAAAACCAAATCCAAAAAGATTTAAAAAATCTTGTTTATAACCTGCTAAATCTCCAATTTCTGAGAGATTTTCGGTAGTTGCTTTTTCCCACAAAATTTTAATTCTATCTTGAACATCTGCTTTCATTTCCCAATCATCAATTCTAATTCTTCCTTTTTCATCTGTTGGAACGTCTTTTCCAAAATATAATCTTTGCTCAAAAAGTCTTTGAATTTGTTCTATGCATCCTTCATGAATCCCTTCTGCTTTCATTATTTTATACAATAAAGAAATATATAATGGAATTACAGGAATTGCTGAACTTGCTTGAGTTACTAATGCTTTATTAACCGAAACATAAGCTTTACCATTTAAAGAAATTAAACTATCTGTAATTTGAAATGCTGTTGCTTCAAGATGGTCTTTTGCTCTACCAATAGTTCCTTTTCTATAGACTGCTTCTGTAACTTCAGGACCAATATAAGAATAAGCTATTGTAGTTACTCCTGTGGCTAAAACTCCTGCTGATTTCATAGCTTCAATCCACATTGACCAATCTTCTCCACCCATAACTACTACTGTATTATCAATATCGTCTTGATTGGCTGGTTCAATTGAAACTTGCGATACATTACCCGTATGAAAATCTACCGTTTTATTAGTGAACTTATTTCCTATAGGTTTTAAGACCGAACGGTGCAATATTCCTGTATTTGGATTCATTCGAACTGGTGAAGCTAAACTATAAATAATTAAATCAATTTGACCTAAATCAGTTTTGATTAAATCAATAGTTTGCTGTTTTATTTCATTTGAAAAAGCGTCGCCGTTTATACTTTTAGCATATAATCCAGCTTTTGTTGCTTCATTTTCAAAAGCGGCAGAATTATACCAACCCGGAGTTGCAGTTTTACCTTCTGAAGGTTCTTTTTCGAAAAAAACTCCAATTGTGGCTGCCTCTGAACCAAATGCACTAGTTATTCTAGATGCTAAACCAAAACCTGTTGAAGCTCCTATAACTAAAACTCTTTTTGGACCATTTATATGACCTTTTGATTTTACATAAGCAATTTGATTTTTAACACTTTGAGCACAACCATCTGGATGAGCTGTTAAACAAATAAATCCTCGCATTCTTGGTTCTATAATCATATTTTATCTAGTTAAATTGTATAATTTTTATTTTTAAAAGTGGGACAAAAGTATAAAATAAAGCAACTAGTTTAATAATGCTTTAGCATGATTCATTGCAGAATCGGAAATATTTTTTCCTGAAAGCATCTCAGCTATTTCAATTATTCTTTCATCAGGTGTTAGTAATGTTAATTCAGAAACGGTGCTTTCACCCAATACTTTTTTATAAACCTTGTAATGTGAACTTCCTTTGGCTGCTATTTGTGGTAAATGTGTAATAGCAAAAACTTGCATTGTAGCACTCATTTCTCTCATAATTTCACCCATTTTATTAGCTATTTCTCCAGAAACTCCTGTGTCAATTTCATCAAAAATAATAGTGGGTAATTTAGAATATTGAGATAATATTGATTTCACAGCCAACATAATACGTGACATTTCTCCACCCGAAGCCACTTTTTTTAATAATCCAAAGTCTGTTCCTTTATTGGCAGAAAACAAAAACTGTAAAGTGTCTTTACCGTTGAAATGATACGTATTTGAAGGGATTATTTCTATCTTAAATCTAACATTTGGCATTCCTAATTGACCTAAAATAGCAATAAGTTGCTCACTCAATTTTGGAATGGCTTCACTCCTATTTTTAGAAATTATGAGAGCAATATTATCCAAATGTTTTTCTAAATCGATAATTGTAGTTACAAATCCTGAAATTTCTTGTTCAAGCGTTGTAACTGAAACTACTTTAGATTCTAACTCAGATTGAATAGCTAATAATTCCTCGACAGTAAGCACTTGATGTTTTTTCTGAAGATTGTAAATTACTTGCAATTTTTGATTGATTAATTCTAAGTTTTCAGGGTCATTGAAAACTAAATCGGAGGTACGGTTTAATTCTTTTACTATATCATCAAACTCTATTGCGATTGAATTTGTTCGATCTAAAAGCGATTGAAAATCTTGAGAAAACTGACTATTTTTTTGAAGAATAGTCTTAAATTCTTTCAAGTTTTTTTGCAACCCAAATTCATCTTCATTGGCAAGAATTAAAAGTTTGTCTAAATTTTCTTTTATAAACTCCACGTTATTTAGCGCCTCGTATGTCTTTTCTAATTCCTCTAATTCTCCAACTTTTAAAGCAGCAGAAGCTAATTCATTAAATAAAAATTCATTATAATCTTTCTCTTTTAAAATGGAAGAAAGATTAGATTTCTTAATTTCTAATAAAGATTTTACTGATCGATATTTTTTTATAACAGATTGAAATTCGCTAACTAAATCCTGATTTTTTGCTATTGAATCTATAATTTTAAATTGAAATTCTTCCTCCGATAATTCTAATGTTTGATGTTGTGAATGTATGTCAATTAAATAAAAACTTAAATCTTGTAGTTGTTGCAAATTAACTGGACTATCGTTGATAAACGCTCTTGATTTACCTGATGGTAAAATTTCTCTTCTAATTATGGTTTCATCTTCATAGTCCAAATCATTACTTTCAAAAAAGGATTTTAAATCATATTTTCGAATAGAAAAATTGGCTTCTACAATACATTTATCTTCCTTATTTTTAAGCGATGTTAAATCTGCTCTTTTGCCAAGAACTAATCCTAAAGCACCCAAAAGTATCGATTTTCCCGCTCCAGTTTCACCAGTTATAATAGAAAAACCATTAGAAAAATTAATATCTAATTTTTCTATCAATGCAAAATTCTCGATTGAAAGTGAAGTAATCATTTAGAAAAAATAAAATAAATTTAAGTAATAAATATAATAATCAAAACTTAATGGATGCCCATTTACTTGAGTTGAGAGGAGACAGTCTGTTTAAAGTTTCAATGGTATCAGCTAATTCTACATTTGGCCCACCTGATAATATAGATACTATTTCATCAACTTTAGCATCAAAGAATATTCGAGTCAAAAAAGCATTTGGTCTTACTTTATATACTTGACTTAACGTTTTTATCGATTCTAAAACTTTGTTTTTTGAAGCTTTTAAATCAGAAGACATAGTATCTAATCCTTCTCTATGGTATTGATATTCTGCAGTTCTAAATGAATCGTATGTTCCTGAAAGAATATCATTTACTAAAAAATATCTATTTTGAATTCCATCTCCTTGAGTCCAACCTTTATAACCACTTTGTTGAGCTACTGTTAATATTTGTTGAGCAATTTCAAACCAATTTTTCCCGCCATTCAAAGTAAATGTATCTCCATCAAAACCTAATATCATGTAACTATAATAAGCCAAAACAGACACTAAGTTTGAATCAAAATTTTGTGGATTAAAGTTTAAGTTTTCAAACTCAACATAATTAAAGCTAAAATCTTTATCATTATAATTAAATACTGGGGAGGCATAACTTGAATTAAATATAGCACGTGTAGATTCTACTTGTAAAGTGGCCGAAAATTGATTAGAATCATAACTATTAATAATAATAACCATAGAACAATTAATTTTCTCATTTTGTTTGTAAACCTCTCCTGTCCAATCAGTTTTATTAATAAAATCAGAAATTGATTTTTGTAAATTATTAAATACTTGATTATTTGTACTGGCAATTTTATCAGAGTTTACCTGAACAGTACAATTTAGTTGTTGTGCCTGAACATTCCCAATTCCGATAAAAATTAAAAAAAGAAAACTAACTATTTTTTTCATAATGAGAAATTACTTTGTTCATAATATCATCTGCAACTTCTTCTTTAGATTTAAGAGGCATTGGTTCAATAAAAAAATCACTATCAATAAAAGTAACTTTATTGTTTGGTGAGGCAAAACCAGCGGCTTTATCTTGAAGCGAATTTAAAACAATCAAATCTAAGTTTTTTTTCTGAATTTTCAACTTTGCATTATCAATTTCATTTTCGGTTTCCAAAGCAAAACCAATTAGAAATTGATTTTTTTTGATTTTTCCTAAAGACGCTAAAATATCTTTTGTTATTTCAAATTCAATAGAAAATTCAGCAGTTGATTTTTTTATCTTTTGATTAGCTACCACTTTTGGTTTATAATCGGCAACTGCTGCTGCACAAATGGCTACATCAACATTATCAAAATGTTCATGACAAGCATCATACATTTCCTGAGCCGAAGTCACTCGAATTAAATTAGTAACGGGATATTTTGTATTTAAGTATGTTGGCCCAGAAATTAAAGTAACTTCCGCACCAAGATTGGCAGCACTTGCAGCAATATCAAATCCCATTTTTCCAGTAGAATGATTGCCTATAAAACGAACAGGATCGATAGCTTCGTATGTTGGACCAGCTGTTATAAGTATTTTTTTTCCTCTTAATGGTAATTTACTTTCTAAATCATTTTCTAAAAAAGAAATAATATTTTCTGGTTCTGACATTCTTCCTTCACCTGATAATCCGCTAGCTAATTCTCCCTTTTCTGCTGGAATAATAGAATTCCCAAATTGTTTTAAAATAGTAAAACTTGCAATAGTTGAGGGATGTTTGTACATATCTAAATCCATTGCTGGAGCAAAATAAACTGGGCATTTAGCCGATAAATAAGTTGCAATTAAAAGATTATCACAATTGCCATTGACCATTTTAGACAATGTGTTAGCTGTTGCGGGTGCAATTATCATTAAGTCTGCCCAAAGACCTAATTCAACGTGATTATTCCATTGAGCATCTTGATCTTCTTCATTATAAAAAGTAGAATATACGGGATTTTTAGAAAGTGTTGATAAGGTTAACGGAGTTACAAAATCCTTAGAAGCAGGTGTCATTATCACTTGGACATGTGCACCTGCTTTTATAAATAATCTAACTAATGAGGCAGTTTTATAAGCAGCAATTCCTCCCGAAATACCGAGTAAAATCTTTTTACCACTTAAAACAGACATCAGAATTAGTCTTTTGTAGTATCTCTGTAGTAAATTTTGTCATCAAGCCACTCTTGAACAGCTAAAGCATGAGGTTTTGGTAACTTTTCGTAGTATTTAGAAACTTCGATTTGCTCTTTGTTTTCAAAGATTTCTTCAAGACTATCATTATAAGTAGCAAATTCTTCTAATTTCTCAGTTAATTCTTTTTTAATTTCTGAGTTGATTTGATTTGCTCTTTTAGCCATTATTGTAATTGCTTCATAAACATTGCCAGTACGCTCTTCAATTGCAGTTTTATTGTAAGTGATAGTGTTTACTGGTGCATTCGTCTTTTTTAAATCCATGACTTTATTATTTAGTAAATTGTTTTAAATCGTTTTCTATTCTGGCAGACATTGAATCTGCTTTTGATTTGTATTCGGAATCAGCTTTAAACTTAATTAGATTATTGTATGCAATTCTAACATTTAATAATCTATCTTCCATTTTAGAAGGAATGCTGTTAATGGCCAAATTATAAGCTGAATCTAATTTATAGTATAATGCTTTTTCTTTGAATGTAGTTCCTGGAAAATTAATTAAAAAATTTTCAAAAGCAACAATAGCAGCTTTGTAATTAGAAATTGTATTATAAATTTTTGCATTTTCAAAAGCTTTTTTCTCTAATTTTTCTCTTAAATTCTTTGCTAAAGCATTCGCTTCTGCCATATTTGGAGACTCAGGAAAAAGTTCAATAAAGTTTTGAAGTTTATCTATTGCTTTGTAGGTATCTGTTTGGTCTAAACTATAAACTGGCGATAAAAAAGTATAGCATTTTGCTCCTAAAAAAGAAGTTTCTTCTAATTTTTCACTTTTAGGATAACTGGAAGCAAAACTTTCAAATTGATAACCTGCTAAGTAATATTGTTCTGTATTATATAAAGACTGTGAATACATATAAAACATCCTTTCTGCTTGAGGTTTTCCTTTGTATGCAGGAGCAATTTGCTCAAAAAGCCGTAATGCTTTATTGAATTTTTTTGCTTCATATTTTTTTGTGGCTTCAGTAAATTTAATAGCAACATCTTCAGATTTAAGTGCTTTTTGATACTCACTACACGACGAAAAAAATAATACTAATGCAAAAAGGGCTAAGAATTTCTTCATTTTTTATTTAATATTGCTGATTTTAAACACATTATTATGCATAAAAAATCAAATGCAAATTTAGTCATTAATTATAGAATACAAAATATTTTTTTTGACTTCAAAAAAAGCTACATTTTTGAAATTTTATTGGTAAAATCATGAATGCGATTGGCTAGATTTTCATCAACATTCACTAATGGAAGTCGGACTGTATTCTCTGAAAATCTCAATGATTTCAATACTTCTTTAATACCAGCAGGGTTTCCTTGTTCAAAAATCATATCAATTGAATCTGCTAACAGATAATGCAATGTATAAGCATCATCTACTCTTTTGTTTAAGCCAAGATGAACCATTTCTGAAAATTGCTTTGGAAAACCTCCTGCAATTACTGAAATAACACCCGATCCTCCGGCTAAAATCATTGGCAATGTTAACATATCATCACCCGAAATAACCAAGAAATCTTTTGGCTTGTTTTGAATTATATTCATGGCTTGAATAATATCTCCAGCTGCTTCTTTAACAGCTACTACATTTTTAAAATCATTGGCTAATCTTATAATAGTTGAAGGTAAAATATTTATAGAAGTTCTTCCAGGTACGTTATATAAAATAATCGGTAAGGGTGAAGCTTCAGCAATAGCTTTGAAATGTTGATAAATTCCTTCTTGAGTTGGTTTATTATAATAGGGTGAAACTGATAAAATGGCAACAAAATCAGAAAAATTTCTCGTAGTTAATTCTTCAACAACTTCTTGAGTATTATTGCTTCCAACACCTAAAACCAAGGGTAATCTACCTTTGTTAGCTTCAACTATTGTTGCTATTACAAGTTCTTTTTCAAGTTTTGATAATGTAGCTGTTTCTGCAGTAGTTCCTAAAATAACTAAATAATCAATTCCATTATCTATTTGAAAATTAACAATGGCTTTTAATGCATCGACATCTACAGAGAAATCTTTTTTGAAAGGTGTAACTAGGGCAACTCCAGTTCCGATTAATGATTGCATATTATATTTTGTTTAAAATTTTTAAATATTTGAATAATTCATCTATAAAAACCTTATAGTTTTCAGCATTGGTGTCAATCATAAAATGATTTAATCTCTTGTCAACAGTAGCGAAACCAACTTTAAAACTAGCTTTGGAAAGATGTGAAACAAGAAGTAAAGCGACTTTCTCAGTGTCATAGTAATTGATTAATAAATCAAAAGGTGCTTTTATAAAATCTTTTACTTCATTTGTATCAACTGTTGCATGCCAACTCAAATCTTTGTGACTGAAAACAGCATAATCAAAAACTTCATTTTTTTTAATCTTGTCTTTATAAACTAGTACTTTAATATCACTTTCATTTATTCCATTTTGAATTAATTCCTGAACTAAAGCTTCTCTTTCATAAAAATAACTTTCATCAAAAATGATTCCTACTGATTTTATTATATTGTCTGAAGCCAAATGCTTAACATTTGACAAACTATTTTTTACAATTTTTTTTGTTGCTAAATCCTTGAAGTAATTTAAAAACATACTACTTTTACTTGAATTACAAATTTACTAAAATTACTGCCAAAACCGATGGTAAAACTAAAAAACTATAACGTTGTATTGAAACATTTTGTTTTATTATTAACATTTACAGTACTTATTTCTTGTGCCGAAAAAAAGTATACGGTAACCAAAATTGAAGGTCAAGAAATAGGAATTACAGATAAAAACGGTGAAGTTCCTGAAATTGAAACCTTTATAAAACCCTATCGTGTCAAGATTGATAATGATTTGAATGCTATTTTATCTGATGCGCCAGAAACTCTAGACAAATCAGGTGAATGGCAAACTCCAATGGGTAATTTTTTATCAGATATTACTTTTGAAAGATCTAATAACATGTTTCAATTGAAGTATAACAAATCAGTTGACATTTGCCTTTTAAATCAAGGTGGTATTAGATCTATAATTCCAAAAGGAAATGTAACTGCCCGAAATGCTTATGAAATAATGCCTTTTGAAAACAGTGCTGTCGTCATAGCTTTAAAAGGAGAACAAGTACTGGAAATTATAAATTATATCATTTCTGAAAAAAAACCACATCCATTAAAAGGAATGACTTTTACCATTGATAAAAACAATCTACCAAAAAATATTCAAGTAAGCGGAAATCCTATAGACCTAAATAAAATATACTTTGTAGCCACCTCTGATTATTTATCCTATGGAAATGACAATATGCTTTTCTTCAAAAAAGGGATTCAGAAATATGATTTAGAATACAAACTTCGAAATATTATTATTGACTATTTCAAAGAAAACAAATCAATAGTAGCCAACAAAGACATCCGCATTACAAAAGAATAGTAAAATGAAAAGAAGAAATTTTATCCAAAAAACGGCTGCGAGTTCTGCTTTCTTAGGACTTGGAGGTTTATCATTAAGTAGTTTTAAAACTTTGGATACAAAACATTTGACTATTCTTCACACCAATGATGTACATAGTTATATCGATCCTTTTCCAGCTAATCATCCCAAAAATCCAAATATGGGTGGCGTTGCTCGAAGGGCTGCTTTGATTGAAAATATTAGAAAAGAAAATCCAAATGTTCTTTTATTAGATGCTGGAGATATTTTTCAAGGCACACCCTACTTTAATTATTATGGAGGAGAATTAGAATTTAAGCTTATGAGCATGATGAAATATGACTTAGCAACCATAGGAAATCATGATTTTGACAATGGAATTGAAGGACTTTATAACCAATTACCAAATGCAAATTTTGAATTTGTTTCTGCTAATTATGATTTCAAAAATACGGTTATGGATGGTCATGTAAAGCCTTATAAGATTTTCAATAAAGGAGGTATTAAAGTAGGTGTTTTTGGACTTGGTATTAGACTTGATGGCTTAGTTGATAAAAAAAGCTTTAAAGAAACTTTATATAATGATCCTGTTAGTGTTTCAAAAGATATGGCTCGTATTCTAAAACACGAACAAAAATGTGATTTGGTAATTTGTCTTTCACATCTTGGTTACAAATACAAAGATGAACCCGAAAAAATTAGCGATACAAAGTTAGCTACATTAACTAAAGATATTGATTTAATCATTGGTGGTCATACACATACTTTTCTTGACAAACCAACAGTTTTGAAAAATATTGAAGGAAAAGAAATATTAGTAAACCAAGTGGGATGTTATGGAGTTAATATAGGAAGAATCGATTTTTATTTTGACTCCGAAAAGTCTAAATCATCCAATGGAAAATCTATTATCATCGTATAATTTAATAGTCAACTAATCTTATCTATAAAAAATCAAACTAAAAATCAAAACAAAACCTACACAATTCTATTTTTATAATTGGTTATTCAACATAGCTTGAAAATCATTTTCCGAAATTATTGCAATTTTTAACTGATTAGCTTTTTCTAGTTTAGCTGGCCCCATATTTTCTCCTGCAATTACAAAATCAGTCTTTGAAGAAATTGAGCTACCGACTTTACCGCCATTATCTTCGATTGCTTTCTTCAAATCGTCACGAGAGAATAATTCAAAAACACCCGATACTACAAAGGTTTTTCCTTCAAGTTTACTTGTTGCATTTGGATTAAACTTTTCGATTAACTCCAATTGAACTCCAAATTGTTTAAGTCGCTCAAGAATAGCAACATTTTCTTGATTTTCAAAAAACTCTATAACAGATTGGGCTATCTTCTCTCCTATTTCATCTACCATAATTAAATCCATTATAGAAGCATTTTTAATAGCATTTATATTTTTGTAATGTTTGGCTAATTTTTTGGCCACCGTTTCACCAACATACCTAATGCCGATGGCATACAATACTCTTTCGAATGGAATTTCCTTAGACTTTTGAACACCATTAACTAAATTCTCTGCAGATTTCTGAGCCATTCGTTCCAAGGGAAGAATTTGTTCCACTGTTAGGGAATACAAATCAGCATAATCTTTTACTAAACCATTATTAAAAAGTAATGCTACGGTTTCTCCTCCAAGACCTTCAATATCCATCGCTTTTCGCGAAATAAAATGTTGAATTCTGCCGATTATTTGTGGAGGACAACCATAAAAATTAGGACAATAATGATTGGCTTCTCCTTCTATTCTAGTTAATGCGGAACCACATTCAGGGCAATGCGTGATATATTTTGTTGGTTCGCTATTTGGATTTCTTTTAGTAAAATCAACACCAATAATTTTTGGAATAATCTCTCCGCCTTTTTCAACAAATACAGTATCTTCAATTCGTATGTCTAATTTTTCTATCTGATCAGCATTGTGTAAAGAAGCGCGTTTCACTATAGTTCCAGCCAATTGAACTGGTTGCAAATTAGCAACCGGAGTTATAGAACCAGTTCTTCCAACCTGATATGAAATAGAGTTTAAAACTGTAAATACTTGTTCTGCCTTGAACTTATAAGCCATTGCCCATCGTGGTGATTTTGCGGTATAACCTAATTCATCTTGTTGATGGAGATTGTTTACCTTTATAACAACACCATCCGTTTCATAGGGTAGATTATGACGATGTGTATCCCAATAGTCAATATATTCAAAAACTTCTCCAATAGAATTGGCTAATTTAGCTTCCTTGGGAACTTTAAAACCCCATTTACGAGCTGCATTTAAACCTTCATATTGTGATTCAATATTTAAATTATTACCAACAATAAAATAAAGCAAACATTCTAATGGCCGCTTGGCTACTTCACTACTATCCTGAAGTTTTAAACTTCCTGAAGCAGTATTTCTTGGATTGGAATAGGGCGTTTCACCAATTTCAATTAATTCTTGGTTCATCTTCTCAAATCCTTCAAAAGGCAATATGATTTCTCCACGAATATCAAATCTTTCAGGAAAACTTCCCTTTAATTGGAGTGGAATGGATTTTATAGTTTTAATATTAGCTGTCACATCATCGCCTTGAAAACCATCGCCACGGGTAACTGCTCGTTTTAATTTTCCTTTTTCATAGGTTATTGAAATTGATGCTCCATCATATTTTAACTCACAAGTATATTGCATTGAAACATTTCCTAAAACTTTCTGAATTCTATTTTCCCAATCTAACAAATCTTCTTTGGAATAAGAATTATCCAAAGAATACATCCGATAATCGTGAACAACTGAATTAAAGTTTTTGGTAATAGTACCACCTACTCTCTGTGTTGGCGAGTTTTCATCAAAGAATTCAGGATTCTGAATTTCTAGTTCTTGAAGTTGTTTTAATTTTTGATCAAATTCAAAATCAGAAATGATTGGATTGTCTAAAACATAATAATTATGATTATGCTGATTAAGTTTATCGCGCAAATCCTGAATTATTTTCTGAATATCCATAAAAATAAATTGGCTATAATAGTTACAAATTGTGTGCACTAAAATAGCCAATATTTTTTAAAAAGGAACAAACTTTACGACTGAATTATTCCGTTTATTTGAAGATATAATTGTCCGTCACTCAAAATAGCGCCCTCTTTAATCAAATTAAAAATGGCAACATTTCTTTCTACTTCATATTCTTTTTTGCCGAGGTGAATTTCTACTGTATCTGTAAACATATTGTCACTCAACCATTGTAATCCTTCTTTTTCCATAAAGTTAACTTCAGGCTCTAAAGCTTTTAAAACAATAGATTGAATTTGTTTTTCTTGACAATGAAAAAGGAAAATATGGTTTTTTGAAAAATGTTCCAAATAATGAGTATTAGTCAAAACACCCTCCCAAATTAAATCGGAAAAGACATCCAATTCTTGTTCAGCTACTTCGGGCTTATCGCTTTTTATTTTATCCCATTCTGACTTATCAATAGATTGTGTTGCCAGAAAGTTTATAAATTCCTTATGCAATTCTTCAAATTGTTCTTTGGATAATCTTTTGTACTTCATTTATGCTGAATTTATTTATTCTTAAATCATTTCAGAAGTTCAGCATCTTTTATCAGATGCGTTAATTTTATAGTAAAGGGAACTGAAATAAATTCAGATATAAAAAAATCCCGATTCTCATCGGGATTTCATATAGGTATAGCGAAAAGTTAAACTTCAGCTACGATTTCATATGGTAATTCAATTACTACATCTCTGTGAAGTCTCACAGAAGCTGTGTATTTACCTGTACGTTTAACAATACCGCTTGTTATGAATTTTCTATCTACAATTTGACCTGCTTTTTCTAAAGCTGCAGCAATATCAATATTAGAAATAGAACCGAATAATTTTTCACCACCAGCTTTTGCTGTGATTTTAATTTCGATTGCTTTTATAGCTTCACCCAATGCTTTTGCATCGTTTACTACTTTAGCTTCCTTGTGTGCTCTTTGTTTTAAATTTTCAGCTAAAACTTTTTTTGCAGATGGAGTAGCCAATGAAGCAAAACCTTGCGGGATTAAAAAATTACGACCGTAACCGTTTTTAACGATTACTACATCATCTTTGAATCCTAGATTCTGAACATCTTGTTTTAAGATTAATTCCATGTTGTTGTCCTTTATTAGAGAAGTTAGGTTCCGTGTTACGAGAAACCAACAACTGAGTTTATATTATTTTAATAAATCGGCCACGTATGGCATTAGAGCTAAATGACGAGCTCTTTTGACAGCTACTGACACTTTTCTTTGGTATTTTAATGAGGTACCTGTCAAACGTCTTGGCAAAATTTTACCTTGTTCGTTTACAAATTTCAATAAGAAATCTGCATCTTTATAATCAATATATTTAATTCCTGATTTTTTGAAACGACAATACTTTTTAGTTTTGTTTGTTTCGATGTTTAGGGGAGTAAGATATCTGATATCTCCGTCTTTTTTTCCTGAAGCTGATTGTTGTAAATTTGCCATAATTAGTTTGCTTTTGCTTCTTTTAATTTAGTTCTTCTTCTCTCTGCCCAAGAAATTGCGTGTTTATCCAAACTTACAGTTAGGAAACGCATAACTCTTTCGTCACGTCTGAACTCAGTTTCAAAAGCAATTAAAACTTCAGGCGACACTTGGAATTCGAATAAATGGTAAAAACCACTTTTTTTGTTTTGGATTTCATAGGCTAATTTTTTTAAGCCCCAATCCTCTTTAGATACCATCTTTGCTCCTCTACTAGTAAGAAAATCTTCAAACTTGCTTACTGTTTCCTTTACCTGAACTTCAGATAAAACGGGATTTAAGATGAAAACAGTTTCGTAATGATTCATAATAATACAATTAAAATTAAATTGGGCGCGAAGATATAAAATTCATTTTAATTGACAATATCATTTAAAGACAAATCGTCTAAAAGAATGAAATGCCGTTTAAAAGCAAAAAAAACCGATAAAATGTTGGGGAATTTTAAAAATACTACATATATTTACAATTCCAAATCTAAATTATTCATAATTATGAAGCTAAATTGTGTTGTTGTAGATGATAGTTCCATTCAGAGAATGATCATAGCGAAATTAGTAAATAATCATCCAAACCTTTATTTAGTTGGTGATTTTTCTAATGCAATTGAAGCAAAAAATTGCATGTCTGTTCATACTGTTGATTTAATTTTCCTAGACATTGAGATGCCTGTCATCAGTGGTTTTGATTTTCTCGATGGATTAAAAGTAAAACCTCAAATTATTTTTATTACTTCAAAAGCTGAGTACGCTATGAAGGCATTTGATTATGACGCTACGGATTACCTACAAAAACCGATAGCTTTAGACCGTTTTAATGCTTCTGTTCGTAGAGCAATGGATTTCCATATGCTTAAAAAAGAAAATCAAGAAGAGGAAGGTGAATATATCTTTATTAAAAGTAACTTAAAAAAACTTAAAATTTATACCAACAAAATTAAGTGGATTGAAGCTTATGGTGATTATGTAAAAGTGGTTACAGAAGATGACAACAATCTTGTTCTTTCTACAATGAAATCTTTTGAAAATGATTTATCCAAAGATAAATTTATCAGGGTTCATAAATCATATATCATTAATATTAATAAAGTAGAACGTTTCAACAGTAAGTTTGCCGAAATAGGTTTGACAAAAATTCCTTTAAGTAGAAACAAAAAAGAAGATTTAATTAAAGCATTAGCTATTATTTAATTAAAATCAACATTTACAGTAACTTTAATGGTTCTGTATTGTGAAACTAAATCAAAACTATTCAGTACTCTCAGGATAGTTTTTTTTGTGCTTTGCAAGGAAGTTTCATTTGGAATTTTAACCATTATAGTGCGGATATATTCGTTTCGAATTCTCCCAATTGCTGGTTCCTCTGGTCCAAGGACAGGAATTGATAAGTTTTGTTGCAATACTTGATATAACCAAGTCGAACCTTCTTTTAATTTGTCGAATTCACGATGTTTCAATGTTAAACGAACTAAACGGAAAAACGGAGGATAATTATAAATCTTTCTGTCGTATACTTGTTCTTTGTACATTCCTTGATAATCGTTATTAGTTACTTGCTGTATAATATTATGTAAAGGATTATAAGTTTGAATTATAACTTTTCCTCTTTTTTCACCACGTCCAGAGCGACCAGAAACTTGTGTCATCATTTGATAACTTCTTTCAAAAGCTCTAAAATCTGGATGATACAACATATTATCGGCATTCATTATCCCTACTACAGATACATTATCAAAATCTAAACCTTTGGCAAGCATTTGTGTTCCTACTAAAACATCAATCTCCCTATTTTTAAATCCATCAATGATTTTATCAAAACTATATTTTCCTTTAGTAGTATCTTGGTCCATACGTTTTATATTCTTTGTTGGAAAAAGTTCAGCGAGTTCTAATTCGATTTGTTCTGTCCCAAAACCTTTGGTTTCTAAATCAACGCTCGAACAAATTTGACAATTCGTTGGTTTACCCATATTATACCCACAATAATGACAACGCAATTGGTTTTTATATTTATGAAAAGTCAAACTCACATCACATTGTTGACATTGTGGTACGTGACCACAAGTCATGCATTCTAAAACGGGAGAAAAACCACGACGATTTTGAAATAAAATAACTTGTTCACCATTAGAAAATGCTTCAGTAATTTCTTCAATTAAAGTCAAACTAAAATGACCTTTCATCATTTTTCTGAAATAACTATCTTTCAAATCCACTAATTTTATTTCAGGCATTGGAACATTTCCAAAACGTTCTTTTAAAGTGACCAATCCAAATTTTCCACTAGTAGCATTATAATAGGTTTCTATACTTGGTGTTGCAGATCCTAATAATACTTTAGCTTGATGAGCATTAGCTAAAACTATTGCAGCATCTCGTGCATGATATCTTGGCGAAGGATCTTGTTGTTTGAAAGTCTGTTCATGTTCTTCATCAACTATTATCAAGCCAAGATTTGAAAAGGGTAAAAACAAAGCCGATCTTGCTCCTATTACAACTTGTGCTTTTTCGGAAACATTTAAAACTTGATTCCAAACTTCTATTCTCTCGTTATTACTGTATTTAGAGTGAAAGACAGCTACTTTGTTTCCAAAATGCTTAGTTAATCGAGAAACTAGTTGAGTGGTTAGGGCAATTTCGGGCAATAGATAAAGTACTTGCTTTTCTTTGACAAGAAATTTTTCGATGAGTTTGGTGTAAATTTCAGTTTTTCCGCTAGAAGTTACTCCATGTAACAAACAAACTTCTTTTTCTAAAAACGATTTTTCTATTTCATCAAAAGCATTTTGTTGCGCTTCACTTAGAGATAAGTTGTTGTTTTCTTTATTTTTTTCAAAGTTAACTCGGTCTTCTTGAACAAAATATTCTTCAAAAATTTGTTTATCTATCAATCCTTTTA
>NZ_JBMOGV010000004.1:0-49607 GCF_049318185.1 Flavobacterium sp. | reverse complement strand
GTGGAGTCGCCGAGAGTCGAACTCGGGTCCAAACAAGCAACTAAAGAGCTTTCTACACGTTTATTTTCTGATTGGGTTTTCGATATTTTGCTAGACCAGAAACAGCCACAAAACACTTAGCTTCTTAAATTTTCGTAACAGTCTCGTAGCGCAACTATTCTTAGGTTTATATTTACGATTTACCTATACCGACCGCCACAAACCAAAGCTTTCGAGGTAAATCCTGCTTTCCTACCTGGTAGGACGAGGCTAATCTTACTATTAATTCAGATTATGCAGCAAGAGCGTAGTTTCCTTCGCCGTTTATATTTTTGTACCTTTGGATTTACGAGCAAAAAGTACAATGCTCGACGTGCTTACTGTTCAATTCGACTTGCTGTCAAAACCAGTCGACCCCATTTTTCAGATTTTGATTTTCTGTTCTCAGTTTTCAAACAGAAAATCGAAACCTTACGGCAAAGATAAGCTATTTTAAAGCTGATGTCAAGAGTTTTATTCTTCCCCGTCCTCATGAAGTTTAAATGGATAATCACCAAAAAGTGAGGCTAACCTTTTCGTTTGATAGGTCTTTTTAGTAAACTTATTAGATAACGCAATAATGGATACTTTTTCTTTTCGCAGGGTTATGAATGAGGAAGTGTTGCCATGCCACCAACCATTATGATAATAGAAGGGTTCAACTTTTTCAAATTCAATCATCCGCACACCAAGACCATAATTGCGCAGTCCTTTACTTTCGTGGCTGTATCCTTGGTATACTTTTTTGAGTAACTTAGGGTTTAGGAAAAATGGGGAATAACGCGCTTTGTCAAATTTTAATAAATCTCTAGGCGTAGAATAAATATTTTTGTCGCCATATATGCCATCCAGATAATCTATACCGATTTCAACATTATTTCCTTTATAAGATGGCGCTATTATATCTTTATCTTTGGTGATATTAAATACAAAAGTATTGGTCATTTTTAGGGGATTAAATATCATCTCTTTCATGGCTTCTGGATATTTTAACCCAGTAATTTTTTCGATGATTAAAGCCAACATGGCATAGTTGGTATTGCAATAACTGAAACGAGTATCTGTTTTAGATTCTAAAGGAATTTGTTTATCTACCATCACCTTTACAATATCTTTATTAGTTAAGGTTTGTTTTTTATCCCAATTATTGTTTTCGTAAGTAAAATAAGAATAATTTTTCATTCCGCTTCTGTGGTTAAGTAGGGTTTGAATAGTAACATCAGGATAGGGAAAATTAGTAATAATGGTATTTACTTTTTGATTTAAGGATAGTCTTTTAGTATCTACCAACATCAAAATTGCAGTTGATGTTAAAACTTTACTTACAGAGGCAATATGAAGAGGGGTGTTTTTCGTTATGGATACATCTGTACTTCTATTAGCAAAGCCCAAATAGTTTTCATATATGATTTGACCATTTTTGGCTACCAAGAAGGCTACATTATCATTTTTCTCAGACCATGTTTTTTCAAAATATCGAGAAACTTCATATTTTTTTTCTTTGATGTAAGAATTGGATAATTTTGGTATTACTTCCTGTAGGGGTAGCATCACAGGTATTCCATTATTATTGACTTTAACAACGCTATTTTCATTTTTTTCTTGCTTTGTACAAGATGTTACTACTAATGTTGTGGCAAAAAATAATAATATGTAGCGGGTTATTTTGAAATACATTTTTAGTTTATTGGAAAACAAATATAAGTATTCAACAAGAGTATTAAACCATGTGGTTAGAAAGCTATCAACATGTTTTTCACAATTTATGGTATAGTTTTTTGTGACCTATTTAATGTCAATTAATGCTTTGTAAAAGATACTATTTTATTTTTTATAAAAAGTTTTGAAAACGTTTTCGTTACTACTACTTTTGATGCAAATAAAATACCTCATGAAGTTTGGAATTATAAAAGAAAGAAAGATACCGATTGACAGAAGAGTTGTTTTTACACCTCAGGAATTAGTAAGGTTACAACACAAATATCCAGATGCCGTGATAAAAGTAGAAAGCTCGGACATCCGTATTTTTAAAGATAAAGAATATACTGATTTAAATATTGAAGTTTCCGATGACATTATTGATTGTGATGTTTTCTTTGGCGTAAAAGAAATTCCGATAGATTACTTAATTCCCAATAAAAAGTATTTCTTCTTTTCGCATACTATCAAAAAACAACTGCATAATCGTGAATTGTTAAGGGCTATTTTAAAAAATAATATTGAATTATATGACCACGAAACCATAGTAGATTCAAGTAATAGAAGATTAATTGGTTTTGGTCGCTATGCCGGAATTGTGGGCGCTTATAATGGCTTTAGAGCATTTGGCATCAAATATGATTTATTCACTATTCCAAAAGCAGAAACATTACATAATAAAGAAGATCTGATTACACGATTGAAAAGACAAACCTTGCCCAATGTCAAAATTGTATTAACTGGGAATGGTAAAGTAGGAATGGGTGCTAAAGAAATCTTGGATGGCATGAAAGTAAAACAAGTTACCATTGATGATTTTCTAACAAAGATTTATTCGCAGCCAGTATATTGTCAAATAGATGTTTTAGACTATAATAAAAGATTTGAAGGACAAGTTTTAGATAATAATGATTTCTATAAAAATCCTAAAGACTACACTTCCAATTTTGAGCGTTTTACAAAAGTAGCCGATATCTTTATAGCAGGACATTTTCATGGTAATGACGCACCAGATATCCTAACACGTGACATGCTCAAAGCGCCAGATTGTAAAATAAAAGTAGTAGCAGATATTTCATGTGATGTTGATGGACCTATTGCTTGTACTATAAAAGCTTCTACTATTGTTGAACCATTTTTTGGTTATTTACCAAGTACAAATGAGGAAGTCCCTTTTACACATCCAGGTTCTATAATGGTTATGTCAGTAGATAATTTGCCATGTGAATTACCTAAAGACGCCAGCGAAGGATTTGGCGAAATGTTTATGGAACACGTTATCCCTGCTTTTTTTAATGGTGATAAGGATGGTATATTGCAGCGTGCCAAAATAAGTGAAAATGGAAAATTAACCCCACGATTTGCTTATCTTCAAGATTATGTTGATGGAAAATAATTCATGATTTGATAGTAAAGGATAACTATCTTTATTTTTGAATATTAATCTTTTAAGGATGTATATTAAATGAAACTAAAATTCACACTTTTACTTCTATTCTTTTTTGGAATGTTTTTGTCTTATTCTCAAAAGAAAAACAAACCCATAAATAATACTCCAAAAGAAATTTTTATTTCTGATTTGATTTCCAAAATGACGTTGGAAGAAAAATTAGGTCAGTTGAATTTGCCTACATCTGTTGATATTACAACTGGTCAAGTCAATAGTTCAAATGTTGCAAAAAATATCGAACAAGGAAAAGTGGGTGGATTATTCAACATCAAATCCATACAAAAAATAAAAGAAGTACAAAAAATTGCCGTAGAAAAAAGTCGATTAAAAATTCCATTACTTTTTGGAATGGATGTTATTCACGGATACGAAACTACATTCCCAATTCCGCTTGCATTATCGTGCACTTGGGATATGAACTTAATAAAAAGAAGTGCTCAAATTGCTGCTCAAGAAGCCAGTGCTGATGGTATCAATTGGACATTTTCGCCAATGGTCGATATTTCTCGTGATCCACGTTGGGGAAGAGTTTCAGAGGGTTCGGGCGAAGATCCTTATCTAGGAAGTCAAATAGCCAAAGCTATGGTTACTGGTTATCAAGGAGATGATTTATCTAAAAATAACACTATTTTATCGTGTGTAAAACATTTTGCCCTTTATGGTGCGCCAGAAGGTGGACGTGAGTACAATACGGTTGACATGAGCAAAATCAAAATGTACAACGATTATTTTCCTCCGTATAAAGCTGCAGTTGAAGCAGGAGCAGGTTCAGTAATGGCATCTTTCAATGAAGTTGATGGAATCCCAGCTTCAGCAAATAAATGGTTGATGACAGATGTTTTGAGAAAGCAATGGGGTTTTAAAGGATTTGTAGTTACTGATTATACTGCAATTATGGAAATGGAATATCATGGAATTGGCGATTTGCAAACTGTTTCTGCTTTAGCACTAAAGGCAGGAATTGAAATGGATATGGTAAGCGAGGGTTTTTTATATACATTACAAAAATCATTGAAAGAAGGAAAAGTTACTATCGAAGAAATAGACAATGCTGTTAAATTAATTTTAAACGCTAAATATGATTTAGGATTATTTCAAGATCCATTTAAATATTGTGATTTAAATAGAGCAAAAACAGAAATTTTCACACAATCAAATAGAGCGGAAGCTAGAAAAATTGCTTCTGAATCTATGGTTTTGTTAAAAAATAAAAATCAACTTTTACCTTTAAAAAAATCAGGAAAATTTGCTCTTATTGGTCCATTGGCTGATGCCAAAGAAAATATGGCTGGAACCTGGAGCGTAGCTACAAAACAAGAAAATTCGATATCAGTACTTGCTGGTCTCATAGAAGCCGTTGGAAATTCTGCTAAAATTTTATATGCTAAAGGCAGCAATCTTGACTATGATGCAGCTCTAGAAGAAAGAGCCACTATGTTCGGCAAAACCCTGCATAGAGACAAAAGGACTAAAGAAGAATTGTTGGATGAAGCTTTGACAATAGCTAATCAGTCAGATATTATTATTGCTGCACTTGGTGAATCTGCCGAATTAAGCGGTGAGTGTAGCAGCCGAACCAATCTCGAAATTCCGCAAGCTCAAAAATATTTATTACAAGCTTTATTAAAAACAGGAAAACCTGTTGTTTTAGTCTTATTTAACGGAAGACCATTAATTTTAAACCAAGAAAACGAAACAGTTCCTGCTATTCTAGACGTATGGTTTGCTGGGAGTGAAGCAGGTTTGGCTATTGCAGATGTTTTGTTTGGCAACGAAAATCCATCTGGAAAATTAACGACCACTTTTCCAAGAAGTATTGGTCAGGTGCCAATTTATTACAGCGCCAAAAACACAGGAAGACCACTAGGAAACAAAGAAGGTGTTTTTGAAAAATTCAAATCCAATTATATAGATGAACGCAACGAACCGCTATTTCCTTTCGGCTACGGATTGAGTTATACTACTTTTGAGTATTCAAATTTTAAAGTTTCTTCCACTAAAATGTTGGCATCAGAAACTTTAAAAGTAACTGTTGATATAACAAACACAGGAAATTTTGACGGAAAAGAAGTGGTACAGTTGTACATCAGAGATTTAGTTGGCACAGTTACACGTCCAATTAAAGAATTAAAAGGCTTTCAGAAAATAGCCCTTAAAAAAGGTAAAAAGGAAACCGTTACATTTGAAATTTCAGTTGAAGATTTAAAATTCTATAATTCAGATTTGGAGTTTGTTGCTGAACCTGGCGAATTTGAGATTTTTATTGGAAAAGATTCAAATGTGAGTACAAGCACAAAAATTGAGTTAGTTAAATAGATATTTTGATTATTTTTTAAAAACTCTTTAATTATTTAGCTAAATGAAAGCTTTTAATAATAATGGAGTAGGACCAAAAAGTGAAATTAAAAAGTAGAATAAATATCAAAATAAACATAAAAATTACATTTCAAATTACGACTTTTATAAATTAATTTAAAAACTAAAACAATTATAAATAACCAATACCAAACCAATCTATGAGTACATCAACAGCAAAGACCAATTGGGCACAATTTATTCCTTTAGTAACTGTTTTCTTCTTTTGGGGATTTGTTGCTGCCAGTAATGACATCTTAATTCCAGTTTTCAAAAAAGCATTTGATTTAACCCAAGGACAAAGTCAGTTGGTTTCAGTTGCTTTCTACGTTGCTTACACGGTAGGTTCAATCATTTATATGATTATTTCGTATTTGACAAAAGGAGATTTAATTAATAGAATTGGATATAAAAATTCTTTAGCTTTAGGATTAGTGATTTCGGCATTGGGAACATTATTATTTTATCCTGCAGCAAATATGCATTCATTTCCTTTAATGTTATCTGGATTGTTTACTGTGGCTTTAGGATTTTCTTTGCAACAAACGGTAGCCAACCCATTAGCAATTGCGTTAGGACCAATTACTACAGGTTCTCAACGATTAACATTAGCTGGCGGAATAAATAATTTAGGAACTACAATTGGACCGCTAATTGTGAGTTTTGCCATTTTCGGAGCTGCAACCTCTACCAATAACGAAATGAGTATTGAAAGTGTGAAAACACCTTATTTGGTATTAGGCGTTGCTTTTTTAATAGTAGCTGTTATGCTCAAAATGTCTTCAATTCCCGATAAGCCTGTAGCTGTTATTGAAGCTGAAGGTGATTCTAATGCAAGCCGCAGTTCGGCATTAAAATATCCTCAATTGATTTTAGGTATGATAGGAATCTTTGTTTATGTTGGGGTTGAAGTTTCTACAGCTGCAAATTTACCAGCTTATATGGAAAGTAAGTTAGGTTTTGCTATTGGCGATATTGCTCCTTACATATCTTTATATTGGGCGAGTTTAATGATTGGTCGTTGGACTGGTGCTGTTGAAGCTTTTACGGATGATATGAATAAACAAAAAGTACTTCGTTTTATTGCCCCTTATCTAGCATTTGGCGTTTTCTTATTTGTTAATGCTGTAGCAAAACATGATTTAACTTCTTTCTATATATACGGATTAATTATTTTAGTTTTAATTGCAGCTGATATGGCAAGCAAAGGAAATCCTGCTAGAATGTTACTTATATTTTCAGCTTTAGGAATTGTAGCTTTATTTACTGGGATGACAACAAGCGGCATGATAAGTGTTTATGCCTTTACTAGTGTTGGTTTATTTTGTAGCACACTTTGGCCTTGTATTTTTACTCTTGCCGTAAGCGGTTTAGGAAAAAATACTAGTCAAGGAAGTAGTTTTTTGATAATGATGATAATGGGTGGGGGTATTGTAGCCTGGCTACAAGGCGAAGTAGCTGGAAATATCGGTATTCAAAATAGCTATATTGTGGGTGTTTTTTGTTTTGCTTATTTAGTTTTCTATGCCTGGAAAGTGAACGCTATATTGAAAAAACAAGGAATCGATTTTGATAAAAAAGTTAGTAGCGGACATTAATCCTCTGATATTTATAAAATATAAAATCCCGCATCGTTTTTCACTTTGCGGGATTTTTTCATCAAAACCTAACCATTAATCTTTAACTAACCTAAATTATTTTCTTTCTTTATCATCTTCAACTTTTGCTTTCGTACCATCAGCTCTGTAATAGTAGAAATCGCTGTTATTATCATTATAGCTTGATGCTGCATAATTATAATCATCATAATGATTGTTATAGTTGTAGGTGTATCCAGAGTTATAATAACCTTTCACTCGTCCAATGGTATCAACAATTTCACCTCTTCGATTGTAGATAATTTGCATTCCTCCAATATGTGTTAATGCAAATCTGTTGTACCTCATATAAACACTTCCAATACGATTTACCCTATCTCTGCTATCATAATTGATAAATGTGTTACCAATACGTCTTACTCTACCAAAACTATCATATTCTATTCGAGTACCATAATTCATCGTTCTTCTTTCTTGACAATTTCCTCTTTTCCCGGTAGTTTTATAAAAGTAATAACCTTGACTGTCTTCCGGACGAGTATTAAAATCAAAATCTCCGTTAGGGAAAACGAAAAACTCAATACCTCTTTCCATAAATGAGATCGGTTCTTCAAACTTACAATTTGTTCTGAATTCTGATGCGTTTAGAATTCCACATGTAATTAAAACGCTTGCTACTAAAAAGGTAATTTTTTTCATGTTCTTTAAATTTATACGTTTCGCTTACAATTTCGATTTTCAGCTTCTTCGAACGGAAATCATTTCCGTTATTATCCCTATTTCAATTGGCGTGCCACAAAAGGTAAATTAGTTCTTAAGATTTGATTAAAAAGGTTTAAAGGCTTTGTTTTTTAAGTGTTTAGAAGAATGTTTTGTTTTATTGTAATTAATAAACAATTTCAAATATGTTATTTTATTGATTACATTTGTTATCTATTTTTGAATTTAAAAGAATTTGTAATATCAAATTATTAATGAAAAAACTACTCTTTTCATTTTTCTTATTGTTTTGCATTTCAAAGGGATATAGCCAAAATTATATTCCTTATTATGGTAGTATTGTTGATCAAGTCTCCTCCTTAAATATTCTCTCAAATTTAATTGAATTTGAAAATCTTGGTGTTAAGAGAAAAGGCACTATACCATTACAAAACACTCTAAATTGGCTTAAAGCTGAATACTTAAGTTACGGTTATACTGCAACACAAATGCAAGAATATAGTTTTATAAATGGTACGGCTACTTGTAAAAATTTGGTCGTTACAAAAGTTGGTACTCTTTATCCAAATACATTCATTATTATATGTGGTCATTATGATACCATAACCGGTAAAGGAACAAATGACAATGGGAGTGGAGTTGTTACTATTTTTGAAGTAGCAAGGTTGCTTCAAAATATCCCAACAGAATACTCTATAAAATTTATTAATTTCAGTGGAGAAGAAGATGGTTTAATTGGCAGTCAAAATTTTGTATCTAATGTTGTTAATGCTACTTCTCCAAAAATGGATATTAGACTTGTCTTTAATATTGATGAAGTTGGCGGAAGGGCTGATATGATCAATGATACAATTACTTGTGAAAGAGATACTGGTAGTCCAACTTCAAACAATGCTGACTCAAACACCATTACCAATGAATTAATAAAGTGTGTTGGATTATATTCTCCTTTGAATACTTTTTTATCTTATGCCTATGCTTCTGATTACATGCCTTTTGAAGATAACAGCGAAGTTATAACAGGTTTTTTTGAAAAAAATGAAACACCTCATAGACATACAGCAACTGATTTATTAATTAATATGGACCCAGTTTATGTTTATAATATTGCAAAAGCCGCAACTGGTGCCATGTTGCATTTTGCAAAAGCTAATACTTCAGAATTAAATAGTCAAATATTTGAAAATAATTATCAGGTAAGTTTTTATCCAAGTCCAGCGAAGGATTTTTTGAATATTAATTTAGGAAGTTTGACAGCTTTCAATTATTCTTTTTCTATTATAGATTTGCTAGGAAAAGTAGTTTTAAATAAACAATTTGAGGATCCTCATCAGATAGAAAAGGTTTCAATAGAAGGATTAGTTAAAGGAATGTATCTAGCTGTATTACAAACAAAAAATAAAAGAATTACTAAGAAAATTATAGTGGAGTGATTTGTGACTTTTATATCTTTTCTTTGAGATAAGTACCTGTAATTGATTTTTTGTTTTTTACAATATCTTCAGGAGTTCCCACAGCTAGTAATTGACCTCCGTTTTCACCGCCCTCTGGACCTAAATCAATAATCCAATCTGCACATTTTATTAAATCAAGGTTATGTTCAATTACTATAATTGAATGTCCTTTCTCAATTAGTGCGTCAAAAGAAGCTAAAAGTTTTTTGATATCATGAAAATGTAATCCTGTAGTTGGCTCATCAAAAACGAATAAAGCCTTTTCTTTTGTAACTCCTTTGACTAAAAAAGAGGCTAATTTTATACGTTGTGCTTCACCTCCAGAAAGGGTAGAAGAGGATTGTCCTAATTGGACATACCCTAAACCAACATCTTGCAATGGTTGTAATTTTTGAACGATTTTAGTTTGTTTGTTTTCCTTAAAAAAGGCTATGGCATCATCAATTATCATGGTTAGAATAGTATCAATATTCTTTCCTTCAAATGCTACTTCCAATACTTCTTTTTTGAAACGCTTTCCTCCACAAGTTTCACACGGCAATGAAACATCTGCCATGAAAACCATTTCTACATTAATAGAACCTTCTCCTTTACAGGTTTCACATCGTCCACCATCAACATTAAATGAAAAATGCTTGGCTTGATAGCCACGAACTTTTGATAGTTTTTCTTTAGCATATAAATCGCGAATATCATCATACGCTTTGATATAAGTAACAGGATTAGAACGTGAACTTCTTCCAATTGGGTTTTGATCGACATATTCGATATGTTTAATATGAGAAAAACTTCCAGTCATTTCAGTAAACTGCCCTGCTTTATCTCCAATTCCTTCGAGTTTTTTCTGCATGGCTGGAAAAAGAATTTTCTTTACTAACGTACTTTTACCACTTCCAGAAACTCCCGTTATTACGGTTAAACATTCTAAAGGAAATGATACATCTACATTTTGTAAATTATTTTCTCGTGCTCCTTTTATTTCGATAAAATTGTTAGATTTTCTTCTTTTTTTTGGAAAAGCAATTTCTAATTGACCGTTTAAATATTTTGCTGTTAATGATTCAGCTTGAAGTATTTCAGCATAATTACCTTCGGCAACTAGTTCACCACCAAAAGTTCCAGCTTCAGGACCAATATCTATAATTCTATCTGCCGCTTTCATAATATCTTCATCATGTTCAACTACTATGACTGTATTTCCTAAATCACGAAGATTTTTCAAAACTTTAATTAAACGTTCCGTGTCTTTCGGATGCAAACCAATACTAGGTTCATCAAGAATGTACATCGAACCTACCAAGCTACTTCCTAAAGATGTGGCTAAATTGATTCTTTGGGATTCTCCTCCAGACAGTGAAGCAGAATTTCTATTTAAGGTTAAATAATCTAATCCAACATCGCTTAGAAAGTTAAGTCTGTTTTTGATTTCAATTAAAAGTCGTTTGGCTACTTTCTGGTCATACTCAGAAAGTGATAGTTCATTAAAAAAAGGTAGTAATCGCTTTATAGACATATCCACTAATTCCGAAATGGTTTTACCATTTATAGTGATGTAATTAGCTTCTATACGTAGTCTTTTTCCTTTGCAGGTTGTACATTTTGTTTTGCCACGATAGCGCGACAACATTACACGATTTTGAATTTTATAGTTTTTTTCTTCTAGATCTTTAAAGAAATCATTTAAACCAGTAAAAAACTTATTTCCTTTCCAAGTAAGTTCTTTTTGCTCTTCTGAAAGCTCAAAATAAGGTTTATGAATTGGGAAATCAAATTTATAAGCATTGTTTACTAATTGATCTCTATACCAACTGATGCTTTCGCCTCTCCATGGAAAAATTGCATTTTCAAACACAGAAAGAGATGAATTTGGAATCACTAATTCGGTATCAATTCCTATTACATTACCATACCCTTCACAAGTTGGACAGGCACCATAAGGATTGTTAAAGCTAAACAGGTGAATATTTGGTTCTAAGAAAGTAATGCCATCTAATTCAAAGTTGGCACTGAAATTAAAACGTTTTTTAGTGTCTAATTCTTGTAAATAACAACTTCCTTTTCCTTCAAAAAAAGCAGTTTGAATTGCATCAGCTAATCGATTATAAAAGTCTTCTTCTTCTTTAACAATAATTCTGTCAATAATAAGTAAAATATCCTTTCCGTCTAGTGAATGTTGTTCAAGCTCATCCAAACGAACCACCTCGTTATTCATTAAAATACGTGAAAACCCTTGTTGCAATAGTACTTTTAGTTTGTCTTCAAGTTTTCGGCCAGTTTCTAGATGAATAGGCGATAGGAGTAACCATTTACTTTCTAAAGCAAATCCCTTTACCTTATTTATAACATCTGAAACCGTGTCTTTTTTAACTTCTTTACCAGAAACTGGAGAAAATGTTTTTCCTACACGAGCAAAAAGTAATTTTAAATAATCATAAATTTCAGTTGATGTTCCAACTGTTGAACGTGAATTAGTTGTATTCACTTTTTGTTCAATAGCAATAGCAGGTGCAATACCCTTGATGTATTCTACTTTGGGTTTGTCTAATCTACCTAAAAATTGTCTTGCGTAACTGGATAAGCTTTCAACATAGCGTCTTTGACCTTCGGCATACAATGTATCAAAAGCTAGACTCGATTTTCCTGAACCTGAAAGCCCTGTGATAACAACCAATTTATTTCTTGGTATGACTATGTCCAAATTCTTTAGATTATGGATTTGAGCACCTTTTATTAATATATTTTTTTTTGGTTCTAACGTAGCAATTTCTGAACTCTTCATAACAAAAAAATGATTGTTTGCAAATGTAATCAATTCTGTCTTTAATTATTTTGCTCTACATGGTAAACGCTTATGTATAATTGTTTATAAATTTTTTAAATAATTTAAAAAAAGCGTTCAATTTTTATGATTTATGTTATTTTTAATGGTTTATTGATTTATAATTTAAAGTGATTAAATATAATCACTACTGATTTTTATATTTTACCTCAACATTGACTTAACAAAAAAAAAATCCTTTAAATTTCTTTTGGCATCATTAATCTCTGAATAATACTAATATTAGATGCTATTATTTCTCATTTTTTATTTTTTCGTATTGTATAGTTTTTGTATGGTTAAAAATTAAAAATATTCAAGAATGATATTTTAAATTTGATTTAAACTTATTAAATTATATTATTATGAAAAAAATTATTTTCTTTTTATTATTAATGTTTTCTTCACTATCTTTTTCTCAGAATTTAGTAGTAAATGGTGATTTCCAAACAGGGTTAGTAGCTCCTTGGTATGGTAATGCTGCTAATGTTGTTGACTTGGATGTAGAGACTCTTAGTGGTGTTTATGTCAATCAAGCAAACGTAACTGCTACTGGACCTGCTTACAATGTTAACATAAGTCAAGAAATTCCTTTGGTTAATGGAAAAACTTACTTATTAACATTCGATGCATTTACTGATGCAGATACTAATTCAAGAACTATGATTGTAGGGCTTGGTCAAACTGGAGCACCTTATACTTCTTTGGAATCAACTCCATTATTAACAGCTACACTTCAAAGTTTTTCCTATCAATACACTATTAATTATGGTGAAGCTGTTCCTGATAGGGTAATTTTTGATATGGGTGCTGCTTTAGGATATGTGTTTATTGATAATGTTTCTGTAGTTGAAGTGGTTAATACTTGTAACAACGGTATTCTAGATGGAAATGAAACTGCTATAGATTGTGGTGGTTTTTGTCCTCCATGTGTTACACCTCCAACTGTGAATTCTCAGGTTCCACCAGCTAGGTTGCCTGCAGATGTTATTTCTATTTACAGTGACGCATACACAAGTATTTCTCCTATAAATTTAGATGCAGGATGGTGTAATGGTGGTAATCCTGGTGCTGTACAAGCTACAACAGCCGGTGGAGCTGCCAACAATGTGTTAGCCTACAAAGGTAATGCTTGTCAAGGAATTACTTTTCCTACAGCAACTCAAAATGTAGCGGGTTTTACTAATGTGCATGTTGACTTTTTTATTGCTTCTGGAACTAATTTAATTGGAAAGGTATTCAATTTAAAAATAATCCCTACTACAGGTGGTGGTCCAGCTGAAGTGGAAATTCCTATTGATATTAATGGTCTCTCTCCAGTTCCAGTTCCTGGTACATGGTATTCTTTCGATAGAGCTCTAACTCCTTCTCAACTTTCAAAGTTAGTGACTAATCCGATTATGCATGAATTTGGAGTTACAAGTAACTTGAATAATTTAGTATGGTACGATAATCTTTATATTTGGAAAGCTCCTTTGAGTACAAATGAGTTTGAAACAGGTTCTATTAAATTGTACCCTAATCCAGCAACCAATTTTTTAAATATTGAAGCAGCAATGTCTATTGAAAAAGTTTCAATTTACAACATTTTGGGTCAAGAAGTAATTTCAAAATCTTCAAATGCTGAATTAGTTACTCTTGATGTTTCTAGCTTACAAGCAGGAGTTTATATTGTAAAAACTTCTATAAGTGGAAACATTTCTTCAACAAGATTTATAAAAGAATAATATTAAGTTAACTAAGTTATGGAAAAAGGAATTTTCATATCATATGAATTTTCCTTTTTTTATTTTAAATAATAAATAAAAACGTTTTAATACATAAACATAAATAATAATCATGAAAAAAATTACTTCACTATTATTCCTATTGACTATTTCTCTAGGATTTGCTCAACAACAACAATACCTTTTTGATTTTGAACCAGGAACACCTTCTGGTGCTGCTACTAATTGGTTTACTTTTGACAATGGTTCACCCGCAGCTGAGATTGTTACAAATCCTGACCCTGACGGAGTAAACACTTCTGCAACAACTAAAGTTATGAAATGTGTCATGGGTCCTGAAAATGCCTTTTATGCTGGGGTTAATAACAGATGGCAAGATAGAGCATTTGGTACATGGAAAATTGATGCGGCAGTGTCAAGTAATTTAATTATTAGCATGGATATTAACAAAAATTATGTAGGAACTGTTGGTATCAAGATGGCAACAAATACTGGCGGTACGCCTTTTCAGATAACTGATCAAAATGTATCTAATAATGCTGTTAATGAGTGGGTAACGTTAACATGGACTATTCCTGCAATTCCACCTACTTTAGAGACTAATATTGCTCAATTTGTAGTTTTTGTCGATTGGAGAACTAATGATGCAGGTTCACTTTTAAGAGCTCCTGGTAGCACAATTTATATTGACAATATTAGATTTAATGCACAGAAACTTACTGATCCTCCAGTTCCAACCTGTACTGATGGTATTTTAAATGGGACTGAAACTGGTGTTGATTGTGGCGGTTCATGTCCAGCATGTATTCTAGACCCAATGGTTTCTGCACCAGCACCAAATATACCAGAAAGTGAAGTACTATCTGTATATAGTGACACATATTTAACTAATAAAGTTACTGGTTTTGTTTTCCAAGATTTCACTGGTAATGGACCAAATTCTCAAATTGATATAGAAAGTAATGGAAATCAAACAGCAAAGCTAACTAATCTAACTTTTTATGGTCCTCGTTTTGATTCTGTAAATTTAACTGAAGAAATTTCTGCCGGTGTTCCAAAATATAATTATGTACATTTTAATTACTATGCAACTACTACTAATAAAATCGAGTTTTTTGTTATAGATCCCCAAGCTCCTTGTTGCGGTAGTGCTAATGAACCAAGGTATACCATTAATAATACAGGTGGAAATGAGGTTTTGGTTCGTGGTCAGTGGAGAAGTGTATTTATTCCGCTATCTGTTTTTAGTAACTACCCTGTAGGAGGTGCTTCTTGGAATGGTACTCCTGTTACTCAAATACAGTATAAAGGAGGCATTTTGACTAGATAAATGCTATAATTTATTTTTAAAAAATAATTACTCTAAAAGTGTTGAGTACAAAACTATTTGATGTCAAAAGTGTTAAATTTTAAAATTTTATTTGTTTATAAAGAAAATATTATGCTATATTTGGCTATAATATAATCATATTTAACAGTCGCCTATACATTAAAACTACTTTTTAGAAAAAAAATCTCGTTTTTTAAATTAAACTAAAAGGTAATTTTATGGCAAAATTAGATCTCCCTGACGCTTTATTAGTTGATAAGTATGTTGCTGGTAACGAAGATGCACTTGCAATTTTGGTCAACAGACACCAATCAAAAATATATGGTTATATCTATTCCAAAGTATCTAATAGAGATATTACTGAAGATATATTTCAAGAAACTTTTTTTAAAGTAATTCATACTCTAAAATCAAAAAAATATTACAACGAAGAAGGTAAATTTTTATCATGGGTTTTGCGCATTGCAAGTAATCTAATTATTGATAAATTTCGTAACGACAAAAAAATGCCTTTAGATAGAGACACTGATGATTTGTCTGTTTTTTATAGAATTTCTGATAACTCACTAAATGTAGAGAAAAGATTAATTAAAGAACAAATAAATATTGACTTGAAAGCAATTATAGAAAAGCTTCCTCACGACCAAAAAGAGGTGATAATGATGCGTTATTTTTTAGATATGAGTTTTAAAGAAATAGCTGATTTTACGGGTGTTAGCGTTAATACAACTTTAGGAAGAATGCGTTATGCTATAACTAATTTAAGAAAAGTGATAGATAAAAATAAAATTTATTTACCAACTTAAACAATAAAACATTTTTTTTTGCGTTACTATATAAAGAATCAAACTAAATGGATTATTTATATGGCAAAACTTTACTCTAAAAAAAATTTAGCAAAAAAAACAATGTTACCAAAAAAAGAAACGATACGATTATTACTTCAATATTCTTGTGCATTGAGTATTATTAAAGTAGGTAGTATGAACTTCGAAACTTTTGCTAATTAGTAAATATCCCGATAAATCATCGGGATATTTTTTTATAATACTCATTTAAAACCGTTGTTCTTCCAATAGTTTTGGTGATAATATCTTTATCTAAATCCCAACCACGCGCTGGTGAATATTCTCTTCCATACCAAATAATTTGAAGATGCAAATTATTCCATAGTTCTTTTGGAAATATAGCTTTAGCATCTTTCTCGGTTTGTTTTACATTCTTGCCATTTGTTAAATTCCAACGATACATTAAACGATGAATATGAGTATCTACAGGAAATGCTGGCACACCAAATGCTTGTGACATGACTACACTTGCTGTTTTATGACCAACAGCTGGTAATCTTTCTAAAGCTTCAAAAGATTGGGGTACTTGGCCATTATGTTCATTTATTAAAATCTCAGATAAGCCATGTATTCCCTTCGACTTCATCGGTGATAATCCACAAGGGCGAATAATTTCCTTGATTTCCTCAATAGTCAGTTTTATCATATCATGCGGGTTATCAGCTTTAGCAAATAGGAGCGGAGTAATTTGATTAACACGAACATCAGTGCATTGAGCAGAGAGTAATACAGCTATCAATAAAGTATAGGGGTCTTTGTGATCAAGAGGTATAGGGATTTCTGGATAAAAATCTTTTAACGTATTTATAACAAATGTTGCACGTTCGTGTTTGGTCATTTTTGTATTTTTATATTTTGAAACAAATAACTTGATACAAAGTTAGACTTTAAACTATTTAAACAAAAATAAAATGAAAACATTAAAAAAAGGAGATAAAGCTCCTAGTTTTTCTGGAAAAGATCAAGACGGTAACATTCACACTTTAACTGATTATAAAGGTAAAAAGTTAGTGGTATTTTTTTATCCAAAAGCTAACACTCCAGGTTGTACTGCAGAGGCTTGTGATTTAAGAGATAATTTTGAAAGATTTAAGATCAATAATTATGCTCTACTAGGTGTAAGTGCAGATAATGCAAAGGCACAGGCTAATTTTAAAAATAAATTTGAGTTTCCTTTCCCTTTGTTAGCTGATGAAGACAAGTCAGTTATTCAAGCGTTTGGAGTTTGGGGACCAAAAAAATTCATGGGAAAAGAATATGATGGTATTCATAGAACAACATTTGTCATAAACGAAGAAGGTGTTATAGATGAAGTTATTACAGAGGTAAAAACAAAAAATCACGCTGCACAAATTTTGAAATAATTGTAATAAATAAGAAAAGCCAAGATATCTTGGCTTTTCTTATTATATTTTTTGCAGTACTTTATTAGGATCATAACCAAATAAATGGTGTTGTTTTATGATTTCACTAATACCATCGGGTAACAATTTTTCCCAACCAGGTGCACCGCTGCTAATCATTTTTAATACTTCTCTAGAGAAGATTTTTAGGTGTTCTTTATCAAAATCAGTTATATCAACTACTTTACCGTTATAAGCAAAGAATTTATACAATTCTTTCATACGTGGGTGTACTTTCAAGTTTTGAGAAGTGATGATATCGCCGTTTTCATCTTCCATTGGATACAAGAAAACTTTTAAATCACGATAGAATAATTTTCCAAACGCCTCTAATATTCCACCACTTAAGTGACGGTAATATTTTTCGTCAAAAATATCTACCAAATTATTTACTCCCATGGCTAATCCCATACGTGCTTTGGTATAACTAGAGAAATACTCAACTACTTTGTAGTATTCTTGGAAATTTGATATCATTACTGTTTGACCTAGGGAACATAAAAGTTCAGCTCTGTCCATAAAATCTCTTTCATCAATTTCTCCTTCAGAACGCAAGTTGGATAAGGTAATTTCAAAAATTACTAAAGCATTATCTTTTTCAACTTTACTTTCATCTAGAAACATCTTTAAAGATTTTTCATACATGTCCATATTCACCTGAGTTACTGGTCTAAAACTTCCTCTCAAGGCCAGTATGTTTTTCTTGTATAAAATGGCAGCAGGCAATATGTTCTTTCCATCTGGACCAAACATTACTGCATCGGTCATACCATTTTTAACTAATTGTAAACTCATCAATCGATTGTCCACATTTTCAAATCGTGGACCAGAAAAGTTTATGGTATCAATTTCTAATTGGTCTTTATCTAAATGATCATATAAATAACGAAGTAACTTTTTTGGGTCATTATACTTATAAAAGGCACCATAAATTAAGTTAACACCTAATATACCTAATGTTTCTTGTTGTAATTTAGCGTCGGTCTCTTTAAACCGAATGTGAAGTGTGATTTCATTATATTCTTCATCTGGTTCTACTTGGTATTTTATTCCAACCCAACCGTGACCTTTAAATTGTTTAGCAAAATCAATTGTAGCAACGGTATTAGCATAACTAAAAAATATTTTATTAGGATGTTTTTCTCGGTCTAAACGCTTTTCAATTAAATCAACTTCATGCGTCAGCATTTTTTTTAATCGACTTTCGGTTACATAACGACCATCTTCTTCTACACCATAAATGGCATCACTAAAATCTTTATCATAGGCTGACATTGCTTTTGCAATAGTTCCAGAAGAGCCGCCCGATCTAAAAAAATGTCTTACTGTTTCTTGACCAGCGCCAATCTCAGCAAAAGTTCCGTAAATATTATCATTTAGGTTTATACGCAAAGCTTTGTCCTTTATTGCAGGAATCTGTTCTATTGCTTTATCGCCTTTAATTTTGATGTTTGACACAATATTGTCCATTGTAGGATTAAGTATACTTTGCAAAGTTAACAAAATTGGCATTTTATTAAAAGATAATTTAACCTATTTTTGTAATTAATAAATTTTAAAGTTAATCTTTAGATTTATTCACTTTATAAACCATGCTACTATGCAAATATATTTTCTAGGAACTGGCACATCACAAGGTATTCCAGTTATAGGTAGCGATCATCCTGTCTGTAAAAGTTCTGACTCTAGAGATAAACGTTTGAGAGTTTCTGTATGGGTTACATGGGAGAATAATTCAGTGGTTATAGATTGTGGACCCGATTTTAGACAACAAATGTTGATTTCGGAATGCACAAAACTAGATGCTATCCTTTTTACTCATGAACATGCCGATCATACGTCAGGTCTAGATGATATAAGACCCTTTTTCTTTAAACAAAAAAAAGATATTCCAATTTATGCTCACACTAGAGTAATTGAGAATTTAAAAAAACGCTTTGACTATATTTTTGAATCTGAAAATAAATATCCAGGAGCTCCAGATGTAAAAGTTTTTGAGGTATATAATAATCAAGATTTTAGTATCAATAATACTACTATTATACCAATCAACGCTAATCATGGAAACCTACAAGTTTTCGGTTATAGAATTCAGAATTTTGCATATTTAACGGATGTAAAATTAATAGAAGTTACTGAATTAGAAAAGTTAAAAAACGTGAAGGTATTGGTAGTAAATGCTTTGCGGGAAGAACCACACCATTCTCATTTTAGTTTGCAAGAAGCATTAGATTTTATACATTTGGTAAAACCAGAGGTTGCCTATTTAACTCATATTAGTCATCTTCTAGGTTTTCACAAGGAAGTACAAAAAAAGTTGCCAGAGAATGTTTTTTTGGCCTATGACAATTTGAAAATTATAATTTAAAAATGAAAAAATCATTATTTCTTTACCTGTTCATTATTGCTCTTTTAATGAATATTTATACCTATAAATATTTCACTGCTAAAGAAGCGGGAGAACTAAAACCATTGACCGAATCAAATAAAAAGTTGAAGGATAGCATCACAAATTTATCGAACAAATTGTACGATGCAGATTATTTCTCTTTAGAATATAATGATAGAGCTCAAAACTATTTAAATCAAAATGATTTAAAAGCTTTTGATGAAAAAGTAAAACAAGCATTATTAACTTTCAACGATGATGTAGAAGGCAATAAATATACTGATCAAGTAAAAATGGGTGAACAAAAATTCATTATCAATAAAATAAAATTGCTCAACCATCGATGGATAATAGCTGACTATAGTAATGGTAAACTATGGGGAGAAGCGATACTTAAGTATTTTGTAAACGATGACCAAACCATTTCTTTTGAAGTAGTAAGTACTTATTTATACCCTGAAGAATTGAATTAATAATTTTATAAATTGTAATAAAAATAACCTTATAGTTTTAGTTTTTAGTATTTATTTTTTAAATAAATATCCTAAATAGTGTCTAACTTTTTTGACAGTTTTATTTAAAGAGCTTTCTTGTTTTATAATTGTAACCAATTTTTAAAATCAAAGAAATTCTGTGGTGCCACACCATGTCCTACAGGATATTCTTTATATACAATTTCGATACCTAAACTTTCAAAAACAGGAATTGATTTACGAGACCATGCTATAGGAATAACTTGATCTACAATGCCATGAGAAGCAAAGATTTTTAAAGAGCTAAAATCATTTTCTTTATAATCATCAACAGCAATTTCAGTGTTTAGATAGCCACTCATAGCAACCACTCTTTGAACTTTTTCAGGATATGACAAGGCTACGGCATAACTCAAAATACTTCCTTGACTGAAACCAATTAGTGTAACATTAGTAGCGTCAATATTATAATTTGAAACCAATTCATCTATGAAGTCGGCAATAATATCTCGAGAAGTTCTAGCTTGACTAATGTCTGAAAACTTATTTTCATCTGCATCAAAATTTATGGCATACCAAGCATAACAACCATGCATCATATCAAAGGGTGCACGAGCAGAAATAACATAAAATTCGTCAGGTAGTTCAGTAGTAAATGAAAACAAATCTTCTTCATTACTACCGTAGCCATGCAGCAATAGGAGTAAAGGGTTTTTGTCTTTCTTTATTTTCGGTTCTCTAACGATATGATGTAACGATAAATTCATTATAAACTTTTGAACGTTTTTTGAAAAAAATGACCTAATAAAGGTATAGGAGTAGTTTTTCCTGTAGCGGCAGTAAATAAACCGTACATTGAAAGTACTAAAATAAAAATCCACATCGATGAAGCCAAATAAATACTCTCAAAAAAGCTAATAGAAACACCTAGTAAAATGAAAGTTATTGTTAGTCCTATACCTTGTCTAATGTGAAATGAAGCAAATTTATTTTTATTTTCTGAATTCATCGAAAGCGCAATCAAAACTCCTATTAATAAAATATAACTAGTAATAGCTATTGATTTACCTTCGCTTATAGTTTTTTTATCCATTGATGATTAATTTTCCGTTACAATAAATTCCAATTACTTTTCCCTTCATTTTTTGTCCTAGGAAAGCAGAATTCTTCGATTTTGAGAGTATGTTATCTTTAGTAAAAGTCCAAGTATCTTCAGTAGAAAATAAAGTTATATTTGCTTTGTTTTTTTTATTAATGCTTTCATTTTTAATAGCAAAAATACTTTTACCTAAAGTTAATTTTTCTATAATTTTATCTAATGGCAAGACAGTTAACAACGCACCAAAAGCACTTTCTAATCCTATTGTTCCAGTCTTTGCCAAATCAAATTCCATTTTCTTATGTTCAATATCAATCGGATTATGATCACTAGTAATGCAATCAATGGTATTGTCCAAAACTCCTTCGAGCAAAGCTTTTCTATCTGTTTCTGTTCTTAAAGGAGGAGATGTCTTATAACGTGTATCAAAACCGTCTAGTTTTTCATCAGTCATCACTAAATGATGCACAGCAACACTACAAGTTACTTGCAAACCTTTAACTTTTGCTTCTCTTATCAAAGCAACCGATTTGGCTGAAGATATAGTAGGTATATGCATTTTACCTCCAGTATATTCCAATAAGAATAAATTACGGGCAACTATAAGTTCTTCGGCTAAATTAGGTATGCCTTTCAATCCTAATCTAGTAGAAACAAAACCTTCATTGGCAACACCATTCCCTTTGATGTTATCATCTTGACTAAAAGCCAAAACTAAGCCATCAAAATCTTGTACATATTGTAGTCCAATTTTTAACAAATTAGCATTTGCTATACTCTTACCATAATCACCAAAAGCCACAGCACCAGCATTTTTCATGTCAAATAGTTCGGCTAAATCTTTGCCTTCACTTTCTTTAGTTAGTGCGCCAATCGGATATAATTCAGTAGCAGAATTAGCAGCTTTTTGTTTAACAAAATGTATTTGCGATTGATTATCAATGATAGGATAGGAGTTGGGTTGTAATGCAATGCCTGTAAATCCGCTTTTGGCAGCAACTTCCAATCCATTTGCTATGGTTTCTCTATCTTCAAGTCCTGGTTCACCAAGTGAAACACTAGTATCAAACCAACCTTGTGACACATGTAAGCCATCCTTTCGGAACTCTTGGTGCGTTGTGTTGTTTGTGATTGATTTATCAATTGCCTCAATAATTCCATTGGTTATTTTAATATCAACAGTTTGCAGATGATAAAGACTCTGTGGGTCTATAATTGTGGCTTGTTTAATGATTATATTCATTTTACAAATTTTAGAATGAGTAGCTCTAGTAGTATAAAGAGTAAGGTTAGCATCACAAACCATTTCCAGATTTGTGTATCGGTTCTATCGGTTTGAATAGTGTTAAATACCGTTTCTATATCGTCAATTTTTTTGAAATTAGCAGCTATATCATTATTAACTAATCCAATATTACTTTCGGTTCTAATATAATTAAAACTTATGTTCTGCACTAAATTAGCTCCGTTAAAGATACCAAAATTTCCAGCATCAGTTGGGTTATCATTAAATGTCATTTTTACTTTGGTATTTAATAACTGTTGTACTGGAATAAAACTTTCTGTTTTGTTCTTTACACTAAGAATTTCATCTTTTGACAACAAAGCATCCACAACAAAAGGTTGATTTTCACCAATCACTAATGCATTAACTCCAGTCTTTTGAGAATTTTGTGCCATTTTGTAAAAGGTGGGCACAATTAAAGGCGAATTTTGGAAATTACTATTAGTTTTATTGATAGGTGCTGCAAAAAGATAAACTGAGGACAACGGATTTGCTACTGAAGTCAAAAAAGCACTAAGGTCTTCATAACTCAATATGGTAGGCGAGGAGCTATTGATGCCAAAAGAATTTTTAGTTGATGGATATTGAAAGTTATCTATTTTCTTTTCAAAAACGGTATTGAAGAGTGGATGATTAAAATTAATTTTAGTTACTTTCTTATCTCCAGTTGTAATTGCTTTTAATTGAATAGCGCCAAAATTAGCCAAGAATTCATTCGTTTTGGTAACATTAGTATTTTCTCCTGGAATAATAACCATGTTACCGCCTTTGGACACAAAGGACTTTAATGTGGTTTGTAACGCTTGAGGAATGTCTGACAGTTCATTCAAGACTATTGCATCTTGTTTTTCAATTAAGTTATAATCCAAGTTCGTTAAAGGGAAGTTGTTATAAGCAAACTCATCACTAGTATATATCTTAGCTAAGAAGTTACTTTTGTCAGTATTGCCAATGCTAATAATATTCGTTTTATTGGGTTTAGATATAGTAAAGAAATACGTATTATCATAAGCTAATCCTTTATCGTTCAAAGTAACATAGCCGTGAAAACTTTGCTTAGGAATAGTAAAGTTTACAGTTTTAGAATTGATCTCAAAGCTAAGCATTGTCTTTGCTGTTAGTTTATTGTTATTGTAAAGTGCTATCGGAATATCTTTGAAGTCCTCACCATTAGCAGAAATTTTCACTCCAATTTCATAAAAACTATCTAAGGTTTGTTTAATCAAAACGCTATCAATCGCAATGTTGTTCTTTTGCTCCGCTTTTGGAATAACAAAATATACATTGTCTTCTTTTCTGAAACTTTTGCTATGATTGGTTTTTAGTCCCACGGCATCAGTTATGACAACTATGTCCTTATTGAAAGCCGATTTTCTAGCATTCACTTTAGCAATCAAATTATCTAATCTAAAGGGTGTGGCGCTATATTTCAGGTCTTGCAAATCCTTTTGTAAAGTTTTGATATCCGTATTCCAGTAGTTATCGGAAATGGTGATTAGAGAAAAGTTCTGTGCTTCGGGTGTGTGTTCTAGTAAGTCTTGCACTGCTCGTTTCAGCAATTCTCCTTTCTTACCTTTGGCTTGCATACTAAAGGAATTGTCCAATATGATATACATTTCATTTGAGTTTTTCTTGCTTTCCTTAGCAGAGAAAATAGGTTGGGCAAAGGCAAAAACCAGACAGGCTAGGAGTAATAAACGAGTGAAAAGCAACAACCATTTTTTGATGGTTGAGCTCTTTCGGGTTTGAATTGATAATTCTTTAAGGAATTGTACGTTGGTAAAATATTCTTTCTTAAAACGTCGTAATTGAAATAAATGCACCAAAATTGGTAGTACCAATAAAAATAAGAAATATAGAATTTCTGGATGTTTAAATTGCATTTATTTAAAATTTATCAAAAATAGCAATCAATTGTCAATTATCAATTATCAATTATCAATTATTTCTTCTTTCGCTTCGCTGCTCTATTTTTTAAGATGTTTCTATTGACAGAAGTCCCAGTCTTTTTTTTAGTTTTCGATGGACCACCAAGATTCACTTTCTTGTTCTTTTCTATCTTTTCATGAAACGAAGCACCACCTTCCAGTTTAGGCTTTTTCAGTAAGAACTTCATTTGTTGTTTTTTGTCTTTTTCAAATTCTAACAAACGTATTGCCACTTCTACAGTAGCTGGTAGAGGCAGAAACGTAAGCTCTTTTTCCATTAGTAATTCTGCCTCAATCATTATTTCTTCCTCTCTTGGACTAATTAAACTAATCGCAATCCCTGATTTGTCAGCACGACCGGTTCTACCGATACGGTGAATGTATTGTTCTGGAATTTCAGAAAACTCTACATTGATTACATGTGTAATGTCAGAAATGTCTAACCCTCTCGCCATAACATCTGTAGTCACTATACCTCTGATTTCTCCTGCTTGAAACGAGGACATAGTTTGCAAACGATAGTTTTGCGATTTGTTAGAGTGTATTGTTCCAAATTGCTCTGGATAGAACTCTTCAATCTTATCCGCTAGTAAATCGGCTGTCTTTTTATTGTTGACAAAAAGTAATACTCTTTCAAAATCTTCTTGTTTAAGCAAGTCAAGAATAAGGTTTACTTTCGTCAAGAAGTTAGGAACTTTATAGCCCAATTGTTCTATTTGATTAAGAGGCGTTCCACTTGGTGCTAAAGAAACTTCTTCAGGGAAATCAAAATACTCTTCGAGCATTTCATCTACTTCATCAGTCATAGTAGCTGAGAAAAGAATGTTCTGTCGCTTATTTTTAAGCATAGTCAATATAGAAGTCACTTGGGTACGAAATCCAAGGTTCAGTATCTCGTCAAATTCGTCTATTACCAGTTTCTGTAAACTATCAAACCGAATAACATTATCGAGTGTTAAGTCCATCACACGTCCAGGTGTTCCTACTAGTACATCTATCCCTTCATAAACGGCTTTCTTTTGAGTATTTATGTTTACACCGCCATAGACTCCTAAGGTTCGTACCGACATGAATTCCGTAAGTTTTTCAACCTCAGCAGCTACTTGTACAACTAATTCTCTTGTTGGTACTAGTATCATAACACGTGGCGTGTCTGTAGCGACAAACTTCCATTGTTTTAGGATTGGTAATAAGTAGGCAAAGGTTTTACCCGTTCCTGTTTGTGCAATCCCCATCATATCGCGACCCGACATAATCACCGAAAAGGATTTCTCCTGTATCGGAGTTGGGGTGGTAAGCCCAAGGTTATCAATGGCTTTTTGTAATGATTTTGGAAGGTTAAACTGCTCGAAAGTGCCCATTAAATTCTTTAATTTGCCCCAAAGGTAATGAATTCAAAATTAGGATTTGATTGGTCTACAAATCCTATTTCAGCAGAGCTATAATAGTTATAGTAACACTAAGCAGACAACGAACCAATGCCAAAACCCGTAGTAGAAAATAAATATGAAATCTGTTATAGATAACATTTTATGCGATTATCAATTAGTAATATTGATATTAAAAGAGGAGGAATTTTAGTTAAATTATCTGTGTATTATATAACTCTAATTACTAATTGTGAAAGCCAAATGGGGTAAAATTTTCTATATTACTTAATCTAATTGTCATTTCTATATTAATTTGGGACAAATGTTTACATTAAGATAGGGTGAAATCATTAAATTATATCTTATTATCGATTTCATACTATTAGGAATTAATATTTTATAATTCTACGATAAAAATTATATATTTGCAATCCAAACAACATTACTATGAGTCAAAAAGTATTGCTCACTTCCAAAGAAGTCAATATCATACTCCATCGTTTGGCTTGTCAGTTAATCGAAAATCATCTCGATTTTTCTAACACTGTTTTAATTGGTATACAGCCTCGAGGCACTTATCTTGCTAATCGAATTAAGGCTTTACTAGAAAACGATTATCATATTAAAGAAGTGAAATTGGGATTTTTAGATATTACTTTTTTTCGTGATGATTTCCGTCGTGGCGAAAAACAATTGGAAGCTCACGAAACACAAATAGATTTTTTAATTGAAGACAAAAAAGTTGTTTTTATTGATGATGTTCTTTTCACAGGAAGAAGTATCAATGCAGCATTAACTGCCATTCAATCTTTTGGAAGAGCCTCTGAAGTAGAATTATTAGTATTAATTGACAGAAGATTTAGCCGTCATTTACCCATACAACCAGATTATCGTGGAAGACAAGTCGATGCTATTAATGATGAAAAAGTAATAGTTTCTTGGAATGAAAAAGAGGGAGAAGATGCCGTATATTTAATTTAAGGGAAAAAGGAAATGAAAATAAAACATAAAAAGATACAACACACAACTTACCATTAAAATGTCCGAACTATCAGTTAACCATTTATTAGGCATTAAATATCTCAAAAAGGAAGACATCAACTTAATTTTTGAAACCGCTGATTATTTCAAAGAAGTCATTAATAGACCCATTAAAAAAGTGCCTTCTTTGCGAGATGTCACTATTGCCAATATCTTTTTTGAAAATAGTACAAGAACAAAACTTTCCTTTGAATTAGCTCAAAAACGTCTTTCTGCCGATATAATTAGTTTTTCAGCATCACAATCATCTGTTAAAAAAGGGGAGACTTTAATTGATACGGTTAACAATATTTTAGCTATGAAAGTTGATATGGTTGTCATGCGTCATGCTAATCCTGGAGCAGCTTATTTTTTATCACAAAATGTAAAAGCATGCATCATAAATGCAGGGGATGGATCACACGAACATCCATCTCAAGGCTTACTCGACTGCTATTCTATAAAAGAAAAATTAGGTGAAGTAGGAGGAAAGAAGGTTGTTATTGTGGGTGATATTTTACATTCACGTGTAGCGCTCTCAAATATTTATGCACTTCAGTTGCAAGGTGCAGAAGTTAAAGTATGTGGTCCAAAAACATTAATTCCAAGATACATTGAAAGTATTGGAGTTTCAGTAGAACCAAATTTAAGAAAAGCTCTTGAATGGTGTGATGCTGCAAATATGTTACGCGTTCAAAACGAAAGAATGGATGTGAATTATTTTCCTTCTACTAGAGAATATACAATGCAATATGGGGTTGATAAAGCATTATTAGATTCTCTTAAAAAAGAGATTGTAATTATGCATCCAGGTCCAATTAATCGTGGAGTAGAAATTACCTCAGATGTGGCGGACTCTCAACAATCAGTAATACTTGATCAAGTTGAAAATGGAGTGGCTATTAGAATGGCAGTAATTTATCTCTTAGCTTCTAAATTACTAAAGTAAAAAAGTCCCGATTATTCAGGACTTTTTTATTTATTCAGATTGTAAGTTTCTCAGTTGTTTTAGCTTGTCTTTTAGTATAACTAATTCTTCTTTTTTAAGTTCAATATTCTTTAATACTTCTTTTACCATAGGATTATCTGCTTTGGCTTTAGCAAAAAATTGAATATTATTCTCTAATTGGAATATTTCAGCTTGTACTTCATCAACTTTACGAATTATAAATACTTTTTCATTATCTAATTTCCTGCTATCTGTACTAGCTAAATGATCAAGTTTGTTAGCATAACGCACCATTTCATTGTCTTTTTTGCTCAAGCTAAGTTTTTCAAAAAAGGCGTCTAAAATTTTATTGAATTTTCCTTCGATGTGTCTACGAGCAAAAGGAACTTTGCCAAAACTTTTCCATGTTTCTATGTGTAACTTGATAGCATCTAAATCAGCTTTATGATCTCCAACAAGTTCAAATGACTTTAAAGTTTCTATATAAGTTTTTTTCTTATCAAAAGCTTCAACTTCTTCAGCGTTAGCTTCATTCTTTTGTTCTTTTAATTTGTCAAAATATTCGTTACATGCTGCACGAAAATCTGTCCAAAGTTTATCAGAAAATTTTCTAGGAATATGTCCAATAGACTTCCATTCTTCTTGAATTTGTTTGAACAATGGTGTTGTATTAGCAAAGTCTGTACTTACTTTTAATTCATTGGCTTTTGCTACTAATGCTTCTTTCTTAAAAAGATTGTCATTTTGTTCTTTCTTAATGTCTTTATAGAATGAATTTTTTAATGAATTAAAGTTTCTAACGGCGTTTTTGAAATCTGTCCAAGTTTGTTCATTAACTTCTGAAGGTACTTTTCCGGTTTTTAAAAATTCATTTCGTAAAACTTCAACTTTTTCCATTTGACCTAACCAAGCAGAGTGAGAGTTTACTTTTTCTTGCGCTAAAATTTCTATTTTTGCAATAATATCTTTTTTCTTCTCTAGGTTTGCAGTTTCAACCTCTCGAAGTTGCTCAAATAAAACCTCACGTTTATCGTGCATTTTTTTTGTCAATTCACTGAATTTATTCCAAATTTCTTCACGATTTTCTCTTGAAACAGGTCCAATTTCTTCTTTCCAAATGCGGTGTAAATCTTGTAATTCACGAAAAGCTTTATTGATATCTTCTTCATGTATTAATTCTTCAACACGCTCAATTATTTTTAGTTTTTGAACTAAATTATGTTTGAAATCTAAATCTCTTATTTCTCTGTCCAAATGAAGAATATCGTAGAAATTTTCTAAATGGAAATGATAATTGTTCCAAACATGATTATATTTATCCTTCGGTATAGGACCAGCTACTTTCCATCTATCTCTAATATCATTAAATTTCTTTAAGGTAACTGGAATGTTATCTTGACTTTGAATAAGACTTTTTAATTCTTCAACTATGGCTAATCTATTTTCTAAATTAGCTTTTAAATCATTTTGAAGACTTTTGAAATGTGTGTTTTTGTTATCTCTATATTGAGAATAGAGTTGATCAAATTTCCCTTTTAAAGGAAAATTATAATGAAAATCTTCAGTATTATCTGGATTTTCTGTATGGAATTCTTCTTTCTTCTCATCAATGAAAAGATAATATTTAGATAAGAATGATTTTTTAAGTTCTTCTATATGGTCTTTAACAGACATTAACTTTTCTACAGCAACTAAAGTAGTCAACTCTTTTACTAGTTGTTCCATTGAAAGAGTTTCATACTCCAACATTGGAATATCATGACGTTCTTTTAATGATTCGTCTTCGCTTTCTTCCGCATTTGCGTCCTCAATGGCACTTATCACGGATTCATTTTCAGTTTGTTCTACTTCTTCTATTCTTTCAGATTCTGCTTCAGGTAAAATATCATCAACATCTTCCTCAATCTTTTCAATTGTTTTTGATATAGTAAATTCTTCAATAGTTTCTTCAACTAGTTCACGTTTTTCTGTGGCTAATTCAATTTCATCTTCTGTAAGTTCTTCTGTTAAAACAGCTACCTTGGCTTCAACAACTTCCTCATTTTGAATTTGTTGTATCTGTTCGCTAATGCTCGAGTCTTTTTCAACATCAGCAAAATTTTCAAGTACTTCCTTTACAGGAGTTTCTACTACTTGTTCTTGTTCGCTTTCATCAATTGTGTCGGCTATTTTTTCTTGAACAAGGTCAATAATTTCTTGATTTTCAGTAGGAATCACATTATGTGACTCGTTTTCTAAGCTTCCATCTGCATTAAGCAGGTTATCATTCTTTTCTTCTAACATTTTATAAATGTTTTAAGGGTTACACTTTATGAGGGCGAAAGATAGTAAAGAAGCACTAAAAATTCAAAGAAAATCAATGTTTTTCAATTCTTTTTATCACTTTTAATTATTAGAACTTTATTAAATAAAAAACTCTATTGAATTTCAATAGAGTTTAAAGTACTAATTTTTTGATTTATAATTTTAGTTAATAAATACCTTTTTGGTTATCGAAGTTTTGTTTGATGACAATTTTAAAAAATAGAATCCTTTAGGTAAATTACTAATTGAGTAGTTGTTATTGTCAAAAATAGGGTTTTTAATTTGCTGGATAACTTGCCCATTAATAGTGATTAAATCTATTTCCTCCAATGAAATAACAGATTGAATATTTAGTATACTATTAGATGGATTTGGATAAATTGAAATACTATTTTCTAAATCATAGGCTGATGAAGATAGAGGAGTATTTGGCCATCTGTTTTGTGCTATTGGGCCGCCCCAAATTAAAGTAGCCAAATAAGGATTGTCAATAAATGGATTTCTATTTCCTTGCTTATAATTATTGGGATTAGGTGTTCCGCCTAAATAATCGTTTCTGTTATCTTCATATTGTGAAACTGGATCTTCAGCATTCCATTGTAGCAAAAGGTTAACCATGTTAGCATCACTTGAAGTAGTTGTTCCCGCAGCAACATAAGTAGGAAGGCATTGATCTCCATAATGTAAATACATATACATTATAATTCTAGCAACATCCCCTTTCCATTCGTCTCCAGGATACCAATGATTACCTACATCGCCTGAGTTTCCTGTGCCAGCAGCATAGAGTTTATTTCCTCTATTGCTATTTCTTTGAACATCACAAGCTCTAAGCATATGTGCATCTGCACCCGGTTCAAACTGTCCTAAATCTGGATTTCCAAGTGATTGTGCAAAAATGTGTTCTCTATTCCAATCGCCGTTATTTCCACTATTACTATCTTTATTTCTGGAATGATCATTTGTTATATCAGCATCCGTTCCGTTTTCCCATCCATACATCAAAAGTACATTTGAAGAATTTGAAGGGTCTAAATCTACTTGTTTGAGCGCATTCCAAACATCTGGTGTATAAATCAAATAATTGGAATGTGTATCGATAATCTTTGTCTCTAAAGCAACTTTTAAATTTGTACCAGTTAAAGTCCAATTAAATCCATTATAGTAAGGACTTTTAGGAGCGCCAGACTGGGAAAAAGCAATCGCTATATTTAGGACTAATAGAAATGTAAATATTTTTTTCATTTGTTGTTTATTAATTATCTTGTTTTCGTTCTAATAACGCCATATAAAACCCATCAAATCCTGTGTCTTGGGCAAGAATCTTGGTATCTTTAATGAAGGTAAAACTTTTACCTATTTCTGTAGTTAAGAACTTCTTGATTTGTTCTTGATTTTCAGAAGGCAAAACAGAACAGGTAGCATAAACTAGTTTTCCACCAGGTTTTACAATTTTAGAATAATTTTCTAGAACTTCCGCTTGTACTTTCTTTATATTATCAATAAATTCAGGTTGCAATTTCCACTTTGCATCTGGATTTCTTTTCAAAACTCCCAATCCACTACAAGGTGCGTCAATTAATACTCTATCTGCTTTTTCATGGAGTTTTTTAATGACTTTCGTACTATCAATAATTCTATATTCAATATTAAAAGCACCGTTTCTTTTGGCTCTTAATTTTAATTGTTTCAATTTACTTTCATATAAATCCATAGCAATTAATTGACCTTTGTTCTGCATTAATGAAGCCATATGTAATGTTTTTCCGCCTGCGCCTGCACATGTATCTACCACTCTCATTCCTGGTTGAACATCCAAAAATGCAGCTACTAATTGAGAAGAAGCGTCTTGTACTTCAAATAATCCTTCTTTGAAAGCATCGGTTAAGAAAACATTGGCTCTTTCTTTTAAAACCAGTGCATCGGGTTGGTCTTTTAAAAACTCGGTTTCAATATTCAAATCCATTAAAATGGCACGTAGTTGTTCTTTATTGGTTTTTAATGTATTGACACGAAGAATAACTTGCGCTTGTTTGTTTTGAGCAGCGATTTCTTTAGTCCAAGCTTCTTCACCCAGTTCTTTTGTACCCATTTCATCCATCCAATCTGGAATAGATTCTCGCATTTTTCTGATTTTAGATAACTCATCAAATCGGCCTTTAATTTTGCGTTCCGGTGTTCCTTCCAATTGTCTCCAGTCTGGAATGGTATAACCACGTAATACAGCCCAAACCGCAAATATTCTCCACAATTGATCGCGATTTAAAGGTTCTTTTACATCAGCAATTTCCATGTAAAGTCTTTTCCAACGAACTATTTCATAGATGGTTTCAGCAACAAATTTTCTATCGGAACTTCCCCAGCGTTTGTCTTTCTTTAAGGCGCGAGCTACCACTTTATCGGCATATTCTCCTTCGTTGAAGATTGCGTTCAAAGAGTCAATGGTAGTGTAAACTAAATTTCGATGTAATCGCATGATATTAAAAAAAGATAAGCCTGCAAAGATATTGCTTTTTAATTAGCAACTTCAATAGTTAGACTTAATTATTAAAAATTGTAGTTCTGGTTTCTTTTCTGCAGTAAACAAGAAATACAAAATGTGTTGATTTTTTTCTATTTATAGCTACTCGAATTGATTATAAATATACATCACAAACTAATTAAACGAAAGAACATATTAATTTGAATTTCAGTATGTTTATAAAAATCATTCCGTGTTAATTATTTTAAAAAAAACATATCCAACATATTTTTTTAATTTATAATAAATATTTTTTGTTAATTTGAAAAATATTTATTCGCATGAAAAAAATTTTACTTCTATTTTTAATAACATCTTCAAATATTCAAGCTCAGAAACTTCACCATCAAATGCTCTCTTCACAAGGAACTAGTAAAGAGGTATCCAGCGGTATTTTTGTAAGTCAAACTATTGGTCAGCAAAGTGTTATTGGCAACTATAACAGAGAGGGTAAAATCTACGGTCAAGGATTTCAACAAAGTTTCTGGCGCAAATACATCAACAATAACTCTTCTATTGCAATAAATACAGTTACTTATCCTAATCCTTTTGTATCTAATATTAATTTCCAGTTTTCACAAGCTGTAAAAGAAACTATAACTTTTAGTTTATTTGATATTCGCGGCAGACTTATCTTGACCCAAGAAAAAGAAGCTACAGAAAATATATTATCAATTGATTTGCCCAATTTGTCTTCAAGCAATTACCTAGTGCGTTTAACAGCACCCAACTTTTTATACTACACACAAATCCTAAAAAAATAATGAGAAAACTACTTATTTTAGTTATAATTTTCTGCTCTTTTCAGAAAATTCAATCCCAGGAAGTTTACCTGCAAACAGGTAAAAATTTTACAAATTATGATTATAAAAGTAATAGTAGCAATACATCTGTTTTACAAGCCGGCACTGGTGATTTCTATGAGATTGGTTATGTAATGACCCTAAAAAACGAAAAATTAAAATATGCTTTTGGATTAAATTTAAACGAATACAATGCTATTGCTGGTAACACTGTGAGTTCTTATTCATGGAATACTCAATATCTTGGAGTTCAAAATTCTTTCTCTGTATCGCTTGTTAAAAAAAGAGGATTTGAGGCTTCTGCTAATGGTGGATTTGGTATTTCAACACTCATCTATGGAAAACAAGTCATTAATGGTGAGTATTTTGATCTTTCTTCACAAAAAGAATTCTCAGGATTTTGGATAACAAACAAGTTAGGTATTTCGGCTAGTTATAATATTGATAATGATATATACTTGAGCCTAGGATATGCCTATTCTAAAAGCTTCAATCTATCCAACAACACAGATGAGAAACTATCTTTCAACAACAATCAAATTCAATTTGGTGTTCATTTTACGTTCAAATAATATTAAATAGTTATGAAAAAAATATACCTTTTATTAGTTCTTCTTTTAAGTTCAGTTATTTATGCACAAACTAATGGTATAACATACCAAGCAGTTATATTAAATCCTGAAGGTGACCATATCCCTGGTTATAATAACGAAAGAGCACCACTTATTAATACACAAGTTTGTTTACGATTTATAATCTATTCAGGAACAACACTTGAATATCAGGAGGACTTACAAACTACCACAGATGAATTTGGAATGGTGAATGCAATAATAGGAATGGGTATTCCGAGTGGTGGTTCTGCATCAAATTTTGGAAGTATTATATGGAATGGTAGTCCAAAAAGCTTAGCTGTTGAAATAGATTTTAAAGCATTATGTACCACTTTCATAGGAATAAGTAATCAACCTTTTACGGCTGTGCCTTATGCTCTATATTCTGCTAGTTCTGGAACAAATGGTGCAGCAGGACCACAAGGACCAATTGGATTAACTGGTGAACAGGGTGCAGCAGGACCACAAGGGCCAATTGGATTAACTGGTGCACAAGGTGTAGCAGGTCCACAAGGGCCAATTGGATTAACTGGTACACAAGGTGCAGCAGGACCACAAGGACCAATTGGATTAACTGGTGAACAGGGTGCAGCAGGACCACAAGGGCCAATTGGATTAACTGGTGCACAAGGTGTAGCAGGTCCACAAGGGCCAATTGGATTAACTGGTACACAAGGTGCAGCAGGACCACAAGGACCAATTGGATTAACTGGTCCACAGGGTGCAGATGGCCCTCAAGGAATCCAGGGAGTTTCTGGGTTAAGTACTATTGGTGCTATTAGTAGTATAGCAAATTTAAATGGTGCCTCAATAACTGCTGGCGAATTAAACTTAGCTCCAGCAGATGAAAATAATGGAGGTGTTGTAACAACTGCTGACCAAACATTTTCAGGGACTAAAACTTTTACCGATACAGTTACTACAAACACTATTAATACAACTACATTAACTGCAACAAGTGTTACATCGCCTTTTTATGCATCTATACCGCAAGTTTTAGTTTCTGGTTCAGACATAATTTGGGATCCTATTAATGGATTAAATGCATCTGTAACATTAGACCAAAACAGTACTTTAAGTTTCTCTGCCACACCAAGTGCTGGTACTTATGGAACTTTAGTGATCACACAAGATGCTACTGGCGGAAGAACAATCACATTGCCTTCACTAATTAATAAAGTTCTGGGATCAGCTTCTAGTACAACTATTGCTTTATCAACAGCTGCAGGTGCTCAAGATATTTTAAATTTTTATTATGATGGAACAAATTGTTATTGGAATATAGGCCAAGGATATGGACAAGCAGCAACTGCTCCTGCAACAGATCTTACATCAGGTGTTTCAGGAACTTTATCAGTGAATAATGGTGGAACAGGTTCATCAACTCAAAACTTTGTTGATTTAACGACAGCACAAACTGTTGCAGGTGCTAAATCATTTACATCAGAAGTAACCGCTAGTTCCTTTATCAAATCAGGAGGTACTGCTACAGAATTTTTAATGGCTGATGGTTCTACTTCTAATGGTAGTTCCACATCTGTAGGTGCTATTAGTACTTCATCAACAGCAAATGGTGCTTCTATTACTGCAGGCGAATTAAACCTTGCTCCAGCCGATGAAAATAATGGGGGTGTAGTGACTACTGGTAATCAATTATTCGCAGGTAATAAGGCTTTTAACTCTGATCTAAATGTTAATGGAGTAACTATTGGTAAGGGTGCTGGGCCTGGAAACTACAATACTGCACTTGGTACGGGTGCGCTAAGAGGCAATATAGGATCTAATAATACAGCTGTTGGGTCTGAGTCTCTGTATGCTGCTGCTGGTATGTCAGGTAATGACAACACGTCTGTAGGTTCATCTGCACTTTATTATAATCAGTCGGGTAGTTCTAATACGGCCATTGGATATCAGTCCTTATTTTATAATGAAAACTCAAATAATACAGCTATTGGAAATCGGACTTTGGTCGCTAATGTTAGTGGAAGTGGAAATACTGCTTTAGGAAATGGAGCAAATGTAGGCTCAGATAATTTGACAAATGCTACGGCAATTGGTAATGGAGCAACCGTTTATTCTAACGACACCATCCAATTAGGAAATTCATCAGTAACTAACGTAAATACAAGCGGTTCAATTACTGCAAATGCAGCAATCAGTTCAGAAATAATAGCAAGCTTAACTATTGACAGTTCTAATGCAGAGGAGTTCAAAGGAAAAGTAATGATTTGTAATCCAAATAATGAAATTACAATTACTTTCAGTAATGATTTGCCATTAGGATTCAATTGTATGGTACTACAAAAAAGCACCGACTCTAATAAAATTAACTTTGCAGGAGGTTCTGGAGTGACCATGAAAAACAGAAATAATTTTACCGCTACAGCAGGTAATTATGCTATTGCCACTATTGTAAATATCGGCGGTGGAATTATTGTTACCGCTGGAGACATGCAATAAATATATAAATTTAATACTAATAACATATCCAATAAATCAATACTAAAATGAAAAAAACAACTTTAATTACGCTTCTATTTCTAGCTTTCACTTTTCAAAGTCATGCAAATAATTTAATTGTGGGAACACCAGTAATTAGTGGAAACACGCTTACTTTTACTATTAAATGGGACAATAGTTGGTACGTTACAACAGGACCATCAAATTGGGATGCTGTTTGGATTTTCGTAAAAAGACAAACTTGTATAAGTGGTGCTTCAAGCCCATGGATACATGCTCAATTAGCAACAAGTGGACAATCAGTAACAGGTACAGTTCTTCAAGTGGATACTGTTTCTGATAATGCGGGTGTCTTCGTAAGAAGAATCTCAGCTGGAATTGGTAATATTACTCAAGAAACAATTACATTAACATTGGATGCTCCTGTGGGTGCAGATAATATTGGTGTATATGGAATGGAAATGGTAAATGTACCAACTGGTAATTTCTTTATTGGGGATGGTAATTATAATAATTATCAAGTTTTTGGTGATGCTAATAACCAGCCATTACAAATTACAAGTTCAACTACAAGTTTGACTAATGCTCAATATGGTAATCAACAACAATTAGGATCGTCAGTTACTTTACCAAGTACCTATCCTTTTGGTTACAATAGTTTTTATTGTATGAAATATGAAATTACTTGTGCTCAGTACGTATCTTTCCTTAATACTTTGTCTTATGATCAGCAACTACATAAACAACAAGATATGAACTGGAATACGACTCCACCAACATCTCCTGAAGGTACAGGTTATATGTGTAATTGGGGTTATAGAATAGAGATTAAAACACCAGGTGTTTCTACAACTTCTTTAACTCCTGCTGTTTATGCATGTGATGCAAATGATAATGGAATATATGATGAAGATTGTGATGGTTTAGGTTTACCCGTTCCCTTAAGACAAGAGCATTGGTTAAGCTATTTAGAGTGGTCAGCTTTGAGACCTATGTCAGAATTTGAATATGAAAAAGCTTGTAGAGGTCCACTCGATCCAGTTAAAGCTGAATATTCCTGGGGAAGCACCGATATTGCACAAATGCAATATACTGGTGCGGATTGGGGTTGTTCCACAGATATTCAAAATTATTTTGCATTAGGTCTTTGTAATTATTATACGTCTAGAATGTATAGAGCAGGAAGTTCAGCTAATGCAAATACAGATAGAGTTCATGCTGGTGCAACTTATTATGGTATTCTTGATATGACAGGAAGTACTATGGAGCGTTGCGTAGGTGGTTGGGGTTATGATTATTCAACTTTTACAACTGCTAATGGAGATGGAAATATAAATAATGATGGTGCTTGTGGCAATACAATATGGAATAATTTGCAATATTGGAATAGAGGCGGTTCTGCTGTAAACTTCAATGCAGGTCAAACTTCTAATAGAAATTATGGCAACGATGCAAGTTATGGTTCGGCTCAAGCTGGTAGAGGAGTTAGATCTAATTAATCCTATTTAAGTGATAAAAAAAATAATTATATTAGTTTTAATTTGTTTGGGGCAAAACTCATTTGGACAAATTGTGCTTCCTTCTATGCGTGGGATATTCAATTCTAAAAAAACTACTACCATGTATTCAGGTGGTAAAGGATTTGGTTCATTTCAGCAAAGTTTGTTTCAAAACGTTTGTGCACCACTTCAAGTTGAATCTATTTTTTATGGAGGAATAGGTTATGGAGATCAACAGCATGTAATTGTTCAAAATACTTGTACTCCTATATCCGTGGAATCTATTTTCTATGGAGGAATCGGATATGGCGATCAACAGAAGGTCATAGTGCAGCTTGCTTGTACTGAACCTACAATTGAGTCTATTTTCTTCGGAGGAAAAGGTTACGGAGACCAACAAAAATCTGTTATTCAAAGTTTTTGTATAGCCCCTTCAGTTGAATCAATATTTATTGGTGGTACTGGTTATGGTTTTCAAAATCAATCTGTAATACAAAATGCTTGTTACTGATATTATTATGAGATAATATATTTACCTTATTTTATTGCAAACGGAATTTTTTTCGCACGAACAACATGGTTTTTTTATGCATAATAATTATATGTCACTGGCAACAGCCCTAATAGGTGAGATGTATCATATTTAAACATACTAAATTTATTCAAAACTAATAGTAAATAAGTTTTTTACAACTGATGTTTTAATAATTAAAATTCTTGAAATAGAATTTATATATTTTATTAAAACATATAACGAAAAACCGCTATAATTCTAAGTTTATAAAGTAGAAACGTCACTATTTATTCTATGCAACTCTATTTTCTCTGGAGCATGAAGGACTAATGGGAATTGTTCAATTTTTACGGAACTACTATCTAAACCAAATCCTTTTTCTTCAGACAAACTGAATTTTTTCATTAAAAAATAGGTATTCATAACAATCTTTTCAAAGAATGTTAAATCACTATCATTTGAAAGAAATTTTTCAGAAAGAACAAATTTAAAGTCGCCAAGTATATTGTTTTTATTTAACGATTCATATCTACTAGTGATATCAACTTCTCCACGATCAACCATGTCTTTTATAACTTGTTTGAACATTAAATTGATTTTTGTTGGTTCTCTAAATCCAAGATAAAAATCAATTCTATAGATATCTTCCTTAATTATTTCAATAACTTTATATTCTTTTTTGTAAGGTTCGCTCAAAACATTAACATGTATAAACCAATACAAATCGGCACGTTTCGGCCTTTTTTGAAGAATGGAATACATTACTTTTTCTTCTATTTCATCACTTCTGTTGCAGTTAGTCATATAAACTAAATGTGTTGCATATTTAGGTATTGATAAATCAACACTCAATTCTGCAAGTACTTTTTTGTAATCTTCTATTTTAACGATTTTAGTGTAATTTTTACTAATTTGTTTTGCCAAATACCACGTTGCCATGATAGCAATTAATCCAACTGCTATTATTAAAGTTACAAAACCACCATGAAGAAATTTTACAATATTAGCATACAAAAAACTAAATTCAATGGTTAAATAAATTAGTATAAGAGGAACAATTAAATATAGTTTTACTCTTTTGATTATCAAATAAAAGTTGAGTAAAATGGTTGTCATAATCATACATAAAATGATTGCTAAACCATATGCGTGTTCCATATTTGAAGATTCTCTGAAATAAAGAACAATTCCTATACAACCTAATAAAAGCAACCAGTTTATAGATGGAATATACAATTGACCCTTTAAATCTGAAGGGTATTTTATTTTTACTTTTGGCCAAAAATTCAAGCGCATAGCTTCATTAATTAGCGTAAACGACCCACTAATCAAAGCTTGAGAAGCAATAACTGCTGCCAAGGTAGCAATGACAATTCCTATAGGTTGAAACCAATTTGCCATTATCAAATAAAAAGGATTACCAGCTGTTCCACCAAGCTGTTTTAATGTTTTTCCTTCCTGTGAAATTAAATAGGCACCTTGTCCAAAATAGTTTAACAAGAGCATTGATTTAACAAAAATCCAACTTACTCTAATGTTTTTTCTTCCACAGTGGCCCATATCAGAATATAAAGCTTCAGCTCCAGTTGTACATAGAAATACAGCACCAAGAACAAAAAAGCCTTCAGGATGAATATTCAATAATTCATAGGCATAATAGGGATTAATAGCACTAAATACAGAGAAATCTTTTAGTATTTGAATAGAGCCTAAAACGCCCAACATAGTAAACCAAATCAACATCATTGGTGCAAAAAACTTACCTACTAACTTAGACCCAAATTGTTGTATAGTAAACAATACTATCAGGATGCTAATTACAATAGGTATTGTATTTATTTCTGGATTGAAAAGTCTTAATCCTTCAACTGCTGAAGAAACAGATATAGGGGGAGTTATAACTCCATCAGCGAGCAGTGCACTTCCTCCAATTATTGCAGGTACAATTAACCATTTTATTTTGGTTCTTTTAACCAAGGCAAACAAAGCAAATATTCCACCCTCACCATGGTTATCAGCACTAAGGGTGATAAGTACATATTTTAAAGTTGTTTGAAGTGTAAGTGTCCAAAAGATGCAAGATATACCTCCTAAAACGATATCTCTTGAAATGGCATGAACACCAAGTATGGCTTTCATAACATATAATGGAGAAGTACCAATATCACCGTAAATTATTCCTAATGTAACAAGTAATCCACCGGTGGTAAGTTTGCTGTGAAGCTGATGATTATGAGCGCTCATGAAATTTTATTAAACGATGCAAATTTATACCTTTTTCATACAACTGAATATTTTATACCAATTATTTTTAATAGAAAAAAAGATTGTTCTAAGATTTCAACTAAATGTGAATTAGAATGAACAAATTTCTATATTAGCTCATAATCTAATGATTTCAGATGAAAAATTTATTTAGACAAATTACGATTTATATGTTTTTTGGTTTTAGTAATTTAATAGCTCAAGAATATAAGTATGTAAAAATCGATACTTTATTGAAAGAAAAAATAAGTATTAGAGCTATTATTGTTGATTCTGATAAACTTTGGTATGCAGGAGATAACGGTCAAGTTGGCTTTATAGATATTCGTACAACATTCAATAGTAATAAGCAAATAGTAAAGGATAATTTAAAATTAGAATTTAGAAGTATTGCGAAAACTTCAAAAAATATTTTTTTAAATAATATAGGAAGTCCAGCTTATGTATTTAAAATAAATAAAAGAAGTCTAAAGGAAGAAATAGTTTATACAGAAACTAATGAAAAAACTTTCTACGACAGTATGCAATTCTGGAATGGGCAAGAAGGTATTGCTATTGGTGACCCAACAGAAGATTGCTTTTCTATTCTTTTAACTCGTGATGGAGGTAATTCTTGGAATAAATTATCATGTGAAAGTTTACCAAAATTAGTAGAAGGTGAAGCTGCTTTTGCAGCAAGTAATACTAATATCGTTGTTAAAGGAAATAATACTTGGGTAGTTTCTGGAGGTAAAAAAGCTAGAGTGTTTTTTTCTTCTGATAAAGGACATACTTGGAATGTTTATGATACACCAATAGTTCAAGGAAAAGATATGACAGGTATTTTTTCGGCAGATTTTTATAACCATAACATTGGAATCATTGCTGGTGGCGATTATGAATTGCCTGAACAAAATTTTCAAAACAAAGCTATTACTACTAATGGTGGAAAAACCTGGAAGCTACTTGCTGAAAATTCAGGATTTGGTTATGCCTCTTGTATTCAATTTATGCCTAACTCAAACGGAAAAGGAATAGTTTCTGTAGGTTTAACCGGGTTACACTATTCCTCTGATGGAGGTAGCACTTGGAAACAATTATTATCAGATCCTACATTATATACGATACGCTTTTTAAATCAAGTTACTGCTTTTGCTGCAGGAAAGAATAAAATTATCAAAATAGAATTCAAAAAATAAGAGAGAAAAGCAATCTTGTTTTTATTTTACTAATTTTTTATCGCGATATTGTTGTAGTAATTTTTTATTGAAGTTTTCTTCTGCTTTTTTAAGTTTTAAAATCTTAATAGGTGAAATAACCCCTTTTATGCTTGTTATAAATTTCTTTTTTGCTTTGTATAATTCATCTTCAGTACTTTCCATTTGTGCTAAAATAGTAACAGCTTCTTTTTCGGATAAATTTTCAAAAGCATTATCATCTAATCGGTCAAGGTAGTTTTTTAATTTTTCTCTTCTAATTTCATGTTGCTTTTCTTCAAAAGCATTAAATAAAGGCCAAAATTTTGTTGCCTCCTCCGGATTTAAATTTAGTTCGTTAGTGATAAAGGCAACTTTCATTGCTTTTACTTGTTCCTTTTTTCTTTTTAATACTTTCCCGTTTTGAGCAAAAACGCTAAAAGATAATAGCAATAAAAGTATTGTTGTGATATTAATTTTTTTCATAATATTAATTTATAATGTATTGTTCTAAATTAGAATTTGTTGATAAAATGGTTTCTAAATCTTCGTCTTGTAGATTAAATTCAATTTTCATTTTTACTAAATCTTCTTTGTCTAACAAATCAACAATTTCATCTTCGGAAATTGAGGAATCATAAGCAATGTAGTTTTCTATTGTTGTGGCATCTAACTCTTGATTTTTTATTGAATACTTTAAATATAAAGGAATGGATAACATTACAATCACTATAGCCGCAGCCACAAAATACCAAGTTTTTGTAATATTAAATATTGAAATAACTTTAGGTTCGTGTATAGGTATTTGTGCTAATATCTTTTCTGAAAATGTATCAAAATAACCATCGGGAATTGTAAATCCAGATGTGATTTTGGGTTCATTATCTAATTTAAAATCATTCATAATTATTTGACAAGTTTTGAAATAAAAGGTTTAATTGGTTATCATATATTCTTCAATTTTTTTTACAGCATGATGATAAGATGCTTTTAATGCTCCAACAGATGTTCCTAAAACATCCGACATATCTTTATATTTTATTTCTTCATAATATTTCATTTTAAAGACCAATTGTTGTTTTTCTGGAAGTATAGCAATGGCTTTTTGCAGTTTTAATTGAATTTCGTTTCCATCAAAATAAGTATCCGCTTTTAAGTTGTCTACAATTTTACTCTGTAATGCTTCACTTGTAGTTCCGTTTCGTTTAGCTTTGTTATTAATAAAAGTGATGGCTTCGTTAGTAGCAATCCTGTACATCCAAGAGAAAAGTTTGCTTTCACCTTTAAAGTCTTTTAAATATTGAAAAACCTTAACAAAAGTATTTTGTAACACATCATTCGCATCATCATGATTTAAAACTATATTTCTTATCTGATTGTATAAAGGTCTTTGATAATTGCGCAAGAGTTTTTGAAACGCTTGATTTTGCGTTTTCGGATTTAATAATTCCTGTATAAAATCCTTTTCTTCTTGCAAATCTATAGTTTAGCTTTTGGAATAAATATAAATGAAAAGGTTTAATCTTTAATAAAAAATTATGGAGTTTCTGTTGGAATATTATCCGATGGAACAGGTTCTACTGCTGATTGAGCAATTTCAGCTTTTGGAAAAACAGGAATATAAATTTCTGTAATCCATTTAGAGGGTTGTTTTATATCGTCAATAGTTTTAACATATACTTCGCTATAATTTCCTGCAAAATTCTCTTTAAAACCATTAGCAGTAATATATTTTTTTGCTTTTGACCATGCTTCTTGTGTGTGTGAATAATCACCAACTAAAGTTGTTTTTAAACATGTAAAAGGAATTATTTCACCAGAAATTACATCACTTTCTGGTGAAACGAATATTTGTTTTTGGGTTGGAACACATACAGAAAATGTTACAAAATCATTAGTAATGTCATAACGATTATATAGTACGAATGGTTTTCCTGTCATTGGTAATTTGTTCTTTTTAAAGAAATGAACCATTCTTGTCATAATAATTTTAATGTTTTTTGACACACTTTTCACTTTGCAAGAAACAGTTTGTTGCAAACAAAATCCAGAATTTCTTTGCACAACTCCATTCACATTTATGGAATAGGTTTTCATTTGATAGTTTAGTGTTTTGTCTAAATTAGATAAACTTTTTTCACAAACATCATTTAGAACGGATGAAATCCCTCCTTGAAAAAAGATAGCGATTTTGGTAAAAACATCCATTTTACCTTTATTATAAACAGTAACTTTTGTTCCTCCTATAGTATCTTTCAATTTCCAAGAAACTAAAGCAAAAGTTCCATTAAATTTTACTTTTTGTGAAATACTATCATTTTCTTTTACAAAAACAGTTTTTACTGTTCCATCGTTTGATCCGTTTTCCCAAGAGCAATAAGCTCCTGAACCCATTGTTTTTGATGGATAATTAAATTTAATTCCTTCATCATTCTCCATCCAAGAACCAAAACTTTCCCAGTTTTTTAAATCATTTACATAATCAAATACAGAGATTTTCTGTGCTTTAATAACTTTTGATCTTGATACTTTGAAGTCTCCTTTTTGAGTAGCTACGTATACAGTAACACCCATAAATGCTAACAATAAAAGCAAGAATATATATTTTAGAATTTGCATAAACTATCTTGATAAAGAGTAACAAAGTTAAGAATTTATTGGATGTAAAATAATCAGTGTTTAATTGTTACTTTTATCACAAAAAGCAGTAGAATAAAAAATAAAAAAGCAATCAAAACTTTATAACTTCCTTTGTATACTTTTTGATGAAGAGATTTGTCTCTTCCATAGGCAAAATACATTGCAATTACAAACCCTATAAAAAACAAAGCGGCGAATATCCATTGACCAGTTGTGAACATTTATTTTAAATTTTCAACAAATTTACTCAAATGTATGCTAAAGTTGTATTTTGCATCATCAATTAATTTATAATAATATGCAAAAACAACTCAACGCAGTAAAAGAATTTCACACCTCATTCGGACTCGGTGTAAGCCACGAAATGAAAGCTCATTTGGGTGAACAAAAAAATGTACTTCGTTTTAATTTAATGAAGGAAGAAAACGAAGAATATCTAGAAGCAGTTCAAAATAATGATTTAATAGAAATTGCTGATGCACTTGGTGATATGCTGTATATTCTTTGCGGAACTATTTTGGAACATGGATTGCAACACAAAATAGAAGAAGTTTTTGATGAAATTCAACGTAGTAATATGAGTAAACTGGGTGAAGATGGAAAACCTATTTATCGAGAAGATGGCAAAGTAATGAAAGGGCCAAATTATTTTAAACCAAGTTTTGAAGCCATACTAAAATAATAAATCCTCCATTTGGAGGATTTATTATGAACTATATTTTTACTGACCAACCAAAAGTATCTTCAGTTAGTTTGTATTGTATTTTGGTTAATTTATCTTTTAATTGAATGGCAAAAGAGTTTTCAATTTTTGGTAACTCATAATAATCTCCTTTAAATTGAAATCCTACAATAGGACTAACAACAGCAGCTGTTCCTGCACCAAATATTTCTTTAAGACTTCCGTCTTTAGCAGCATTAACTATTTCATCAACTAAAACCGTACGTTCAACAATTTCAATATCATCTCGTTTAGCTATTGCAATTAGACTTTTTCTGGTCACACCATCTAAAATTCTTTCGCTAACTGGTGCAGTGTATAATGTATCGTTAATTCTAAAGAAAACATTCATAGTTCCAGCTTCTTCTAATTTCGTGTGTGTTGCATCATCAGTCCATATAATTTGCTGGAAACCTTTTTCTTGAGCCAATTTTTGTGGGTAAAATTGAGCAGAATAATTTCCTGCAGCTTTTGCGGCACCAATTCCTCCATTTGCAGCACGACTATAATGTTCAGCTATAATTACTTTCACTTCACCCGAGTAATAAGAACGAGCAGGAGAAAGTATTATCATAAAACGATATTGTGAAGATGGTTGGGCAATTACACCTGAGCCTATAGCAATCATAAAAGGTCTTATGTAAAGTGTATTTCCTAATCCTTTTTTAACCCAATTTCTATCTAAATCAACTATAGTTTTTAAACCACCAATAAAAATTTCTTCAGGAACTTCTGGCATTGCCATTCTAACTGCAGATTTATTAAATCGCTCTAAATTTTGATCAGGTCTAAAAAGCCAAACATCATCATTTTCATCTTTGTAAGCTTTCATTCCTTCAAAAATAGCTTGGCCATAGTGAAATACTTTTGCTGATGGATCAATCAAAAAAGGCTCATATGGTTTAATAATAGGCTTATTCCATTTCCCTTCTCTGAAATCACAAATCAACATATGGTCTGTAAATGTATTTCCGAAGGCTAAGTTTTCGAAATCAACTTCATTAATTTTAGTAGAAGAAGCTCTAACTATATCGATTTCGTTTGTTGTTTTTAACATCATTAACAATAAGTTTAGTTTAGAAAAAATACGTATAAATTTGGTAATTAGTTAGTTATAAATATTTTCTAAAAATTATAATTGAGTTGGTAGATTTTGTAAAACTAATAAAAATATGTTTGAATTATGCAATCAATAAAAATAATATATGCTTTTTAGAAAATTAATAATTTTAAGTCCTTTTTTTGTGCTAATTATTAATATCTATAAAATATATTGTCAATTTGACTTATTAAACTGTTAATCTTTTTTACTTTTGCAATTATTAAATTTTATGTTATGAAAAAAATAAATGCTTTACTAATTTTAACCTTATTATTAATTGGATTTAATTCGATAGCCCAAAAAAATGCAAAGATAAAATCTTTTAGTAGTAATGATTATGCTTTGTTTGGTGAAAAATTTAAAGTTTCCAAGATTTTAAACCAAAGAGAAATGTTAAAAAAATATAAATCACTAAAAAAAGGAGATACAATAACGGTTCAATTTCAATCGAACATTAAATCGGTTTGTAAAAAGAAAGGTTGTTGGATGAAAATGCAATTAGCTAGTGATAATGATTCTTTTGTGAAGTTTAAAGATTATTCATTTTTTGTTCCACTAAATGCAGATGACAGTCAAGCTATAGTTAATGGGAAAGCATTTGTAGATGTTGTTTCTGTAGATGAATTAAAGCATTATGCAAAAGACGGCGGAAAATCAACATCAGAAATTGCTAAAATTACCAAACCTGAAATAACATATTCCTTTTTAGCATCGGGTGTTTATATCAAAAAATAACTAAAATGAAGAAATCACTTTTGGCTATTTTTTGCTTAGTATTGTTTTCTTGTCAAAAAAAAGTTGATAAAATAGCAACTAATCAATGCTCAATTAAGAAAGAGAAGAAATTAGAAATGTATCAAATGTCTGAAATGGCAACTTTAATGGAACAGATGTATGTTGATAATCAAAGATTGAAAGAACGTATTCAAAAAGGTGATACGATAGGTCAATTTCCACAACATTTTTTGGAAATTCATAAAGCTGTCATGACTGATGAAACAGATAATGATGCTTTTTTTAAAGAAAACGCAGCTAAATTTATCAAGGCTCAAGAACTGATATATAAAGACCCAAAAAACGCTATTAAACATTTTAATACTGGAGTTGATGCATGCATTCAATGTCACCAACAAAAATGTGGCGGACCCATCCCGAGAATAAAAAAACTTTATATTAAAGAGTAATATTGAAAAGAGAAATTATTCAAACAAATGATGGTTCAACCACAATTCATTTGCCAGAATGGAATGAAAGTTATCATTCTAAGCACGGTGCCATACAAGAAGCATATCATGTATTCATAAAAAATGGGCTTTCCCTTTTTCAAGGAAAGCCCATTGCTATTTTAGAAATTGGATTTGGAACTGGGTTGAATGCTTTTATTACTCATTTAGAAGCAAACAAGAATAATCAAATTATAGATTATGTTGGAGTAGAAGCATATCCAGTAGCTATTGAGGAAGCATTGAAAATGAATTTTGCAAATGAAATTGACACTACAAAAGCCACTTTTTTCAATCAAATGCATGAATGTGAATGGGAGATTAAAAATACTATTTCTATAAATTTCACTTTAATAAAACGAAAACAATTTTTTCAAGATATAAATGATATAGAAAGTTTTGATTTAATTTATTTTGACGCTTTTGGCTACAGAGTGCAACCAGAATTATGGTCTGAAGAAATCTTTTTAAAGATGTATAAAGCTTTGAAATTAAATGGTGTTTTGGTTACTTACGCTTGTAGAACTTCCATAAAAAACGCTATGTTATTAGCAGGATTTTCTGTTGAAAAATTACCTGGTGCACCTGGAAAGAGAGAGATGTTACGAGCTACTAAAGGAATTTAAAAATGATTATTCAAACTTATTAAAGAAAGCCCTGGAAATAAATAATATATTTAAACTATTTATTGATAAAATACTATTGAAGCCTAAAAGGCTTCTTTTATTATTATTTCATTGATTAAAAATCCTATTAAAATAGAGCTTGAATTTTATTTTATCGATAAAGAATGATTAAACCATTATTTTTTATTATTTTTTTGTCAAATTTAAACATGGAGTTGTAAAAACATCTCCTTATTTTTTTTGTAGTGGACTAATGATCTGCACATTTTGAAAAGCTATTGCTCCTCTAACTACGCCAGAAATAGTATTTCTTAGCGCATCTATGATATGAATTTTCAATTCATTTTTAGGAAAAATTAAACTTACTTCTCTGGCTGGTTTAGGCTCTACAAAATGCTTCAGTTTTAATTTATCTTTTTCATTTAAGTTTAACGTATGAAGATAGGGAAGAAGCGTAGTTCCTAAACCTTCATCTGCTAATTTAACTAATGTTTCAAAGCTACCGCTTTCTATTTGAAAATGATTTTTATCGTTTTTATTTTGATTTTTGCATAAATTTAAAATCCCATCTCTAAAGCAATGTCCATCTTGCAATAATAAAATTTCATCAATATTCAAATCATCAATCTCAATTTCTGATTTATGAAAAGAGCTATGATTTTCTGGAATGTAAGCAACAAAAGGTTCAAAGTATAGCACAACTTCTTTTATCTTTTCTTCTTCCAAAGGCGTTGATGCAATGGCGGCATCAAGGTGACCATTTTTTAATTTTTCTATAATTTCATTGGTATTCAACTCCTCAATAATGAGTTTCACTTTTGGGTATTTTTTGATAAAATTATTTAAAAACATTGGCAAAAGAGTAGGCATAATTGTTGGTATAATTCCTAAACGAAATTCCCCTCCAATAAAACCTTTCTGTTGGTCAACTATGTCTTGAATTCTATCGGCTTCGTTGACAATATTCTTTGATTGATTTACAATTTTTTGACCTATTTCTGTTAGTTGAATAGGCTTTTTAGTTCTATCAAATATCTGAATTTCTAGCTCTTCTTCAATTTTTTGAATTTGCATACTTAAAGTAGGTTGAGTAACGAAACACTTTTCTGCAGCTTGAGTGAAGTTTTTATATTCAGCAACTGCAAGAACATATTTAAGTTGTGTAATAGTCATTGCATAGTATTTAATTATGCAAATATAAAAACTAT
>NZ_JBMOGV010000003.1:0-53229 GCF_049318185.1 Flavobacterium sp. | reverse complement strand
GCAAATTCACAAACAAAACATTTTTCTAAACCATCATGACCGTGAGTAACTTCGGTTTTGTGGTTGTGGTAAACGTGTTGACATTTTTTTTCAGAAAACTGCTTTACCAAATGCTCAAAAGAGTGAATCGATTGAAAGACTATTGCGAACAATATCATCAATCCCATCAAAGCATTGGTTAAAAGTAGTTTTCTTTTCATTTGTGTAAATGTAGTTATTTAAAAAAGAAAATCCGACCAATTTTAACAAAATTTAGGATTTGTAAATCGGACGGACTTTTTTTATCACTCTCGCGAATGCGGGAGTCTATACTAAATTATTAGCTACCAAATATTCCGCAATTTGAATGGTATTTGTTGCCGCACCTTTTCTTAAATTATCGGATACAATCCACATGTTTAATGAGTTGGCTTGACTTTCATCACGGCGAATTCTACCCACAAATACATCATCTTTACCTTGTGCATACAATGGCATTGGATACGTGTAGGTGTCGGTATTGTCTTGAACTGTAACACCACCAGTATGGTGTAAAATGTTCCGAACTTCATTCACCTCAAAATCATGGGAGAATTCTACATTCACAGCTTCACTATGGCCACCAACGACTGGAATTCGTATTGCTGTTGCTGTAACAGCGATGGTTTTATCACCAATTATTTTTTGAGTTTCACGTACCAATTTCATTTCCTCTTTAGTATATCCGTTTTCTTCAAAACTGTCGCATTGTGGAATGGCATTTCTGTGAATTTGGTATTTATAAGCCATTTCACCTTGTATGTCTGCATATTCATTTTCCAATTGTTGCACTGCTTTTACGCCAGTTCCGGTGATGGATTGATACGTAGAAACAATGACACGTTTGATATTGTATTTTTTGTGCAATGGTGCTAAAACCATTACCATTTGAATAGTTGAACAATTTGGATTAGCAATAATTTTATCGGATGCCGTTAATTCGGAAGCATTGATTTCGGGAACGATTAATTTTTTAGTTGGATCCATTCTCCAAGCAGAGGAATTGTCGATTACGGTTGTTCCTGCGGCTGCAAATTTTGGTGCCCAAACTAAAGAAGTTTCTCCACCTGCTGAAAACAAAGCAATATGAGCTTTCCTATCAACAGCAGTTTGCATACCTACAACTTTATACTTTTTCCCTTTGAATTCAATTTCCTTTCCCACAGATTTTTCTGAAGCAACAGGAATTAATTCCGTTAACGGAAAATTTCTTTCGGCCAAAACTTGAAGCATTACTTCACCAACCATTCCGGTAGCGCCAACAACAGCAACTTTCATATATTTATTTTTATCGATTTATAATTTTTTGAAATACAAAAGTATGTAGAAAAAAGAAAAAAGAAGGAAGAAGAAAGAAAAAGATAGTGCTGTGGTAATGCTTTTTTAAGAAAAACTAGCCCAATTATGTAAAATAAATTCAGAATAAATTAGAATATATAATATAGTAGTATTATTTTTTAAGTAAATCTCTGATTTGAGTAAGCAATTCTTCTTGAGTTGGAGTTGCCGGAACAGCAGCATCTTTTTTTGTCTTCAGGCTATTTATAACTTTAACCATAACGAAGATAACAAATGCAATAATTAGAAAACTTATCACAGCTGCCATGAATTTTCCATAAAGAATTCCGCCTCCTGTTTTTAGATCTGCTAAATTTTCAACTTGTGCCGCTTTTAAAGCGGGGTTTAATAAAGCGGGTGTAATAACGTCAGCCACTAATGAATTTACGATTGCGCCAAATGAAGCTCCAATGATAACTCCAACAGCCAAATCCATGGCATTACCTTTTGCTATAAAGTCTTTAAATTCTGAAATCATTCCCATTAATTTTGTTTTATTTGGTTAATAAACAGCATTAAGTTAGTTAATTTTAACAATAAACCAAAATTATTCCCTAAAGAAAACTCTTTTAACTCGTTGTGATATACTAGTCAAAATTTCATAGGAAATGGTATTTAGCTGCTTTGCCATAAAATTAACAGTTGGATTTTCACCAAAAATGATGACTGCATTTCCTTCCTTGCAATCAATATGGGTGATATCAACCATTAGCATATCCATGCATATGCTGCCTATAATCTCGGCTGGTTTGTTATTAATTAAAACGTATCCAACTCCTTGACCCCAACTCCTGCTAATTCCATCGGCATAGCCAATAGGAATGGTAGCTATTTTTGTGGTTTTTTCTGCCACAAATCGTCTACCGTAGCCAACACTTTCCCCAGTATTAATAGTTCTAATTTGGGATATTACAGATTTTAAAGTACCCACATTTTCTAATTCTTTTTGCTCCTCTTCATCATTAGAAATGCCATATAAACCTATTCCTAAACGTACCATATCATATTGTGCTTCGGGATAATTTGCAATTCCTGAGGTGTTCAAAATATGACGAATAGGTTTTATATTTAATTCGTTTTGCAATTGAGACGATAATTTTTCAAACAAAGCAATCTGAGATTTAGAAAAAGTATCGTGATTCAAATCATCGCTAGTTGCCATATGCGATAAAATGCTTTTGATTTGAATTGTTTCGTTTCCTTTTACTATTTGAATTAATTCGGATAGATTCTCTGCCTCAAAACCCAAACGATGCATTCCTGTATCTATTTTGATATGTATCGGAAAATGTTTTAGTTTTTTTTGTTCGGCAATTTTTAGAAAGGCTTTTAATCCTTTTATAGAATAAATTTCGGGTTCTAAATGATGCTGAATTATAGCAGAAAAACTGGTTGTTTCAGGATTTAAAACCATTATAGGCACTAATATCCCGGCACTTTTTAACGAAATTCCTTCATCGGCAAAAGCCACACCAAGATAATCTACTTTGTGATGTTCTAATAATTTAGCAATTTCAAAACCGCCATTACCATATCCAAAAGCTTTAACCATTACCATCATTTTGGTTTCTTGGGCTAGTTTTGATTTGTAAAAATTAAGGTTATGACTGATAGCGTTGAGGTTTATTTCTAATACAGTTTCGTGTGTTTTTTCTTCGAGCAAAGAAACGATCTCTTCAAAATGAAAATCGCGTGCGCCTTTAATAAGGATGGTTTCGTTTTCGAAATTTAAAGTATCAAATACAGTAGTAAAATCATCCACATTTTTGAATGTTTTACAATTGATGAACTTGTTTTTATACTCAGAAATGGTTTCGCCTATACCAATTACACGTGTAATTTTATTAGAAATAATCAGTTGTGAAACTTGTGAGTAGAGTTCGTCATTACTTAAACCACTTTGAAAAATATCGGATAGAATAATGGTTTTCTTTTTGTGTTGTTTTTGATGTTCCAAGAAGTCTAAAGCTATTTTCAAAGATTGAAAATCGGAACTATAACTATCATCAATAATAGTACAATTGTAAATTCCGTTTTTCAATTTCAAACGCATTTCTATTGGATACAACTGCGCCATACGAGCTTGGATTACTTTTTTGGCATAACCAAAATAGAGCATCACCATCATACAATGTATCGCATTTTCCACTGAAGCTTGGTCTTGAAAAGGAATTAGTATCGGGAAAGTATCTTCTTTATAAGTTACATGTAATTCTGTTAGCTCCCCGATATTTTTTTTAGTAATAAAGACATCTGCGCTTTTGTCATCAGAACACCAGCTAAAGGTTTTTATTTTTGGATTTATAAAAGCAATAATTGTTTTGTTTTTGTTTAAAATCAAAACATTTACCGTAGAAAAGAGTTTTAATTTTTCTTTTATTTTTTCGGCAACACTTGAAAATCCTTCATCGTGGGCAGAACCAATATTGGTCAAAATACCTATCGTTGGTTGAATTATTCTTTGCAATTTTTCCATTTCATGTATCGTGGAAATTCCAGCTTCAAAAATGCCAAGATTGTGTTTCTCGTTGATGCCTAAAATAGAAAGCGGCACACCAACTTGTGAGTTATAACTTTTTGGACTTCGAATAATATTATAATCAGGGCTTAAAAGAAAATTTAACCATTCTTTAATAATAGTTTTTCCGTTACTTCCTGTAATCCCGATAATAGGAAATTCAAACAGACTACGATAATAACTCGCAAATTTTTGTAAGGCATCCAATGTATTTTCCACCACTAAAAAATTAGCTTTTTGCGCTACAGCATTTGGTATTTGAGAAACTACAAAGTATTGAACCCCTTTAGAAATCAGCTCTTCTAGATACAAATGGCCATCGTGGTTAGGACCCGTTAGTGCAAAAAACAAGGTGTTTTCACCATTTTGCAATGAACGACTATCAATAGAAATGGTGTCAATTACTGCCACATCATTTTTACCAATCCAGTTGGCTTTAATGATGGGAATTATATTTCGGATAGTTTGTGTCAAAGTATAAGTTAATTATTCTCCTTTAGATAAATGTTCGGCATCTTTTACTTCCATATTTTCGCGCATAGCTTTGTAATAGGCTGCACGACTTAAAGGTTCGTATTCTTCAGTTTCACCTAACATGACCAATTTATCATTATCATTTTTTCTGAAACTATAATGAGCTAGGTTTCCTGTTCTTGTACAAACCGCGTGAACTTTAGTCACATATTCTGCAGTTGCCATGAGTGCGGGCATTGGTCCAAAAGGATTTCCTTTAAAGTCCATATCAAGTCCGGCAACAATCACTCTAATTCCTGAATTGGCTAAATCATTACAAACCGAGACAATTTCATCGTCAAAAAACTGAGCTTCGTCAATACCAATAACATCACATCCTTGTGCTAGGATTCTAATATTTGCTGCTGCAGGAACAGGACTAGAGCGGATTTCGTTTTTATTATGTGAAACTACCATTTCATCATCATAACGTGTATCTACAGCGGGTTTGAAAATTTCCACTTTTTGTTTGGCAAATTGCGCTCTTTTTAATCTGCGTATTAGCTCTTCGGTTTTTCCCGAAAACATTGAGCCACATATGACTTCAATCCAACCAAATTGTTCTTTATGATTTACTGTATTTTCGAGAAACATTTTGTATTTTTCTTGCGCTAAAAATGAATAGTTTTTATTACTTTGTAACAATAACAAATCGATATAAAATTTTTCTATTTTTACATCGTTTCAAATGTAGAAAATTTTTAATTAAGGTTACTTCTTCCATGGGGTAAATAAAATGTAAGGAAGGAAATTTAAAGTTAACGATAGTATTCCAAATAATTTCAAGAACATGAAAAAAAGATTAGAATCCGAATTAATTAGCATTGCACACCGAGTTTTAAAATTGAAAAATAAATCGGAGGTTGATCAATTGTATAAAGAAACCCAAAAATTATACGAAACGATAGCGGTATTAAAATTTTATCAAGATAATTTTGAATCTATAAAAGATGATGTATCTGAAGCTGTTATAGAGGAAAAAATAAAGCAATCCATAGAAAGTGATAGCTTAGACGAACTAATTCTTGAAGTAAAAGAAGAGACTGTTACTGAGGAAAATAGTATTTCAGAAGAAATTGAAGAAATATCTGAAGTAATTATGGAAGAGGAAGCTATAGAGGAGGAAATAATTGTGGAAGAAAATAAGGAAAATGAACCAGAAATTGATGAAGAAGAACCAGTTTTCAAGCCTATTTTTGAGTTAGAAGTAGATTTTGAAACACATGAGGAAGAGGATACAAGCGATAATGAACTGACGGAGGAAATGGAGTCAGTAGAAACCAAAAAAGCAGTTTTAGAAGAATTTTTAGGAGAAAATTATAGTGACCCAATTTTTGTAAAACCAAATGAAGTGTCTTTATTTTCAGATTTAAGTGAAACCCAAGAAGAAGAAGCAAAACCAACTTCCCAAAATACTAATTTTTCAAAATCAGTAGAAATTGGATTGAACGATAGAATTGCTTTTGTAAACAATCTTTTTGGCGAAAGTAACGAAGATTTTAATCGCGTTCTATCCCAATTAAATACGTTTGATAGTTTTGAAGAAGCCAAAAACTTCATCGATGAAATGGTAAAACCCGATTATAACAACTGGCAAGGCGAAGAAGATTTTGCGGAACGTTTTATGGAAGTAGTAGAGAAAAAATTCCAATAAATACTGAAATAAATTGGTATCCATGGCTAAACTTTATATTGTTCCGACACCAATCGGTAATTTGGATGACATGACTTTTAGAGCAATAAAAGTTTTGAAAGAGGCTGATTTAATTTTGGCTGAAGACACACGCACTAGTGGCAAATTGTTGAAACATTACGAGATTTCAACCCACATGCACAGCCATCACATGCATAACGAACACAAAACGATTGAAAATTTAATCACCCGATTGAAAGGTGGCGAAACCATTGCTTTAATAAGCGATGCAGGAACCCCAGCCATCTCTGACCCTGGATTTTTACTCACTCGAGCTTGTGTAGAAAATAATATTGAAGTAGATTGTTTGCCAGGCGCGACCGCTTTTGTTCCGGCGTTAGTGAATAGCGGTTTACCCAACGACCGATTTATATTTGAAGGCTTTTTACCCGAAAAGAAAGGAAGACAAACTCGTTATTTTGCATTAGCCGAAGAAACTAGAACCATGATTTTCTATGTTTCGCCGCATAAATTAGTAAAAACTTTAGCCGAATTTGCGCAATATTTTGGAGAAGATAGACCTGTTTCTGTTTCCAGAGAAATATCCAAACTACACGAAGAGACTAAACGAGGAACTGCAAAAGAAGTACTAACCTATTTCGAAACCAAACCACCAAAGGGAGAAATAGTAGTAGTGGTTGGGGGAAAAGTTTTAGAGGCAAGAAGCAAAAAACATGAAGTAAGAGAAGCATAAGTTTCAAAAAACTTTTCTCTTCTGCTTTTTCCCAAATCCGAAAACCAAAATTATCTATGGAATGCTTTCTACGAACTGTCAAATTCTTTGGCTGTAATATCATTTATTTATTAGATTTTGCTATCCTAAAAATATTTTTTGTTACTCATATATTTTGAAAAATATTCCATCTTATTTTCTTACTTTTAACTTTCAATTTTATAATTCGAAATTTGAAATCAACCATGCGCTGGACTCTAAAACCAAAACCATCTTCAGAAAAAGTAAAAGTTCTAGCTTCACAACTTAAGGTGAATGAACTCATTGCTACTCTTTTGGTGCAACGTGGTATTGAAAACTATGACCAAGCGCGACAATTTTTCCGTCCGAGTTTAGCCGATTTGCATGATCCCTATTTGATGAAAGATATGGACAAAGCCGTTGATCGTATTGAAAATGCCATTGCAAATGGTGAAAATATTTTAGTTTTTGGCGATTATGATGTCGATGGAACCACTGCTGTTTCTTTGATGTCAAGTTATTTGAAAAGTTTTTATCCCAATGTTGCTACTTACATTCCTGATAGATACGACGAAGGTTATGGCATTTCGTATAAAGGAATTGATTTTGCTGATGACAATGAATTTACGCTAATTATTGCTCTGGATTGTGGCATAAAATCAATTGACCATATTGCTTATGCCAATGAACGAAACATTGATTTTATCATTTGCGATCACCATCGCCCAGGAGATGAATTGCCCAATGCTGTTGCGGTTTTAGACCCAAAAAGAGAAGATTGTAGCTATCCGTATAATGAACTTTGTGGCTGTGGAGTGGGTTTTAAACTCGTTCAGGCAATGGCACAAAATAGAAATCAAACCATAGATGACTTACTCATTTATTTGGATTTGGTGGCTACCGCTATTGCTGCCGATATTGTCCCAATTACTGGCGAAAATCGTGTTTTGGCTAAATTTGGATTAGAAGTCATCAACTCCAATCCCAGACCCGGAATAAAAGCATTAATCCAAAATGTGAAGAAAAAAACACTGACTATTACCGATGTAGTTTTTATCATTGCACCCAGAATTAACGCTGCAGGAAGAATAAAACATGGCAACGAAGCCGTAGCGCTTTTAACGGAATATGATCTTGACCAAGCCGAACAATTTGCCTCCGAAATAGAACAATATAACAGTGACCGCAAAGATTTAGACAAACAAATAACTCACGAAGCACTTTCTCAAATTATTGAAAATGAAGAACAACAAAAATTTACTACTGTTGTTTACAGTGAAAATTGGCATAAAGGCGTTATAGGTATTGTAGCTTCTCGATTGACAGAAACTTATTATCGGCCAACGATTGTTTTTACCAAAAGTGGTGATAAACTCGCAGCTTCGGCAAGATCGGTAAAAGATTTTGATGTATATAATGCTTTGGAAGCTTGTGCAGAACATCTCGAACAATTCGGCGGACACATGTATGCTGCTGGAATGACATTAAAGGAAGAAAATTATGCGGCTTTCAAAGAAGCTTTTGAAAGAACTGTAGAACAAACCATTCACCCCGATTTGTTATTACCCGAAATAGCGATTGATGCAGAAATAAACCTGACGGATATCAATGAAAAATTAGTTCGGTTATTGAATCAATTTGAGCCTTTTGGACCCCAAAATATGACACCAGTTTTCTTGACCATGGGGATAAAAGATACAGGTTTTGCTAAAGGAATTGGCCAAAATGAAGAACATTTGAAACTCTTTGTAAAACAAAATGGAAGTGTAGGGTTTGGCACTATTGGTTTTAATCTTGGTAATAAATTGGAATTAGTTAAAAACCAAAATCCTTTTGACGCTGTGTATTGTATCGATGAAAATGAATTTAATGGCAATGTGACCTTGCAGTTGCGATTGAAGGATTTGAGGTAATTAATACTCCTTCAACTCAAAACTTTCCCCATCAAAAACGCCATAGGTAAAATAGTTAATCCAATCACCAAGGTTAACGTATTGCGAGTTTTCGCCAACGGATAACTTCATCGGTAGATGACGGTGACCAAAGATGAGGTAATTGTAATGTTTGGTTTCGAGTTTTCGTTTGGAATAAAGGACTAACCATTCATTCTCTTCGCCTAGGAATTTCACATCAGCATCACCTGAAATCAGTTTATTTTTTACGGATAAATATTGTGCCAACTTCACGCCCAAATCAGGATGCAACCAGCGAAAAATCCATTTAGATACAGGATGCACAAATACTTTTTTCATGCGTTTGTACCCACTGTCACCTGGACCTTTTCCATCACCATGACCAATTAAGAAGGTCTTTTCGTTAAAACTATATTCTTGATTGTCATGAAAAACAGGGATATTCAATTCTTTTTCAAAATAATCGTGCATCCACAAATCATGATTGCCCACGAAGAAATAAATAGGAATGCCACTATCACGAATTTCAGCTAATTTACCTAAAACTCTAACAAAACCTTTGGGAACTACTGTTTTATATTCAAACCAAAAATCAAATAAATCGCCAAGAAGAAAAATACATTCGGCATCTTTTTTCACTTCATCAAGCCAAGCAACAAATTTTTGTTCACGAGGGAAACTCTCCTCAGCAGATGGTGCTCCAAAGTGTTGGTCGGAAGCAAAATATATTTTTTTGTTAGGTGAAATTTGCATGAATTTGAATTATAAATTATCCGAAGCATACCATTCGGCAAACGAAGTTTCGGTTTCTTGCAATTTTAAAGAATGTAATTGAATATCAGCAGGCAAACGATTTTTTATTTTTTGGGCAAAATCAATTACCATATTTTCACTTGTGGGTTGATAATCTACTAAAATTACATGATGACCGCGATTGGAAAGTTCTTTTGCCAATTCAACATGCGGAGTGTTTTGGTTGAAAACTGTGGCATGATCAAATAGGTCTACAATTTCTTCTCTTACAATTTTCTTCAAATCAGAAAAGTCAATCACCATACCATATTTCACGTTAGAAGTATCGTTAATAGGCTTTCCAATAACCGTAACCGATAATTTATAACTGTGTCCGTGAACATTTTTACATTTACCATCGTAGCCATAAAGCGCATGTCCGGTTTCGAAAGAAAATTGTTTAGTTATTCTAATGTTACTCATGTTGGAGAATTTGAAGCAAAGATAATTACTTTTTAAATTGACTCAAGGCATTTTTAGTAAAATCAGAAAGCACTAGTTTTCCAGAAATCGCCGCTCTTTCATATAGTAATTCATCCCAATGTGTTGTTCCTTCCCAAAAAACTTTTTTCATTTCCATCAAAGCTTCTGGATTATAAGTTGCTAATTTTTTGGCAAAAGACAAAGTGGCTTCATCCAATTCGGCGTAACTATCGAAAACATCTGCATACAATCCTTTAGCAACAGCCCAGTCTGCAGTTTGCCATGTGTTGGGTTGCAATGATAAATAAGTCATAGCTGTTTTTCCTATTTTTCTAGACACTACGGGTTCAATAACAAATGGGCCAATACCTATTGCAAGTTCAGAAAGTTTGATGGCAGCATCTTGATAAGCAAAAGTAAAATCACAAGCCGAAGCTAAACCAACCCCACCACCAACCGCTTTTCCTTGAATTTTCCCAATAATGATTTTAGAGCATTTGCGCATGGCATTAATTACGCTAGCAAAGCCAGAAAAAAAATGTTTTCCAGTTTCAAAATCAGAAATAGAAAGTAATTCGTCAAAAGAAGCTCCAGCACAAAAAGTTTTGCCTTCGCTTTGCAGAATTACTACATTGACATCATTATCACAACTCAAGGCGTTTAACTCGTCTGTTAATCTTTGAAGTAAATCACTAGGAAAAGAATTGCTTGCCGGATGGCTAAAAGTTACCGAGGCAATTTTGTTTTGAATCTCAACAATGATATTACCATTTGAAGTGTCAGTCATTTTAAAAAAGTTTAAACAAATTTACATAAAAATAAAAGGTTGCCTTTTGAGCAACCTTAAATTTATTTATTTTATCATGAATTTTTATGGATTTTCTTCAAACTCTTGTGCCTCGTTGGCTTCAGCAGCTCTAGAATTTATAGCTACATTATCTTCTCCTACCAAGAAAGCCACAAAATTAATATTGGCTGCATTTGCAATATTTGACGGAACCGGAATCGTAAAGTTTTTTGTAAAAGAACTTCCAGCAGAAGTATTTCCTGAAATAGTTTCCCCAAGAATATCAGTCATAGATGCTCTTAAAACATGATTATGGACATAATTTGTAATTGGGTTAACATTATCATAATAAGTAGTATAGTTTCGTTGGAAATATAAAAGTTTATCTTCAAGTAGATACACTACTAGTTTTAAATTAGTGTAGTTTAAGGCAAACTTAACATTTACAGCAAGATTAATATTGCCGTTTTCAATCGAAGAATTCATAGCAATCCCTATACCAGAATTGTTTCCTGAAAGATTTATAGCTTCTTGAATATTTGTTGGTTCTGGAAACGTCCATACAATCATTCGGTTTAATCTCGATACCGGTAAAGCAAGTGGACTATTAGGTAAAATTAAATTTTTTAAAGGTGCAATTCCAGCAAAATGATATGGGTCATTACCATTGTGAATAGCAACGGTTACAGCTTTGTCAGTTTGTTCTTTAACTTCATCAATGGCATGAGCTACTCTTGTGCAGTTTCCGCACCATGTTCCGGTGTAATCTTCAATTAAAACTCTTTTTTTAAAATAGCCTGAAATTGGAGGAGTGTCTACGTTTCCGTCCGGGATATTTTCAACTATTGTGGTATCACCACAGGAAGTTAAAAGTGCCGAAAGGAAGAATAAACTTAAGTAGAAAGATTTTTTCATAATTATTTAATTAAAAATCAAAATTATATTGCAAAAAAATAAAAAAAATTTCATATTCTATAACATTATTCATTTATTTGTCAAATATAACTTCCAAACCATGATTAAATTTATCACTTGCGCATTTTTCATAGTATTTAATTTAAAGGCGCAAAGTAATTTACCCGATGTAACCCTTGCCAATTTAGAAGGAAAAAAAATATCCTTGGCCAAAGATTTTTCAGAGCAAGACAAATTGTATGTTTTGTCTTTTTGGGCCACTTGGTGCACGCCATGTATCAATGAGTTAGATGAGATAAATGACTTACAAAATGATTGGAAAAAGGAGGTTAATTTTGAAGTTTTGGCCATCTCCATAGATGATTCCAGAACACAAAAAAGGGTAAAACCTTTAACCAGTGGAAAAGAATGGGATTTTACCATACTCTTAGATTCTAATCAAGACCTAAAAAGAGCACTATCCATAGTAAATGTTCCTTATACTATAGTGGTTAAAAACAATAAGATTGTTCATGTTCAAAACGGATATGTACCTGGAAATGAATTGGAATTGCTTAAAAAATTAAAATTACTTATTTAGATGAAAAAGGTAGTTTGTTTTATTCCCTTTTTATTATTTTATCTTCTGTCGTTTTCACAAACTAATGCGGTTTTCTCTGGAGGATTCGAATCAAATGCCCAATGGTATTTGAACGATAAAGGGCTCAAGGATGAGTTTAATAACCCAACGGCTCATCCAGATGAACCAATTAGGTCAAATAATTATTTATATTTAAACTATAAATATAAAAATTGGTCATTTGGAATTCAGGGAGAAAGCTATGAACAAAATGCTTTGTTAAACATGAATCCCGAATACAACGGAACGAATGTTGCAACCTATTTTATTCAATATAAAACCCAAAAAATTGATATTACAGCAGGTTATTTTTATGAACAATTTGGAAGCGGATTATTATTAAGAAGTTGGGAAGACAGAGCTCTAGGGATTAATAATGCTTTACGTGGTGGAAGATTAATCTTCAAACCTTTAAAATTCATCACCTTAAAATCAGTTTACGGACAACAAAGAACAGGTTATGATGTGGCTGACAGTCAAATTTACGGACAGGACATAGAATTTGAATTAAAAGAGCTTTTCAAGTTTCAGACTTCTGATTTGACTTTAGGTTTTAGCTATGTCGGAAGAGATGAAAAAGTTGATCTCTCGGATCAAAAATTTAATAATTTGACCAATGCTTTTGCCGGAAGGATAAACTTTACCCACAATTCTTTTTACGCTTCGACTGAAATGAATTACAAATCAAAAGATGCCGTAGTTCAGGTAAACAATCAAGTAAATAACAGATTGGTTAAGCCAGGGAGTGCATTGTTAATTAATACAGGCTATTCAAAAAAAGGATTTGGAATAGATGCTACTTTTAGAAGACTAGAAAACATGAGTTTCTTTTCGGAAAGAGGCGCTAAAGGGAATAATTTTAATGACAAAATAATGAATTTCATTCCGAGTTTAACCAAACAACAACATTATAATTTAGCCAATATTTATGTTTATCAGGCACAACCAAGTGTGTTTTTAGCCGACCAAGATTTGGTTAAAGCAGGCGAAATAGGGGGTCAAATAGATATTTTTTATGATGTTAAAAAAGGAACGGCATTAGGCGGAAAAAACGGAATGAAAATTGCTTTTAATGCTTCAAACTGGAATGCTTTGAGTGGCACATTTTATATTTTTAATCCGCAAGATTATGATACTGATTTCTTCAGTTTTGGTAAAAGATACTATACTGACTTTAGTTTAGAAATTACTAAAAAGTGGAATAACAAATGGCAATCTGCTTTTAGTTACATCAATCAATATTATAATAAAAAAATGGTTGAAGGAACAGATGGTGTTATTCATACCAACGTTTTAGCGGCTGAAGCTACCTATAAATTTACGGCAACAAAATCTTTACGCTTAGTTGGAGAACATATGTGGGCCGATTATGACAAGAAAAATTGGGCCTGTTCAACCGCTGAGTTTAATGCTAATTCTAAGTATTCTATTTATGTTACGGATTTATATAACTATGGTAACGATTTGGAGTATCAAAGAAATCACTACTATAATTTTGGTGGTGCTTTCAGAAAAAAAACTACTCGAATCGCACTAAGTTATGGTAGACAACGTGGCGGTTTAGTTTGCGTTGGTGGAGTTTGTAGAAATGTTCCAGAAAGTTCAGGTGTATCTTTGTCGCTAAACACATCGTTCTAAAAAAAGAAGAAATGAAAAGGTTCAAAATTATATTAGTATTATTTTTTTATTCTTTTCTTTCGTGTAATCAAGAAGAGTATACTGAAATAAAAGACTCACCTGTTGTATTAGATTTAGCACAAGTGCCATATCCGAAGCTTTCGGATTACCAATTTTTTAAAGGAAACTTAAAAGAACAGAAACCTTCTTATGGTGTTATTCCATACAAACCTAACAGTGAACTCTTTTCAGATTATGCCCTAAAAAACCGCTTTGTTTGGATGCCAAATGGTGTAAAAGCAACTTTTAATGGCGATGGCAATGTTCTTGAATTACCTGTAGGTTAAGCACTAATCAAAAATTTTTATTATAAAAATGTGCAACCCAATAATACTACTAAAATTATTGAGACCCGAATAATGATTAGAAAGTCTACAGGATGGATTTTTGCAAACTATATATGGAATGATGATCAAAAAGACGCCTTACTTACTACTCAAAGTACGGCTAGAGATGTAAGCTGGAAAGACGCTAACAATGATGTCCAAACGGTAAATTACAGAACACCAGAAGTTGATTTTGAATGTTTGCGATGCCACTCTACTTTTAATAATCAAATCATTAATCCGTTAGGTATTAAACCTCAAAACATTAACTATAATTTTAATTATGCTGATGGTTCAAAAAATCAATTGAGCAAGCTAATTGAGTTTGGTTATTTAGAAAATAATTTACCCGATCTGATTAATTCAACGGTTGACTTTAATGATACTTCTAAATCACTTGATTTAAGAGTAAGGTCTTATTTCGATGCGAATTGCGCTCATTGTCACGAAAACGGTGGAGAAGCATCTTCACACAACTTGCGTTTTGCGTTTGACAAAACTATAAATACAGTGAAAATGGGAGTTAGTGCTCATGCGGCGCATTATTTAGAAGGTTATAACAACGTAACAGTTACACCAGGTAATGTAAATCTATCTATTTTACATTATAGAATGAGTACAGAAAACGATTTAATGTATATAATGCCGCCCGTATTAAGAACAAAAAAGCATAAAGAAGCGGTACAATTAATTGAAACTTGGATAAATTCGTTATAAAAAAAGGTTCACTTTTTGGTGAACCTTATATTACACTAAAAAATGAAATTATTTTTTGACAATCTTTTTGTTTGATGATTTTCCTTCAGAATTTGTAAAATTAACTAAATAAATTCCTGAACTTAAATTGGAAACATCAATGCTTTGAATTCCATAATCCAAATTTGAATTAACTACAATTTTACCATTCAAATCATAAATACTCATTACAGAAGCTTTAAGAACATCTAGAGTTAATTCGTTATTTACAATTGTTGATTTAATAATAACGCCAGTGTTTTGTAATTGGTTTACATCATCAATGGATAAATTTGGGTCAAATCTATAAGTTACAGTTATAGAGTTCCCAACTTCTGCTCCTCCTTGTGTTGCTTGATTTGTTTGAAAAAATTTAAAAACAAAGTCCATAGTAAAAGTTTCGCTCCCTGTGTTATTATTCAAAAAATGATCAAAATTACCATTAGCAGCATTTGGAGCTAGAGTAAGTGCGACACTAGGGTAAACTCCACCTTGAGAAACTTCTGCAAAACAATCTTGACCAAAACAAAATTGAAAATTGGAACCATCATTGTTAATTAAACTTTGACATCTTGCCCAAACATTTGTAGTTGTTGTTCCAGTGTTTTTAACTTTAAATTTAATCTCACTTGCCTCACCGCTAACATTACTGGCCAATACAGTACCATTTACTATCGGAGAACCATCAGATGGTCTAGTCATAGTAATTTCTTGCGCAAAAGAAAACTGACTTATAAAAAACGCTAATATTAATATTTTTTTCATAGTTTAATTTTTTAAAAAAAATAGCCATCCTTTAAAAAAATCATGGCTAAGTTGGATTATTTTAATATTATTTTTTTAGTTTCTTCAACTCCAGTTTCAGTAACCATTTTAGCTAAATAAACGCCAGTTTGAAGATTTGATAAGTTGATGGTTTCATTATTAGTAACATTGTTTTTAGAAAACACAACTTTACCAGTAATGTCAGAAATAGTTATATTTAGAGTATTTTCTGTATTTATAGTAACAATTCCATTTGATGGATTTGGGAAAATAGAAATGGAGTTTCTAGAAAATTCACTTGTATTTAAAGGATTAGCTACGCTAAAAGATCTTACATCAGATGATCCAAACTCACCACCTTCAACACCAGAGATAACTACGTCATTAGAAAGAATACTATACGAGCCAATTCCATAAGAGCCAGCTATGCCATCACCATAAGAATCTAAAATTGTGAATGTATAACAATCATTTGGCACATCGATATTGATGTCAGATTGCGGATATTCACCAGAGGCAGCAGAGTCATCATAAGCCGGACTTGAAGCAACAGTTTCTCCTGCTGAGTTATCTAGCGTCCATGAAGTTTCTGAACCGTATTGATCTAATGTAATTTGTATAGTTAGATTTGAAGTTGTAGTTTCAGGCGCTTTTACGAAAGTTATAGCACCAGAATTATTTGTTGCATTATCATCAGCAGGTATTGAAACATTTAAATTGTTATTTGCTTGTAAACTATAAGCTACAGAAGGTAGTGTTACTGTGGTTTTATCAAATGAAGATAAATTACCTGTCCAATTGAAAACTTGAGGAGTTCCACCATTTATAACATAAGTAATAGGCAAGTTAGTTAGATTAGATTGGCCATTATTTTGAATTTCTACTTTAGGTTGTAAAGAAGTTACACATTGTTCGGCAATTTCCATTACCTCTTTTATTTTAGCATCATTTGTAGCTAAACCAGTATAAGTAGGAACTGTTCCGTTACCAGAGATAATTTTCTGTCGTCCTTCTGCAACAAATGCTACAATTTCAAAATTTCCTAATTCAGCAGGAATAGATCTGTAAGCTGCTGGTATAGTATAAGTATAGGTTCTCGTAACAAGAGTGCCAGCAGCAGTTGTAGTATAAGCTTCTCCCCATTGCGAAGTTAGCAAATGAACTAATCTATGTTGATGAGGGTAATTGTCACCCAAACCACCACTAGATTGTGGTCCTAATGTGTTGTTTTGTAATAAGGCCACATTTAAACTGTTTGAGGTAACTGGGCTAGCTCCTGTGTAATATGCTTCAACAAATACGGTTAAAAGTCTTGTATTAACATTAATAGAAGCAGAAGTTGCTACGTTTACATAAGAATTTTGATTACGGGTTTGGTTAGCTGCATTGGTCCAATTGTTTCTGCCCATTGCAGTTCCTGTAGTAGTGCCATTTAGAGATAAACCAGTAAAGGCAGTTCGGTTAACTGTAGCTGATGGATAACTACTCATTGATCCTGATTGATTATCAATAGCCGTTCCAAATGTTGTTCTAAAATCAGGTTGTCCTGAACCAGGAGTTGAAAATGCACCTACGTGTATGTTAATTATGAAAACATCAGAAGGATTTGCGTTTTTTATGCTATTAGCAACAGCATGACCTAAAGGACAATACTGACAATTAATTCCTGTAAACTCTTCTAATATTACTTTCTTTTTTTGTGGTGTAGTGCTTACAATTGTTTGTGCATAGGTGCTAAAAGCTGTAAAAAATAATAATAGGAGTAATTTTTTTTTCATTGGTTATTTATTTTTAGAGAATTAAAGTTAAATTTTGAATTACAATAATAGTAATTTTTTTCTAAAAAAAAACAAATATTTTAGTTGATTTTTTTATATAAAAGTTAATTTTTAATCAATAAATTTTTTTATAAAATAATTGTTATTTTTTTTATCTTTGAAAAGTTTTGGGGATGTAGCTCAGCTGGTTAGAGTGCTTGCCTGGCAGGCAAGAAGTCGTGGGTTCGAGTCCCATCTTCTCCACATAATTAGTGGTGTTTTATTGAATTTGAGATTTATTTTCAATTATTTTTAATACACGATTTAATGGTAATGTCACGTTTTATAAAAATTTTCGAGGAAAATAAATAATTCAATAAATGATAGTAAAACATAATAATAAGTAAATAATAAAAAAAGTACTCTCTAAATTACTTCTCCTTTTTTAAATCTTCGGCAACTTTTTCTAATTCCATATACCAATCTTCACCGAATTTTCGAATTAATGCTTCTTTCACAAATTTATAAACGGGAACTTCCAATTCTTTTCCCAATGAACATGCAGGATTACAGATATCCCAACGGTCATAATTAACAGCAGCAAACTCTGAAAATTCTTTTACGCGAATAGGATATAAATGACAAGAAACAGGTTTTTTCCAATCGATAATTCCTTGGTTGTAGGCTTGTTCAATACCACAAAGCGCTGTTTTTCCGTCAAATATAACATAAGCGCAATCTTTATTGTCTATCAATGGGGTTTCTAAATCTTGATCGGTTCCAACAACCCAAGTGCCTAATCTTTCAATAGCTTCAATACCTTCTTTGCGCAAAAAGGGTTTTACTTTGGGATAAATTTCCTCCAAAATTTTAGTTTCATCTTTAGTCAATGGAGCGCCAGCATCGCCATCAACGCAGCAAGCACCATGACAAGCCGAAAGATTACACACAAAATCTTTTTCGAGTATATCTTCAGAAACTATGGTTTTCCCTAATTGAAACATATAAATATAATTTGGGCAAAGGTAAAATCTTAAAACGCATTTTAGTTCAACTCCTGTTAATTTATTTTGTGGCTAATGTTAAAGGTTATATAAATAAACTTAAAATTTGTATTTTTGATTTTTAAACTTTGCTGATGAAAATTTTTACTTCTATTCTTATTTTACTTGCGATTTTGTTAATACTTGTCAATGTTTTTCTAATTGATTTTAATAAACCTCTCGAAGGCAATAGTATGATTGCTCTTATTGGAGTGGCTGCTTCTTTTTGTGCGGTTTTAATTCTTTTGATTTTTAGAATGTCAAAAAAAATCGAAGAAAAACTTAAAGAATAATTCATGTTTGATGTTTTAATTATTGGTGGTGGAGTTTCGGGCATGTCTTGTGCTTTGGTTTTAGGTTCAGCGCATAAAATGTCTTTCGTTTCCGATAAAAAAATTGGAATCATCACGCATCAAAAAGCATCTTCTCTTCGGGATGCTCTTTTTAACAATGCCTATGGAATACCTCGTGGGAAATTAGGTGCCGATTTGTTGACAGAAAGTGTTGATCAATTGGAGCAATTGTATCCACATGTTATTCAAATTCCCGATGAAAAAGTTATAAAAATTGATGGTACAGCAGGAAATTTTATGGTTAGTACTAATAAAAATAGCTATCAAGCAAAAATAGTTGTCCTCAGTATTGGTGCAGGAAATCCTTTTACCATTCAAGGATTAGAAGAATTTGTAGTCCCTCACCAAAAAGTAATTCCAGAGAAAAACAGAATTCAATTAAAAAATAATGACCACAAAGTTGCCGAAGGCATATATGTTACTGGAACTCTAGCAGGTTGGAGAAGCCAATTGGCTATTGCTGCCGGGAGTGGTGGTGCTGTGGCGACTGATGTACTAACACTTTGGAATAATGGGGTTCATGTGCAAGTGCATGATAGCATTAGAAAATAGTCTTATTTCACTATCACTTTAAGCATTGGATCATCTTTCAAAATGATTTGAAAATATTGATTTTCACTAAATAATTGTCGAGCAAATTCTGCTGTGATATACTTTTTAACCAATTGTTTATTATTTTCCAATTTCATTTCAAAACCAGCGTCTTTCAGGTAGCTTTCTAATTTTAGAATAAAGCTATCGTCTTTTTGCATTTTGGCAAAAAACTGTTCGTATTTCAATCCTTTAAAATTATTTCGGTTGCTGTCTAATAGTTCAAAAACAAAATGTCCTATTACACCAGAATTTAAAATGTAGGCCAAACTTTCGTCTCCTTTTTTTACTTCAAGCGGCACAAAAATATCGGGAACAATTCCACCGCCACCATAAACTGTTCTTCCTTTTTTGGTTTTAAATTTTAGAGAATCAGCAATTTTCATTTTCCCTTTGATATATAATTCACCACTTTCAAAACGGGATTCAACGTCATTACTATAGGCTTCAGCTTCACCTTTTACATAAGGTTTTTGAATAGAACGACCGCTTGGCGTATAATATCTTGCTGTTGTCAATCGAACTGCGGAACCATCTTCAAAATCTATTTCGCGTTGCACTAATCCTTTCCCAAAAGAACGACGGCCAACTATTATTCCTCTGTCATTATCTTGAATAGCACCAGCTAAAATCTCACTAGCTGAAGCTGAGTTTTCATCAATCAACACATAAACTTTTCCGTTTTCAAATATCCCTTCTTCAGTGGCAAAAGTTTTATTGATAATTGCTTTTTTATTTTTAGTGAAGACTATAAGTTCTTTATCTTTTAATAGTTCGTCTGCAATTGCAACAGCTTTCTCTAAATATCCGCCACCGTTGTCTCGCAAATCAATAATTAAAGTTTTGGCACCTTGTTTTTTTACTTGCCCTAATCCCAAAAGGAATTCATCATAAGTACTCTCTGCAAAACGATTGATTTTTATATAACCGGTGGTTGAATTCAACATGAGATAAGCATCTACACTTTTTATAGGAACTACGTCTCTTTCAACAAGAATTTTTAGTTTCTTGTTAGTGCTTTTTCTATAAATAGTGAGTAGAACATTAGAACCTTCTTCGCCTTTTAGTTTGTTATATAAACTATCTGTTGGTAGCTTTCGTCCAAAAAGTTTTGTTTTATCCGCAAATAAAACTCGGTCACCAGCAAGAATTCCTGCTTTCGCTGCCGGACCATTTTCTAATGGTTTTACAACAGTAACTGTATCTTTGTACATATAAAAGTTTATACCAATACCCACAAAATCACCTTTCATCAACTCGGCTTCAGAGGATTGTTCGTTTGGTGGAATATAAACAGAATGAGGATCAAGTTTTCCTAAAATAGTATTGACCGTTACATCTACAATAGAATCCGAGTTGACATCATCAACATATTCGTTATTGATAAAATCGATTAATTTGTCGATTTTGACTTTACTTGAGTTTTGTTTTGAAAGAGTGGCTTTTGGAAAATTAATTAAACCCCCAATTGTTATTCCTAAGCCAACACAAGAGAACAATAATAAGGGCAAATATTTATCCTTAGTATTCATCTATTCTAAATCTTCGAGTTGATGAACTTCAATACCTGCTTTGACTAAAAAATCTAATCCAGAAGTGTCGCGATATCCACGCTGAAAAACCACTCGTTTAATGCCTGATTGGTGAATGAGTTTACTACATTCTTTACAGGGAGAAAGAGTGATATACAAGGTTGCATTTTCACAAGTTTGAGTGGAACGAGCCACCTTAGAAATTGCGTTGGCTTCTGCATGAAGTACATACCATTGTGTTAATCCTTCTTCGTCTTCGCAACAATTTTCAAAACCAGAAGGGGTTCCGTTATAACCGTCGGAAATTATCATTTGGTCACGAACAATGATGGCGCCAACTTGTTTGCGTTTGCAATAAGACAATTTGCTCCATTCGGAAGCAATTCTCAAATAGGCTTTGTCGTATTTATTCTGTTTTGCTTCTTTCATAAAAAAAATCAAAAGGAGTTTCGTTTAGCCCTGATGGAAGGAAACGCCATGCGTAACAAACAGCAGGAAAAAGGTTGGCAAATATACCTAAACCATTCGCTTCAAAATAATTATCTGTGCCAAATTTCATTTTGAAGTAGGATTGGAATTACCACTCCAACGATAAAAGCTGAAACGGTTAATGTCCAGTCACGTTTAGAGAATTTGAAGAGTGTTTGTATTATATATGCCAAGAGCAAAGAAAGAATGACAACAAAAATTTGTGCTATTTCTATGCCTAGAGCAAATTCGAAAAGCGGTAATAATTTATCTGTAGCTTTTCCTGGAATAATACTATTAAAATAATTTGAAAACCCTAATCCATGAACAATTCCGAAGAAAACTGTAATAATTCCTATGAAAGTGTTGGAGTTTTTTTTGCTAGATTTTCCTGAAAAAATAATGTTATATAGGGCTGTCACAAGGATGGTTATTGGAATCAAAAATTCAACAATATTGGCTTTGATAGCAATAACATTAAAAACAGAAAGAAATAAAGCCAAAGTATGACCTAATGTAAAAAATGAAACTAAGATTAGAATTTGTTTCCAATTTTTAAATTCATAAGGAACAGTTAAGGCTAATAGAAATAAAACATGATCATAAGCATAAACATTAAGTACATGTTTTAATCCGATATTGAAGTATATCCAGAAATCTGACATCAGTTAATAAATTTTGTTATGTAAACTTACGAATTTTTGATTGAAAATCTAAAAAGGTGTTAAATTGATTTTTAAAAAAGCGAAAGTGACCTATATTTGTAGTAATAAAAATATTCCAACCATGTCAATTTCAGATTTATTTGATAACGAGTTTAAAAGTAGAAATAAAGGACATTTTTCAGCAATTGTTCGCGTAGCTACTGCAGATGGTGATATGACAAAAGAAGAAAAAGGTTTTTTGGATAAACTAGCTGTACGTCTTGAAATTTCTTCTGCAGAATATGAAGAAATTTTAGAAAATCCCTCTAAGTATCCTATCAATCCTCCCTATTTATATTCACAACGTTTAGAGCGATTATATGATTTATCGAGAATGGTATATGCGGATCATATATTGGGGCCAAAACAAAAAAATATACTAGCTAAGTTTGCTTTAGCATTAGGTTTTACTCCAGGTAATGTAAATTATATTGTTGACAAAGCCTTTTCACTTTTAGTAATAAATGTTGATTTAGACACTTTCGTTTACGAAATGACGCACATGAATAAATAAAAAATCTATTAATGGGATTTTTATCAGCAATACTGAGCCATAAATTCTTCAGCTTTTTTCACCATATTATAACTTCCACAGAAAAAAGGAACTCGTTGATGTAATTCTGTGGGTTGAATTTCCATAATTCTGCCAAAACCATCTGTTGCTTTTCCTCCAGCTTGTTCTGTGATGAATGCCATTGGGTTACATTCATACAATAAACGTAGTTTTCCATTAGGTGATTTGGAACTTGTTGGATAAATATAAATCCCGCCTTTAATCATATTTCTATGAATGTCAGAGACTAAACTTCCAATATATCTTGAAGTATAAGGTCTGTCTTCTTCTTCTAATTGACAATATTTCAAATAATCTTTTACCCCTTGAGGGAAGTGAACATAATTCCCTTCGTTGATAGAATAGATTTTTCCATCTTTAGAAAATTGCATGTTTGGATGAGATAAATAAAATGTCCCAATAGCTGGATTTAATGTAAAACCATTCACGCCGTGACCTGTTGTATATACAAGCATTGTTGAGGTTCCATAAATTACATAACCCGCAGCTACTTGATTAATCCCTGGTTGCAAAAAATCTTCCAATGTTACTGGAGTGCCAACTGGTGTAATTCTTCTGTAAACCGAAAAAATAGTTCCAACAGAAACATTAACATCAATATTACTAGAACCATCTAAAGGATCCATTAATACAATATATTTATTATTATTGCTTTTATCCGAACCAGAAACAGTTATAAAATTATCATTTTCTTCTGAACCAATTCCACAAACAATTTCTCGATTGATAAGTGTTTGAATAAAAATTTCATTGGCATATACATCTAGTTTTTGTTGGTCTTCGCCTTGGATATTTTGTTCTCCAACAGCACCAACAATATCGACTAAACCGGCTTTGTTTACTTTGTAATTTACTACTTTTGCGGCTAATCTTATAGAGTTGATAATTCGAGATAATTCTCCAGAAGAATATTGAAAAGCATTTTGATTTTCGATGATAAATTCACCTAAGGTTTTGTTGCGTTCTTCCATTACGAAATGGTTGTGATTGTGTGTGCAAATATCGATAAATTTGTGAAAGAAAAAATGTATTTCACCAAGAAATTATAAATTGTATTTTTGTTTCAAATTTTTAAAAAATGCACATCCGAAAAGGAGAAAAAAAAGATATGAAAGCAGTTCTTGAACTCATACAAGAATTGGCTACTTTTGAAAAAGAACCCTATGCTGTTGAGGTTACCAATGCTGATTTAGAACGTGATGGTTTTGGCAAAAACCCTTTATTTTATACTTTTGTTGCAGAGGTTGATGACGAAATTGTTGGTATTGCTTTGTATTATTATAGGTATTCTACTTGGAAAGGAAAAACCATTCACTTGGAGGATTTAATTGTAAAAGAAAAAATGCGTGGCTCAGGTATTGGTTTTGCATTATATTCTGAGATTATAGCTCAAGGCAAAAGAGATAATGTTCGCCGCATAGAATGGGCAGTTTTAGATTGGAATACCCCAGCTATAGATTTCTATAAAAAATCGGGCGCAAAAGTTTTAGATGATTGGCGTTTAGCACAGATGGATGAAAAAGGAATAAATAAATTTTTAAATAAACAATAGAAGCAAGATAGCTTTTCTTTAAGATCAAAATAACTAAAAGTCATGCCTCTTGGCTCTTTCTTCTAAAACGAGAAATATGAGAATATTTAAATTTGGTGGCGCTTCTGTGAAAGATGCCGATGGAATAAAAAATGTGTTTAGTGTGTTAGAGAAAGTAGGCCATCAAGAAACCCTTTTGGTGATTTCTGCGATGGGAAAAACTACTAACGCACTTGAATTGGTTATCAAAAATTATTTTGATAAATCAAATGAGTTGCATTCTTCACTTCAAGATGTTAGAAAGTACCATAATCAAATTTTATTGGATTTATTTGATGATGAAGAAAACGATGTGTTTTATGCTGTCAATAGCCATTTTGCCGACTTAGAATATTTTTTACGCAGTAATAAATCACCCAATTACAATTTTGTTTATGACCAAGTAGTTTGTTATGGAGAGATTATATCTACAACTATTGTTAGCCATTATTTCAATTATGCAGGTTTAAAAAACAATTGGATTGATGTTCGAAATTTTATCAAAACAGATAACAATTATCGTGATGCCGATGTCGATTGGGAAAAAACGCAGCAATTCATTTCAAAAGGGGTAAAGAAAAAATCACTCAATATTACCCAAGGATTTTTGGGTTCAGATGAAAATAACTTTACCACAACATTAGGTCGTGAAGGTTCAGATTACACAGCGGCAATTTTTGCTTATTGCTTGAATGCCGAAAGTGTAACCATTTGGAAAGATGTTCCTGGCGTGATGAATGCCGACCCAAGATTTTTTGAAAATGCCATTTTGTTAAACCAAATTTCTTATCGCGAAGCTATAGAACTTGCGTTTTATGGTGCATCTGTAATTCATCCAAAAACACTGCAGCCACTTCAGAAAAAAGAGATTCCACTTTTCGTAAAATCGTTTATTAATCCCTTATTACCTGGAACAAGTGTTTCAAAAGGGAAAGATTTAGAGCCGCAAACGCCTTGCTTTATTGTTAAAAAAGGACAATTATTACTATCGTTATCCTCTATTGATTTTTCTTTCATCATGGAAGAAAATATCAGCGAAATATTTTCATTACTACATCAATATAAAATCAAAACAAGTTTAATTCAAAATTCAGCCATCAGTTTTTCGGTTTGTGTGGAAGATAAATTTGGCAATTTTAATGAATTGAAAACTATCTTATCCAAAAAATTCAAGGTGTCTTACAACGAAAATGTGTCGCTATACACCATTAGACATTTTGATGAAAAAGCAGCTAAAACTGTGGAAAAAGACAAGACGGTTTTAGTAAAACAAATTTCAAGAGAAACCATGCAAATTGTGACTAAAGAATAGCAAAACTATACTCAAAACAGCATTTTTACGTTTATAATATGTATGCTAAAAAAACTTTTTTTATTGTTGTTCCTCGTTTTCTTTTCTAAGCTTTCAGCTCAGGAAATCAAATCGTTGTATCAAACTAAAAAGGTTGCTGTTACCAAAGACACTATCAAGATTGAAAATGTAAGCATCAGTCCAAGTTTTTTTAAACTACAAACGCTAGACGGAAAAGAAGTAGACACTAGTCACTATAAAGTTGATTTCAAAACAGGAAAACTAGTTTTAAAAACCGAATTTTTTTCAAAAGATAGTTTAACGATACGTTATTTTAAATATCCTGAATATTTAACCAAAACCTACAGCATTTACGATCAAGACAGAGTGGTTGTCAACGAAACCGGAAATCTTTATAAAATAAATCGTTCGGTTAAAAAATTTGTGCCTTTTGATGGCTTGAATACTTCGGGAAGCATTACACGAGGCGTCACCATTGGAAACAATCAAAACACTTCTGTTTCATCTAATCTTGATTTACAAATCACCGGAAAAATATCGGATAAAGTTTCACTTCGAGCCTCAATTCAAGATAGTAATATTCCTCTGCAAGACGGAGGGTATTCGCAAAAACTGGATGAATTTGATCAAATTTTCATGGAACTTTTTACCGATAAATGGAACATTCGTGCTGGCGATTTATTTATTGAAAATAGACAGTCTCGATTTCTGAATTTCAACAAAAAAGTACAAGGGCTTTCTACGCATTTTACTTTTGGCGGGGATGATAATAAAACAGATATTTTTGCAGCGGGAGCTTTGGTTCGAGGTCAATATGCCAAAAGCTCTTTTACAGGACAAGAAGGAAATCAAGGGCCCTATAAATTGCGTGGCAATAATGGTGAATTGTATGTCTTGGTGATTTCAGGCTCTGAGCGAGTTTATGTAAATGGGATTTTGAAAAAAAGAGGTGAAAATAATGACTATAGTATTGATTATAATGCTGGTGAAATAACGTTTACTTCTCTTTTTCCCATTACATCGGAAATGCGAATTGTTATAGAATATCAATATTCCGACAGGAATTATACTCGATTTGTGACTTATGCCGGGGCCAATCACGAGTCAAAAACATGGAGTCTTGGCGGTTATTTATATTCTGAAAATGATCTAAAAAACCAACCTTTGCAACAAAATTTAACTTCGGAACAAGCCGCTATTTTAAGTAATGCAGGAGATAATATCAACTTAATGAACGCACCATCGGCTTACTTAGATACCTATTCTGAAAATAAAATTTTGTATAAAAAAATTGTAGTTAACGGAGTAACTGCTTTTGAATATTCTAATGTTTCTACAGATGAGTTATACAACGTTAAATTCACATTAGTAGGCAATAATCTTGGGAATTATATACTGGTAAATTCCTCAGCAATAGGAAAAATTTATCAATATGTTGAACCCGTATTAGGCATTCCTCAAGGGAATTATGAACCCATGACAAGATTAGTTGCGCCAACCAAAATTCAAATTGCGACCGTTTTAGGGAAATACAATCCGAGTGAAAAAACCACTTTTGACTTTGAAATAGGGATAAGTAATAATGACCAAAATTTATTTTCTTCCATAGACGACAACAACAATAAAGGTACTGCAGGTAAGTTAAATTACAAAAAAAGGTTACTTACTAAAAAATGGCAAATAGATGCCTTTGGAAATTATCAATATGTGCAAGAAAATTTCAAAACCATTGAGCGATTATTCAATATTGAGTTCAATCGCGATTGGAATTTAACCACTTTTTCTGGCAATCAAAGTTTATTGATAAACGGTTTGGATTTTATATTACCTCAAAAAGGAAAATTGACATACCAATTTGAAAAATTAGATTTTTCCAATAACTTTTCTGGGAATCGTCATCTTATAAATGCTTTTTTTGCCCTTAATAATTTTAATATTATTCAAAATACGAGTCTTTTAAAAAGTCAAGGGAGTTATGCCTCTTCTACCTTTATTAGAAACCAATCTCAAGCACGATATCATTTCAAAAAAAATTGGATTGGAAGTAGTTTGCGTTTAGAAAACAACAAAGAAAGATTAGTTACTACCAATCAATTATCGGCTTTGAGCCAAAGATTTACAGAATATGGAGCTTTTGTTGGTCGTGGCGATAGTACAAAGGTTTTTGTAGAACTTGGTTATTTACAGCGTGTAAATGATAGTCTACAAAACGGATTTTTGCAAAAAGTAAATACCTCACAATCGTATTATTTAAAATCAAAATTATTGCAAACCAAGAAAAGCGATTTGTCATTATTTATCAACTATAGAAATTTAAAATATGAAGACAATAGCAGAAACAATGAACCTTCACTAAACTCAAGATTGTTGTATAATGATCAATATTTCAAACAGTTTATTCAAGTCACTTCGGCTTATGAAACCACTTCTGGAACTATTGCGCAACAGGAATTAACTTATCTTGAAGTACAACCCGGACAAGGAGTATATACTTGGAATGATTACAATGGCAACGGAATTCAGGAATTGCAAGAGTTTGAAGTAGCGCCATTTCCAGATCAAGCTAAGTATATCCGCGTGTTTTTGCCCAACCAAATTTTTATAAAATCACATCAAAATAAATTCTCTCAATCCTTGACTTTAAATCCTTCGCAATGGCAAAATCAAGTGGGATTGAAAAAAGTCTTATCCCATTTTTATAACCAAACGTCTTTTTTGATAGAAAGAAAAATTAGGCGTGAAGGAGATAATTTTGATTTAAATCCTTTTTTAAAAAATGACGAAAACTTATTAGGATTGAATACAAATTTTAGGAATAGTTTGTTTTATAACCGAGGAAAGCAGCAGCATTCGGTAACCTTTACAATCATCGGTAATCAACTTAAGAATCTGCTATCAGTAGGCTCACAGGAAAGTGTTAACAGAAAACTACAGTTACAATATACACATCTATTAAAAAAAACCTGGCTCTTTTCTTTTGCAACAGAATTAGCGAAGTCTGATTTGCTTTCTGAAAACTACAGCAGCAAGAATTTTGAGGTAAGAAGTAATCAAATCAATCCCAAGATTGCTTATTTGTTTAATAAAAATGCGAGTTGGGATATTTTTTACGAATTTAAAAACAAAGAAAATCTAATTGGTGATTCAGAAAAATTGGTTCAAAATCGATTTGGAACATCATTTTCTTATGCCAGTGAAAAGGAGTTTACTATGAATGGAGAATTTTCATTATATCAAATCAAATTTAATGGCGATGCTCAATCTCCAGTTGCTTTTCAGATGCTAGAAGGATTACAACCAGGAAAAAACATGACTTGGCGATTGTTGTTACAAAAAAAATTAACCGGTTTTTTAGACATCAATATTAATTATCAAGGAAGAAAAACAGATACTAGTCAAACTATTCATACTGGCAATATTCAATTGAGAGCTTATTTTTAATTTAAATTAATTTTTAGGTCAAAACGGTGTTTTTTTAGGTATAAAAAATCTATTTTCAGAATATTAAAAAAGGGAATTTTTTAGCATCAGTAAATTCTTAACCTCCTTATTTTTCGGGCTTTTTTTAATTTTTAATTTTTTTAAAATATTGATTTACAGTAAATTAAAAAATAAATCAAACTCACGCCAAAAGCCTTAATTTGTTAAAAACTAGAGCTGATTGTGAATAAGTTTAACTTTCTTATTACATTTCGTTTAACAATCTTTGTAAAATACAGATTTAAGTAAAAATCGACTCAAAATTCAAAACAAATTCAATATGGCAACTATCGAACCAATTTTAAAAGAAAACAAAGATCGCTTCGTGATTTTTCCTATCAAACACCAAGATATTTGGGAATGGTATAAAAAAATGGAAGCTAGTTTTTGGACAGCTGAAGAAATTGATTTGCACCAAGATTTGTCTGATTGGGAAAATAAGCTAAATGACGATGAAAAATATTTCATCAAGCATATTTTGGCATTTTTTGCTGCTTCTGATGGTATCGTAAACGAAAATTTAGCAGAAAACTTTGTCAATGAAGTGCAATATCCGGAAGCAAAATTCTTTTATGGATTTCAAATCATGATGGAAAATATTCATAGCGAAACGTATTCGTTATTAATTGATACCTATGTAAAAGACGAAGCAGAGAAAGCACAATTATTTAATGCTTTAGAAGTTTTTCCTGCTATCAAGAAAAAAGCAGAGTGGGCTTTGAAATGGATATCATCTGATTCCTTTGCCGAAAGATTAATTGCTTTTGCAGCCGTAGAAGGCATCTTTTTCTCTGGAGCATTCTGTTCTATTTACTGGTTGAAAAAACGAGGTTTAATGCCAGGATTAACATTCTCAAATGAGTTAATCTCTCGCGACGAAGGCGTTCACTGCGACTTTGCTGTGCATTTGCATAACCACCATTTGGTGAATAAAGTGTCCAAAGCCAGAATTACCGAAATAATTACTGATGCTCTAAATATCGAAAGAGAGTTTATAACTGAATCATTACCTGTGAGTTTGATAGGAATGAATGCTACTTTGATGACACAGTATTTAGAATTTGTTGCCGATAGATTACTAGTAGAATTAGGATGCAAACGTATGTATAATTCTAGTAATCCGTTTGATTTTATGGATATGATTTCATTACAAGGTAAAACTAATTTCTTTGAAAAACGCGTGGCAGAATACCAAAAAGCAGGTGTAATGAACACCGATTCGGAAGCAAGTAAAATTACTTTCGACGCTGATTTTTAATTTGAATTCTTTTCAAATTCTTTTAAAATCATACAATAAAATAGATGCCGAAACAAGTTTAGCATAAATTACAAATAAACCGAAATAGGGAAGGGATTTTCTATTTCACAAAAAACAAAAATTATGTACGTAGTAAAAAGAGACGGCCACAAAGAGCCAGTAATGTTCGACAAAATCACGGATAGAATTAAAAAACTATGCTATGGTTTAAACGATTTGGTAGATGCTGTAAAAGTGGCAATGAGAGTAATTGAGGGATTGTATGATGGTGTTACTACGTCAGAATTAGATAATCTAGCTGCAGAAACAGCCGCTTCCATGACTATTGCACATCCTGATTATGCTCAGTTAGCGGCAAGAATTGCAATTTCAAATTTACATAAAAACACCAACAAATCGTTCTCAGAAACGATGAGCGAAATGTACTTTTATGTAAATCCTAGAACCAATCAAAAAGCTCCTTTACTTTCAGAAGAAGTACATAACGTAATTCAAGAAAACGCTGCGTTTTTAAACTCTCATATCATATATAATCGTGATTTCAATTACGATTACTTCGGTTTTAAAACTTTAGAGCGTTCGTATTTGCTTAAAATAAATGGTAAAATCGTGGAGCGTCCGCAACATATGTTGATGCGTGTTGCTGTAGGAATTCACTTGAACGATTTAGATGCTGTTATTGAGACCTATGACTTAATGTCGAAAAAATTCTTTACACATGCTACGCCAACCTTATTCAATGCTGGAACTCCAAAACCACAAATGTCATCCTGTTTCTTGTTATCTATGAAAGATGATAGCATTGATGGAATTTATGATACACTAAAATCAACTGCTAAAATCTCACAATCGGCAGGTGGAATTGGCTTGTCAATTCACAATGTGCGCGCAACAGGATCTTATATTCGTGGTACAAACGGTACTTCTAATGGGATTGTTCCCATGTTGCGTGTATTCAATGATACAGCACGTTATGTAGATCAAGGTGGTGGAAAACGTAAAGGAAGTTTCGCTATTTATTTGGAAACTTGGCATGCTGATATTTTTGAATTCTTAGATTTAAAAAAGAATACTGGTAAAGAAGAAATGCGTGCACGTGACCTATTCTTCGCAATGTGGACATCCGATTTATTTATGAAGCGCGTAGAGCAAGACATACATTGGACTTTAATGTGTCCTAACGAATGTCCTGGTTTATATGATGTTTACGGAGACGAATTTGAAGCATTATATACTTCTTACGAAGCACAAGGAAAAGGAAGAAAGACGGTCAGAGCTCGTGAACTTTGGGAGAAAATCTTAGAATCACAAATCGAAACGGGAACACCATACATGTTGTATAAAGATGCAGCGAATAGAAAATCAAATCAAAAGAATTTGGGAACTATTCGTTCGTCAAACTTGTGTACAGAAATTATGGAGTATACTTCTGAAGATGAAATTGCAGTTTGTAATTTGGCTTCAATTTCCTTACCTATGTTTATTGATAACGGACAATTCAACCACGAATTGTTATTCAATGTGACTAAGCGAGTTACACGAAACTTAAATAAAGTAATCGATAGAAATTACTATCCAGTAAAAGAAGCCGAAAACTCTAATATGCGTCATCGTCCAGTTGGATTGGGTGTACAAGGTTTAGCCGATGCTTTCATCTTATTAAGAATGCCATTTACCAGTGATGAAGCTAAACAACTAAACCAAGAAATATTCGAAACTTTATACTTTGCTGCTGTTACCGCTTCTATGGAAATGGCAAAAGAAGAAGGGCCCTATTCAAGCTTTAAAGGTTCGCCAATTTCAGAAGGATTATTTCAACACAACCTTTGGAACATCAAAGATGAGGAATTATCAGGAAGATGGGATTGGGCTTCATTAAGAAAGCAAGTGGTAAAACATGGAGTGAGAAACTCGTTATTAGTAGCGCCAATGCCAACCGCTTCAACTTCTCAGATTTTAGGTAATAACGAAGCTTTCGAACCTTATACTTCTAACATATACACCCGTCGTGTATTATCTGGAGAGTTTATTGTGGTTAACAAACACTTATTAGAAGACTTAGTAAATCTTGGTTTGTGGACAGAAGAATTGAAACAAGAATTAATGAGAGACAATGGTTCGGTTCAAGGTTTGAATATTCCGGATGATTTAAAAGAACTATACAAAACTGTTTGGGAAATGTCTATGAAAGATATTATTGATATGTCGCGCCACAGAGGTTATTTCATTGACCAATCACAATCGTTGAACTTATTTATGCAAGATGCCAATTATGCTAAATTGACTTCGATGCATTTCTACGCATGGAAAAGCGGCTTGAAAACAGGAATGTATTACTTAAGAACTAAAGCAGCTGTTGATGCTATCAAATTCACGCTGAACAACGATAAAAAAGCAGAACCAGCCATAATAGATAAACCAGCAGCAGTTGCAGTAGAAGTTGTAGCTCCTGTAGAAAACGGTGAAATGACCGCGGAAGATTTTGCCGCAATGGTAGAAAGAGCAAGAAACGCTGCAGGAACTGGCGGAGATGATTGTGAAATGTGTGGTTCTTAATTTGAAAATAGAGTAAATAATTTAAAATAAAGAAATACAGCTATCACTTGATGGCTGTTTTCATTTTAACTACTTTTGAGAACATAAATAAAAGCATCATGTCAAAAGAAAAAGGAGTGTACACAGGCACCATAGAAAAAGACCAAAATGGCAACTATTTTTGTGGTGAATATTTATTGGATTATAAATACACTGAAGCTGGTTTTAAACTCGGAGATGAAATCAATATCAAGTCGGTAATTGCAAATCCAAGCGACAGAAGTTACAATCAATATCCAAAGAAATCGAGAAATTTCTTTTTGGCTAACCTAAAGGAGTAATAGCGACTATGCAAGATAATAGTAAAAGACAATTTTATGTTTCTCAAGACATTTATGCTTCACTCAGTCAACGCTTTTTGAATTTATTGATTGATACACTACTGGAACTCTTGCTGTTTTTTATTTTGCTAGTTTTGATAGCTGCCAATATAGAAGCTACGGGAGAAAAGGCCTTTATAAATAATTTAGGAACCAATACTATTTTGCAATATACCATTACAACAAGCATTGCTTTATTGTATTACAATATTTGTGAAATATTTACAGCAAGAACGGTTGGCAAATATTTCACCCAAACCATAGTAGTGGATGAAAATGGCGAAAAACCTAGCCACGAAACCATTTTAATTCGTTCCTTATGTCGCTTAATTCCATTTAATGCTTTTTCATTTTTAGGCATTTCAGGAAGAGGTTGGCACGATACCATTTCAAAAACTTATGTAGTGAACAAAAACTTATTAGCAGAAAAGAAACGGTTATTTTATTCTGCAGCACAAGATGAAAATGATAATAGTGGTAATTGAACTCCTCAGAATTACTTCGGATAAGGAAGAATTTGTGCCAAAAGTAGCCAAAAAAAGCGCGTATATTTTGCCTAAACAAAGAGGTTAAGCGTTGTCTGTAGTATTTGCACGAAAATAGTAATTTAAAAATGTATCTTTGATTTATATATCCTAATTCTTCAATTCCTAAATCTTAATTCAATATGACCTGGGAACAACTTTTATCTCTAAAACGCCAAGGCGACACTAGCAAAAGGCTCCGCATAGAACAAGACGATACACGTCTAGGTTTTGAAGTCGATTACGACAGAATTATCTTTTCGTCTGCTTTTCGTAGTTTACAAGATAAAACTCAAGTTATTCCATTGTCTAAAACTGATTTTGTGCACACAAGGCTAACTCACAGTTTGGAAGTTTCGGTTGTTGGTCGTTCCATAGGTAGATTAGTGGGAAAAAAAATAATAGAAAAATACCCGCATCTGGCAGCAATTCATGGGTATCACATGAATGATTTTGGAGCTATCGTAGCAGCTGCAGCTTTGGCTCACGATATAGGAAATCCACCTTTTGGGCATTCAGGAGAAAAAGCTATTGGCGAATATTTTTCTATTGGTAAAGGGCAACAATTCAAAGACCAATTGACCCCAAAACAATGGCAAGATTTAATCGATTTTGAAGGCAATGCCAATGGGTTTTCGGTTTTAACTAGTTCTCGTCCAGGTATTGAAGGAAGTTTGCGTTTGTCTTATGCAACGCTTGGCGCTTTTACTAAATATCCCAAAGAAAGTTTACCAAAGAAACCAACCAAAAACATAGCCGATAAAAAATATGGTTTCTTCCAATCAGATAAAAACTTCTTCAAAGAAGTAGCCGAAGAATTGGGAATGATTTCCAATAAAACAGGTGATGATATAGGTTACGAACGCCATCCGCTGGCTTTTTTAGTCGAAGCAGCTGATGATATTTGCTATACGATAATTGATTTTGAAGATGGTATAAACCTGGGTTTAGTTTCAGAAGATTTTGCTTTGGAATATTTAATCAAATTGGTAAAAGACACTATTGATACTGCCAAATACCAAACCCTTACTACCAAAGAAGACCGCATCAGTTACTTGCGAGCATTGGCAATTGGAAACCTTATCAACGATTCGGTTCGTGTATTTATCGAAAACGAAGAAGCTATTCTACAAGGAAAATTCCATTTTGCCTTAACGGATAAGTGCAAATATAAAGCCCAAATGGACGACATCATCAAGCTGAGCATAAAGAACATTTACCAAAGTCGAGAAGTTATCGAAAAAGAACTTTCGGGTTACCAAATCATCAATAATTTATTGGATAAATTCATTACGGCATACAACAACAATTACGAAGGGAAAGCAACGAATTATGACAAATTACTTTTGAAAATCTTGCCCGAAAAACACCATCTTGAAAAAGAAAATCTTTACGACAGATTATTGCACATTTGTCATTTCATCTCTATGCTGACCGATGGAAAAGCGGTTCAGTTGAATAAAATTGTAACGGCTTAATCTTCTTCCTCTTCTTCCTCAAGCAATCCTGTGAATAGTAATCGCAACCCATCAACATCAATATTGCAGAATTGCTGTAACTCGTCAATCGTACCGTGTTCAATAAAATAATCAGGCACACCACATAGAAAGATTTCATTGACGTAATCATTTTTAGCAGCAAATTCTAAAACAGCACTACCAAAACCGCCAGTAGTAACACCATCTTCTACAGTAATAATGGTGGAGAATTTATTACAAATTTTGTGCAATTTCTTGTCATCTAAAGGTTTTACAAAACCAAAATGATAATGGGCAAAATGACCATCATCTTCTATTTCCGCCAATGCGGCGGTAACATTATTGGCTATAGTTCCTGTAGAAAGTATGGCTACTTTTTTACCTTTTTTAAGTTTTAAAGCTTTTCCTATTTCTATCTTCTGAAAATCAGTTGGGAATTTCCATTCAGTATTTTTTCCTCTTCCTCTTGGATAGCGTATAACACTCGGATGTTTTAATCCCAAAGATGCGGTGTATAAAATATTTTGTAAATCAAGTTCATCTTTCGGAGCATAAATAATCATATTTGGAATGCATCGCAAATAGGCCAAATCAAATACGCCGTGATGCGTGGCGCCATCTTCGCCCACCAAACCCGCTCGATCCAAACAGAAAATCACAGGCAAATTTTGCAAGGCTACATCGTGGATTACTTGGTCATAAGCGCGTTGTAAGAAAGTAGAATAAATGTTGCAAAAAACCACCATCCCTTGCGTAGCCATTCCTGCGGAAAGTGTCACGGCGTGTTGTTCAGCAATACCCACATCAAAAGCGCGTTCAGGAAAAGTATCCATCATAAACTTCATAGAACTTCCGCTAGGCATAGCAGGAGTTATCCCAATGATTTTCGAATTATTTCTAGCTAATTCTACTAACGTCAATCCAAAAACATCCTGAAATTTCGGCGGTAAATTTTCCTCTGATTTTTTCAGTATTTCTCCAGTTGAAGCGTCAAATTTTCCTGGAGCATGGTATTTCACTTGGTCATCTTCGGCTTGTTGTAAGCCTTTGCCTTTGGTGGTGATAATGTGTAAAAACTTGGGCCCTTTTACTTTTTTTAATCGCTCTAATTCTTTGATTAATGTTGGCAAATCATGCCCGTCAATTGGACCAGAATAATCAAAGTTTAAGGATTTAATCATATTATTCTGCTTTGGGTTTTTCCCTTCTTTGACAGCTGTCAAATAATTTTTCAAAGCACCCACACTCGGGTCAATCCCAATAGCATTATCATTAAGAATAACCAACAAATTAGCATCAGTAACTCCGGCATGATTTAAACCTTCAAACGCCATTCCGCTAGCAATAGAAGCATCACCTATTACTGCTATATGATATTTATTATCACCTTTCAAATGCGAAGCAATTGCCATGCCCAAAGCCGCTGAAATAGAGGTAGAGGAATGCCCAACACCAAAAGTATCATAAACACTTTCACTTCGTCTAGGAAAACCCGAAATACCACCTAATTGTCTATTGGAAGCAAATTTTTTTCTGCGGTCAGTCAATATTTTATGTCCATATGCTTGATGTCCTACATCCCAAACCAACAAATCATTGGGCGTATCAAAAACATAATGCAAAGCAATAGTTAATTCAACTACACCAAGACTGGCACCAAGATGTCCTTCTTTTACCGAAACAATATCGATAATAAAGTCGCGTAATTCTTTGGCCAATTGTGGCAATTGAGCAACATCCAATTTTCGCAAATCAGTAGGATTAGTAATATGGTCAAGCAATTTTTTAGACATAAGGCAAATGTACGAATTGAAATTGTATTTTTGTTTTATGGAAAACCCTTTCACTGACGAATATTTCATGAAGAAAGCTTTACAAGAGGCCGAAGTAGCTTTCGATAAAGGCGAAATTCCTGTTGGCGCGCTTATTGTCATTGATAATAAAATCATTGCCCGTAGTCATAACCTCACCGAAATGCTCACCGATGTTACCGCTCATGCCGAAATGCAGGCTATCACTTCGGCAGCTAATTTCATAGGTGGAAAATATTTAAAAGGATTTACTTTATATGTTACTTTAGAACCATGTCAGATGTGTGCCGGAGCATTATATTGGTGCCAAATCTCCAAAATAGTTTTTGGTGCTTCCGATGATCAAAGAGGTTTTGAAGCTCTTGGAACAAAACTTCATCCAAAAACCGAAGTAATGAAAGGTGTACTAGCGCAAGAATGTAGTGACTTGTTGGTTCGTTTTTTTGCTTCAAAACGAGGATAAGTTATTCTTGACACACTATTCATATGCTAAAATAGCGATAAATAAAAAAACCGCCAATCTCACGAAAGGCGGTTTTTTATTTATTCCTTAATTTCCTTTCCTTCTTCATCGAAGAAACGGTATTCAAGATACGTGTAAGCGTCACGTGGTATGATTTTTACCCATTTTTTATGCTCAAAAAACCATTTTGAGCGTAATGATGGAAAACCTTTTTTAAGGTATGCGGCTACAAAAGGATGAACATTTAATTTCACACTCTTGTGGTCTTTTATAATCTTTTCAAGCGAAAAAGAAATCTTATCTATAATCTGAATAGGAGCATCAACATCGCTCATCAAGTTATTAGGATTTTCTTCTCTTGTTTCAATATTTACTTCAGGTCTTACCCTTTGTCTAGTAATTTGGACTAAGCCAAATTTACTCGGAGGTAAAATCTTGTGTTTTGCTTTATCATCGCTCATCTCTTCTCTCAAAAAGTTGAACAACTCCTGACGGTTATCTGGATTTTGTAAATCAATAAAATCCACTACAATGATTCCGCCCATGTCACGAAGACGCAATTGTCTTGCAATCTCCGCAGCAGCAATCATATTAACCTCCATGGCAGTGTCTTCCTGATTGGTCGCTTTGTTAGAACGATTACCGCTATTCACATCAATGACGTGAAGAGCTTCAGTGTGCTCTATAATCAAATAAGCACCTTTGCTCATTGATACAGTTCGCCCAAAAGAAGTCTTAATTTGTCGTTCGATATGATATTTCTCAAACAACGGAGTGTCTTTAGATTGGTAAAGCTTAACTATTTTTTGTTTCTCAGGAGCTATTTCGGCTAAATAGTCCTTTGTTTCTTGGTACAACTCTTCATTATCTATCTGAATACTCGTGAAAGTATCGTTGAATACATCCCTCAAAATAGAGGAAGCTTTATTCATCTCTCCTAGTATCTTTGACGGATGATGAGCTGTTGGTAATTTTTTACTCATTGCAGTCCATCTATTCATTAAGTTCTGCAAATCTTTTTCTAATTCTGCTATGCTTTTGCCTTCGGCTACTGTTCTCACAATAACACCAAAACTTTTTGGTCTGATAGATTGTACTAGTTTTTTTAGTCTGTCCTTCTCTTGTTTCGATTCTATTTTTTGAGAAATAGATACTCTATCCGAAAAAGGGACTAAAACCACAAAACGTCCTGCGAATGAAAGCTCTGAGCTTATTCTTGGACCTTTAGTAGAAATAGGTTCTTTGACTACTTGAACTAATAATGACTGATTAGCACTAAGTATATCAGATATACTTCCGTCTTTATCAATCTCTTTTTCAAACTGAAAGTTTTTTAGGGAAAAATCTTTTAGTTTACCTGCGCTTACAAGTTTTATGAATTTTAAATAAGAAGCTAAATTAGGGCCTAAATCATGATAATGTAAAAAGGCATCTTTTTCATAGCCAACATTTACAAAAGCAGCATTCAAGCCTGCAACTGGTTTTCTGATTTTGGCAATAAAAATATCGCCTACTTGGAAGTTGCTTGTTTCTTCTTGTTTATGTAATTCAATTAGTTTTCCATCTTTTAATAAGGCAAAATCTACAGCATCTTCACCACTACGGATGATTAATTCTTTATTCATGTTGTAAATTTTTATCCATGTTAGTTGTTGATTGTCGGTTGTTGGTTGTTGGAAAAATCCATTAACTATAAACTATCAATCATCAACTTTACAAGGATGGATTAAACAATTTAAACAGGTATTGTATTACCCGGTGAAATAGTAGTATTCAGTTTTTAGTTTGCAGTAAAAAGGATTACTATTTACTACCACTGATTACTAATTTTCGATTTCAATGAACTTTTTAAAAAAAGAAAAGTAGTTTAGAACTACTTTTTCTTTTTGTGTCGGTTAGCTCTCGCTCTCTTTTTGCGTTTGTGAGTAGCTACCTTATGTCTTTTTCTTTTTTTACCACTTGGCATAAGTTAATTTTTTGTGATTAATAAATAAGTTTTATACTGCTATTTCAGTATTTGTTTTAACTGATTCAACGAATACTTTAGCAGGTTTGAATGCCGGAATATTGTGTGCCGGAATCTTGATAGTTGTATTTTTAGATATGTTTCTTCCCGTTTTTTCAGCTCTTGTTTTTATAATAAAACTACCAAAACCTCGTAAATAAACATTGTCTCCAGTTTCTAAAGAATTTTTCACTTCTTCCATAAACGCTTCAACAGTTGCTTGAATATCTCCTTTTTCAAGACCTAATTTTTCTGAAATCTTTGCTACGATATCTGCTTTCGTCATTTTCTTTCGTATTTAAATATTATGTGTAATTTTTTGAGGTTGCAAATATATGAATTTAAAAAACAATATTTCAAGCATAATCTATTAAAATTTAATCACATAAAGATTTATTTTTGCAAACATTAATTCAGCTATGAAATTTTCCAACTCTCTAATTCAATGGTATTTACAAAATAAACGTGATTTACCATGGCGAAATAATAGTAATCCATATACTATTTGGCTCTCCGAAATAATGCTCCAACAAACAAGAGTAGCGCAAGGGCTCCCTTATTTTTTACGTTTTACAAATGCCTTTCCTGACGTTTTTGACCTAGCAAATGCGACTGAAGAAGAAGTATTAAAACTTTGGCAAGGATTAGGATATTATTCTCGCGCAAGAAACTTACATCAAACGGCAAAAAAAATAGCTTCTGAATTCAATGGTGAATTTCCAAAAACGTATATTGAATTAGTAAAACTAAAAGGCATCGGCGAATATACTGCTGCAGCAATAGCTTCTTTTGCTTACAATGAAGATGTCCCCGTAGTTGATGGTAATGTCTTTCGAGTTTTGGCTCGTTATTTTGATATTGAGACTGATATTGCTTCGTCTGTAGCAAAAAAAGAATTTACTCAACTAGCAAACGAATTGTTGCCCACAGGAAAAGCCAATATTTTCAATCAAGCCATAATGGAATTTGGAGCTTTACAGTGCGTTCCAAAAAATCCGGATTGTGGCAATTGTATTTTTAACAAGAGTTGTTTGGCTTTAAAAAACAAAAAAGTGACACAGCTGCCAGTAAAATTGAAAAAATTAAAAGTGAGGCACCGTTTTTTTAATTATTTGGTTTTTTCAGATTCTACAAATAAAACAATCGTAAGGAAACGAACCGAAAAAGGCATTTGGCACAATCTATATGAGTTCCCATTACTTGAAACAGAAAAAGATGATAAAATACAAAATCTTTTAGAATTAATTCAAAACCAAAACTTTGTAAACAATACAATTGACACTTTAGAGTTATGGAATTCGGAAACTTTGATTCACAAATTGTCACACCAACATTTATACATCAAATTTTGGAAAATTAAAGTTAACGGCACTATTGAAAATGGAATTGACTGTAAATCAGCTTCGGAATTACCCTATCCTATTGTAATTTATAATTTTATTGAAAAAGAATGGTTTTAGTTTTCAAAAAAAGCACTAAATTTGAGGTAAACATTTAAATAAAAAATGAACGGTACATTAAATAAAGTAATGCTAATAGGTCATCTTGGAGATGAGGTGAAGATGCATTATTTTGAAGGAGGAAATTGCATTGGCCGCTTTCCTTTGGCTACCAATGAAGTTTATATTAATAAGCAAACAAACGAAAAAATTACTTCTACAGAATGGCACAATTTGGTGTTAAGAAATAAAGCTGCCGAAATTTGTGAAAAATATTTATCCAAAGGAGATAAAATATTTGTAGAAGGCAGAATAAAATCACGTCAATGGCAAGCTGAAGATGGAACAACAAAATATACCACTGAAATTCAAGTTACCGAGTTTACTTTTCTGACAACAAAAAAAGAGATTGACGGAGTAAAATCTCCCCAAAATTTAGACACAAAAAACACTAATTTTGAAGAATCTAACTCGGCTAGACCAGAAAACGACTTGCCTTTTTGATATTGTTTAATTAACCATGACACTATTGGACTCTGAGCCCAGTTTAACTTTATTAGCTAATTTAGATACAAACTTACTTTTTGGAAGTATAGCTATTGTTTTTTTCTTATTTTCCTCTGCTATGGTTTCTGCTGCGGAAATAGCACTGTTTTCACTAACCCAAAATGATTTAAAAATTCTTTCAGAAGAAGATGCCTCAAAAGCTAATCTAATTTCAAAACTAATACAACGACCAAAAAAATTATTAGCCACGATATTAGTTGCCAATAATTTCAGTCATATTGGCGCGGTAATCATTTTTTCATATGTAGGCAATGAAATTTTCGCTTCCATACAATCTCCAATAATAAAATTTATTGTAGAAGTCATACTAATAACCTTTTTGATATTGTTGTTTGGTGAAGTTTTACCCAAAGTTTATGCTAGTAGGAACAACATGAAATTTTCAAAATTTATTGCACAACCTTTGACTATTTTGGATAAACTATTATCTCCCATAAGTTTGCCAATGCGAGCTGTTACTGTTTTTTTGCATGAAAAACTAGGAAAACAAAAAACAAGTATATCGGTTGACCAATTATCACAAGCTTTAGAATTAACATCTTCGGAAGACACAACGTTTGATGAACAAAAAATTTTAGAAGGCATTGTTTCTTTCGGGAATACTGACACAAAGCAAGTTATGAGTCCAAGAATAGATGTTTTTGCTATTGAAATTGATGAAACATTTGCTGAGATTTGCCCAAAGATTATTGATAAAGGATATTCAAGAATTCCTATTTATAAAGAAAATATTGATCATATAGAAGGAATTTTATTCGTGAAAGATTTAATTCCTCATATCAATAAAAAAGAATTCGATTGGAATAAATTGATGAGAGAACCATTTTTTGTTCCCGAGAATAAAAAACTTGATGATTTACTAAAAGATTTTCAACGTATGAAAAGTCACTTAGCAGTCGTTGTTGACGAATATGGCGGAACATCAGGATTAGTTTCTTTAGAAGATGTAATTGAAGAAATTGTGGGTGATATCTCGGATGAATTTGATGATGAAAATTTAAATTTTTCGCAAATAGATGATAAAAATTTCCTTTTTGAAGGAAAAATTAACTTAAAAGATTTCTATAGAATTATAGATGTTGATGAGGAAGCTTTTGAAAATAGAAAAGGGGAAGCTGAAACCTTAGCAGGATTTATTTTAGAAATATTAGGTAACTTTCCCAAAAAAGGACAAAAAATTCATTTTTCAAATGTATATTTCACCATTGAAGTGGTGGATAAGAAAAGGATAAAACAATTAAAAGTAACATTAGAATAATTACAGCATGATAAAAAAAATAATTGGTTTATGCTATTTTGGAATGATTTTGATTTTTACTAATAGTTGCAAAAATGATGTGCTACCAAAACCAGCAAGTCAGTTGCGCTTAGATTATCCAGTTGCCACATATGCGCACTTTAGTAATGATTGTCCGTTTGAATTTGATATGAATGAAGATGCCATAATCACACAAGATAAAAATTGTGATTTTTCAATTAAATATCCAAAAATGAAGGCAACTATTTACCTTAACTATAAAACGGTAGATAACAATCTGAATGATTTGTTGAAAGATGCTCAAACACTAACCTATAAACACGTTATAAAAGCCGATGATATTTTGGAACAGCCTTATATAAATAGTGATAAAAAGGTATACGGAATGTTTTACCGCATTGATGGAAATGCTGCGACGAATTCGCTTTTTTATGCTACAGACAGCATTAAACACTTTGTAACAGGTTCTATTTATTTTTATGCAAAACCAAATTATGATTCGATTATGCCCGCAGCGGACTATGTCAAAAATGATATGCAGCGTTTGTTGGAAACGATTAAATGGAAATAAAAAAAGGAGCTCATTGAGTTCCTTTTTTAGTTTAGTATATTTTATTTTTAATTAACCTTAACTTCTAAAACTTTATACGTTTCACCATCGCCAGTAGTTTGAACTGCATCTACTATATCTTTTGAGGAAAGAACAGCAGCATCAAAATTAACGATAGCTTCTTTTTTGTCAAAATCAACAGCAGCTTTTTGAATACCATTCATTTTTGATAATTTGGTTTCTATGGTTTTAGCACACCCAATCGCGCATGTCATTCCTTCAATTTTGAAACTCGCTGTTTGCGGTTTTGCAGCAACGGTTCCTACTTTTTGTTCTGTTTTTGTTTCTTTTATAAGTTTTGATGCTTTCTCTTTGCAACTAAAAAATAGACCAGACACGAGAGTTAAGGTCAATAAAGATTTTAAAAAATTCATTGTGATATATTTATTAATCAATGGTTTTTATTCAAACAAAAATAATTAAAAATTTAAGATATTATTCTTAAAATAATTACAAAATTTGAACTCGAAAAACACAACTATGAAATCACATCAGTTAAAATGGTTAATTCTTTTTGTTCTTGCCTTGATATGGGGAAGTTCATTCATTTTAATAAAAAAAGGATTGATAGGTTTAAACCCATTTCAGTTGGGTTCACTTCGAATTATTTTTTGTGCCTTGTTTCTTTTGACAGTTGGTTTTAAAAACATATTGACCATTCCGCTGCACAAATGGAAATACATCGCCTTGACTTCTTTATTCGGGACTTTTATACCGGCTTACCTTTTTGCGATTGCTCAAACAGAGATCAACAGTACGGTGAGTTCAATTCTCAATTCTTTAACCCCCCTGAATACGCTAATTCTTGGCGCGATTGTTTTTGGTTTGGATTTTAAGCGGACGCAAATTTTTGGCGTAATCGTAGGGCTTATCGGTACAATGTTGTTGATTTTCAACGGTGCCATTCACAACCCGAATCAGAATTACTGGTATACCATTTTGGTCTTGATTGCTTCTGTCTGTTATGCGATGAATGTGAACTTTATCAAAAAATATTTATCCGATTTAAAACCATTGACCATAACCGTTGGGAACTTTTTAGTGATGTTGTTTCCTGCTTTAATTGTATTGTCTTTTACCGATTTCTTTTCGGTGGTTCAAGTAGAAGAAGTGCAACACGCGATGATTTTTGTAGCCATTTTGGGTATTATCGGTACTGGTATTGCCAATGTGTTTTTTTATAAACTGATACAAATTTCTACTCCTGTTTTCGCTACTTCGGTAACTTATTTGATTCCTGTGGTGGCTTTCCTGTGGGGGATTTTGGATAATGAGATGCTTACATCATTACAGTTTTTTGGTGCATTTATAATTTTGATAGGCGTTTATTTAGCAAACAAAAAATAAAAAAGTCCCGAGTATTCGGGACTTTTAATTTATTGAAAAATGTATCGGCTATTCAAAATCAGCATCTGAAATGCCGTCATTAATTTTCACATCATCAACTTTGATATCTAATTCAATTCCAACATTCATAATAGTGTTGAAAGGAACTTTCACTCCTTTTACATCTCTATAATCATTGAAATAAGTAACGCTTGTCATTTTTTCACCTCCTTTTTCATCTGTTGTTGACTCTGCAGTTTTAAAACCAGTTTTTACGTCAAAGAAATAGGTAGTATCACCATCCAAAACAGTATAAGCATCGCCACCATTCATTGGTTCAACTCCTGTAACTGTTACCCCAGGTTTTGTTGCTAACAACGTTTCATTGAATAGTACAGCATTCTCTTTTGCTTTTGCTAATTCCTCTCCTTCAAGAACTTTCTTTTGGCCTTGTTGTGACACATAAGCAGTATTACCATTCACTACTTGTTTCATCAAAGAACCCATTCCAGCCATTGATAATTCTAGTGCCATTCTTCCTTTCGAGTCTGTTTTTAAAGAATAAGACAAAGGCATTGGTGCTTGTGGAATTTTGGTAGTACCATTAAAAGAGATTGATTTTACTGTTTTAATTGCTTTGTCACCTCCGATAGCTTTAACATAACCATCAATTACAGTTTTAACAGTAACTCCCGCAGGAACTGGTTTTTTCATTGCCGGTTTTTCAGTAGGATTACCAAATTTATCGAAATAGAACATCGGGATTTTTAGATTTTCTAATGCAGTAATTACTTCTGATCCCTTGCCAGTAATGACAATTCTTAAATTATCAGCTAACATATATTTATTAGCTACCCTCATAACATCATCCGCCGTAACAGCATTGATGTTTTTGATATAGTTTTCATAAAAATCTGCTGGTAAACCTTCTGTCTCTATGTTTAAAGCATAACGAGCTACAGTGGCAGGTTTTTCAACTTGCATCACAAAACGTCCAATGTATCCCGCTTTTACACTGTTTAGCATTTCATCCGTAACCTTTTCAGTTCTTATTTTTTTCAGTTCTTTTAGAGCTTCTACAACGGAACTGTCAGTAACGGCATTTCTTACTTGAGAATTGGCTTTAAACATACTATAAACATTTTTGTTAAACCCTACACTAGAACGTGCGCCATAGGTCCAACCGTGTTTTTCTCTTAGATTCATGTTTAGGTAACTGTTGAAATCTCCTCCAAATACTTGATTTGCTAGGATAACTGGGAAGAAATCTGGGTCAGACATTTTTAAGTTTACCGTATTAATCAATGAAATTTCAGATTGAACCGCATTAGGCATATCCACAAAGTTGATTTGTGTGTATTGAACATTGCTAGGATTAGTATATGTTAATCTTGGAGCTGTTGCTTTTACCCATGATCCAAATAGTTTTTCAACTGTTTTTTTCACTTCTTTGATTTTTACATCTCCTACTACTACTAAATAAGCATGCTCAGGAACAAAATAAGTTCTGTAGTTGTTTTTTACGTCTGCTAAAGAAACATTATTAATGGTTTCTTCTGAAAGGTATTCACCAGAAGGATGACTTTTACCATAAGCTAAAACGTTTTCAACTCTTCCTGCTACCGCTGTAACACTTTTTTCTTGCGTTTTTAAGCCTTCGATTAATTTATCTTTTTCTTTATCAAATTCTTCTTGAGTAAAGTTTGGCGACAAAGCACCTTCTGCCATTAATTCCAGGATTCTTGAAGCATATTTTGACAATCCGCTTGCATATGCGCCAGACGAAAAGAAGTTTATGTTTGCTCCTAGAAAATCGATTTCTTCATTGAAAGCATCTTTAGATGTTTTTGTTGAACCGTTTCCGATTAAGCTACTTGTTAAATCATCAACACCTTTTTTATCTCCTTCAGCATAGGGAGTATTGTCTATACTTAAATTAAATGAAACCCTAGGAAGTTTATGGTTTTCAACTACTAAAACTTTTAATCCGTTTGGCAACGAAAAAATTTCTGGTTTTTTTATGTTTATTGATGGTGCTGGACCAGGTTTCGGCTGAGTTCTGTCTTGTGCTTGCATAATAAAAGTTAAAAACAAGCTTGATACTATTATAATTGATTTTTTCATTTTCTTAAGTTTATTTGTTTTGCTTCGCCTGTTCACCTTCGTTCGAGTCAGCTTTGTCTTTTGCAGCAACGTAATCAAGGATTAAACGTTGATTAGGATTTAAGAATTTTTTTGCCACAGCTCTAATTTCTTCACGAGTGATAGAACGATACATGTCAATTTCAGTATTGATTAGATTTACATCGCCATACAATAAATAGTATGTCGCCAAATTTTCTGCAACACCTTCAACACTTGCATTGTTGTCAACATAGTTGTTTTCATTGATGTTTTGTAATTTTTGAAAATCTTTCTCAGAAATCAAATCTGTTTGTAATTTCACAATTTCTTCATCAATTTCTCTTATTAAATCAACTGAAGTGTTTTCGCCTTGTGGCATTCCATAAAGAATATATTGACCGTAATCTTCTTGACTATAGTTGAATGCGCCAATTTGTAGGGCCATTTTTTTATCGTCAACAATTTTTTTATACAATTTTGAACTTTTTCCTTCACTTAAATAAGTAGAAATCATATCTAAAATTCTAGCGTCACGAGTTTTCATTGATGGGGTTCTGTAGGCAGCAACCACCATTGGTTTTTGGATGTTTGAATCTTCAAAAGAAGCATGAATAGTTTCTGTAATTGGTGCTTCAACAAAAGTTTCTTTTTTCAATTCTACTCCCCTTGGAATTGGACCAAAATATTTTTCAATCCAAGCTTTGGTTTGAGCTACGTCAATTTGCCCGGCTACTACCAAAACAGCATTGTTAGGCGAATAGAATTTTTTGTTGAAAGCTTGAAATTCTTCAAGTTTTGATGCGTCTAAGTGAGCCATAGAGCCAATAGTTGCCCAACGGTATGGGTGCACTTTGAACATGTTTTTCTTTACCTCAGCAATCAATTGACCATAAGGCTGATTGTCTACACGAAGTCTTTTTTCTTCTTTTACAACTTCGTTTTGGGTATCTACGCCAATTTGGTTAATTACAGGATGCATTAAACGTTCTGACTCCATCCATAAACCTAATTCGGTATTGTTTGATGGGAAAACTTCGAAATAATAAGTCCTATCTTCAGAGGTATTGGCATTATTAGTTCCTCCATTGGAAGTTACTGTTTTCATCCATTCACCTCTTTTGATGTTTTCTGTTCCTTCGAATAATAAATGTTCAAAAAAGTGAGCAAAACCTGTTCTTTCTGGGTTTTCGTCTTTTGAACCTACATGATACATTACTGAGGTAATTACAACTGGCGCAGACGGATCGTTGTGTAAAATAACGTGCAACCCGTTTGGCAAATCATATTCCTCAAAAGCTACCTTTTGGGCATGAGCCATTCCTCCAAGCATAAGCATTGAACTTAAAGCGATTAGTGATTTTTTCATAAAAAATTAAATTTTTTTCGTTGATTACGTAGGTTAGTAGTCCAACCATTTGATTTGTTACATCAAAAGTACTTTTTTTTCTTTGAATTTGTAAGAATTGAAAAAAATATCTTCCACATTTTTAAATTTCTTAAAAAGTAGTTACAAACTTTTTTTAGGAAAGTGTTGCGTGTAAAACAAATAGTAGTATATTTGCACACTTAAAAAATTAATTAAACATCATTGTTATGTACGCAATCGTAGAGATAGCAGGGCAACAATTTAAAGTAAGCAAAGACTTAAAGGTTTATGTTCACCGTTTGGCTAATGAAGAAGGTTCAAAAGTTTCTTTTGACAAAGTTCTTTTATTAGACGATAATGGAAACATTACTTTAGGCGCCCCAGCTATAGAAGGTGCTTCAGTAGAAGCCAAAGTGTTACAACACTTAAAAGGAGACAAAGTAATCGTTTTCAAAAAGAAAAGAAGAAAAGGTTACAAGAAAAGAAATGGGCACAGACAATCTTTCACTCAAATTCTGATTGAAGGTATTAGCGCAACCAGTTCAAAAAAAGCGGTTAAAGCAGAGAAAGTAACAGCAGAACCTAAAGTAGAAAAAGCAGAAAAAGCAGTAAAAGTAGCAGCGCCAAAAGCGCCAAAAACTACTAAAGTAAAGAAAACTGATGCTACTGCAACTGAAGATAACATTTAATATTTAAAATTATACGTCATGGCTCACAAGAAAGGTGTCGGTAGTTCTAAGAATGGTAGAGAATCAGAATCCAAACGTTTAGGCGTAAAGATTTATGGTGGTCAAGCAGCCATAGCTGGAAATATCATCGTTAGACAAAGAGGTTCTAAACACAATCCAGGAGAAAACGTTTACATGGGTAAAGATCATACCTTACATGCAAAAGTTGATGGAATTGTGAAATTTCAGAAAAAAGGAGAAAACAAATCTTTTGTTTCTATCCTTCCATTCGAAGCATAAGAACAACTCTAATTATCATATAAAACCAGTTCATTGTAATGAACTGGTTTTTTGCTTTTAATCTGAACTTGTTTCAGATTCTAATTATTTTATTTAGCTAGTAACCCTGTTATTTTTTAGAGTCCATCCCTGTTTCCCAACAATACTTCTTCGAAGATTTTCATTATATTCAGCGCTATTGAGAATGGGATTATTTCTATATGAAAACCCCTTGCATTTAAAGTGAACTAAATTCAGTTTAAAGACAAGGGATTTTATAATAAACTTCCTACTTTGTGTTTAGTACACTTGGTTCTTTTGTTAGTATCTGTAATACTCTGGCTTGAATGGCCCTTTAACGTCAACACCAATATAATCAGCCTGGTCTGTGCGTAAGGTTTCTAATTCAACACCTAATTTTGCTAAGTGTAACATCGCTACTTTTTCATCTAAATGTTTAGGTAACATATAAACTTCGTTTTTGTATGCCGCGCTGTTATTCCACAATTCTAATTGCGCCAATGTTTGGTTAGTAAATGAGTTACTCATTACAAAACTTGGATGACCTGTAGCACAACCTAAGTTTACTAAACGACCTTCAGCTAAGATAAGGATGTCTTTTCCTGCGATAGTATATTTATCTACTTGTGGTTTGATTTCTACTTTAGAAGCTCCGTGGTTTTTGTTTAACCAAGCCATATCAATTTCGTTGTCAAAGTGACCAATGTTACAAACGATAGTTTTGTCTTTCATTTGCTCAAAGTGAGAACCCAAAACGATATCTTTATTTCCAGTAGTGGTAATGATAATATCAGCTGTAGCGATAACGGTATTTAATTTTTTAACTTCAAAACCGTCCATAGCAGCTTGTAAAGCACAGATTGGATCAATTTCAGTAACGGTTACAATAGAACCGGCGCCACGGAAAGAAGCAGCAGTTCCTTTACCAACATCACCATATCCACAAACAATAACTCTTTTTCCAGCTAACATAATATCTGTTGCTCTACGAACAGCATCAACTGCTGATTCTTTACAACCATATTTGTTATCAAATTTCGATTTAGTAACTGAGTCGTTCACATTGATTGCTGGCATGAATAAAGTGCCGTTTTTCATTCTTTCGTATAAACGGTGAACACCAGTAGTAGTTTCTTCAGATAAACCTTTTATGCCAGGAATTAATTCTGGGTAACGGTCAAAAACCATATTGGTTAAATCGCCACCATCATCTAATATCATGTTCAATGGTTTTCTATCTTCGCCAAAGAATAAAGTTTGCTCTATACACCAATCAAAAGATTCTTCGTCTAAACCTTTCCAAGCATATACTTGAATACCAGCAGCGGCAATAGCAGCAGCAGCTTGATCTTGAGTAGAAAAAATATTACAAGATGACCAAGTAACCTCCGCTCCAAGCGCAATTAATGTTTCAATCAAAACAGCCGTTTGGATTGTCATGTGAAGACATCCTGCAATACGAGCTCCTTTTAAAGGTTGGGTAGTGCCAAATTCTTCACGAAGCGCCATTAATCCTGGCATTTCAGCTTCTGCTAATTCAATTTCTTTTCTTCCCCAAGCTGCCAAGTTAATATCTTTAACTTTATAAGCTACAAATGGTAATGTTTGTGTACTCATCTATTATGTATATTTGTTTTTTTAATTTCGATGCAAAGCTACATAATAGAAAAGAATTAAAAAAAGGTTTTTTGTTTTTTTGTGAATTGTTTAGTCACTTAATTTTCTGAAATACAAACAGATAATTTTAATTTACCCATGCCGTTATTCAAAACCATTTCTTTAAATAGTTATACTCAAGTTTTTCTCTGGAAAATTACGGAGACTTTTGATGAATTATTTCGAAGTGTGGTATTAAGAGATGTTTCGCTTGCAAGACTAGGAGGCATGAAATCAGAAAGTCATAAAAAAGGTTTTTTGAGTGTGAGAAGACTATTGATAGAAGCTGGGTATAGCGACTTTGATTTGTATTATGATAATTTTGGAAAACCACATTTGAGAGATGCGGGAAGCGGGAAGCGGGAAGTAGGGAGTGGTAAGCAGGAAGTAGGAAGTGATATCCATCTTCCATCTCCCATCTTCCAACTTCCATCATCTAGCCCAAAACACATCTCTATTTCACATTCCCATAATTTTTCGGTTATTACTATTAGTGATGAGATTATAGGAATTGACATAGAAATGCTAAAAACCAAAACCTTAAAAATTGCGCCACGCTTTATGGATATTTTTCATTTGGAAAATCTTTCTGAGGAAAATCAACTTATTAAAGCAACTGTTATTTGGGGCATTAAGGAAGCTGTATTTAAAATAAAAAACGAAATAGGCATTAGTTTTAAAGATCATATTTTTGAGCAAGATTTTAGTTTAGATAATAAAAAATGCACTGTTGAGTTAAGATTTAATGCAAAAGTTGAATACTTTGATGCAGTTTTCGATTGTATAGAAAATTATGTTTTTGTATGTGCGTTTAACTCCGTTCCGTTCGGCTCAGCCTCGGGTGAAAAGAAGTAATGAAAGATATCTATAACAATATTCTTAGTGCAAAATTTCAGCTTATAAAGCTTTTAGCCATACTACTGGATCCAGATAAATTGGATTTGGATAAAATACCTGAACTAGTTTCAAAAATAAATAAATCGCCTGCAACTCACATTTTGGTAGGAGGAAGTTCTTTTGAAGGCAACAATTTAAATGAATTAATAATTGCAATAAAAAGTAAAACAAGTTTGCCAATTTTACTTTTTCCTGGTCATTCTGCCCAAATCTCTGCTGAAGCCGATGGTATTTTATTTCTACAATTACTCTCGGGAAGAAATCCTGATTATTTAATTGAACATCAAATTGAAGCCGTATCAATTTTAGAAAAAACAAATTTAGAAATTATTTCCACAGGTTATATTCTGATTGAAAGTGGTGGCCAAACAGCTGTAGAAAGAGTTAGTAAAACCAAACCTTTAGATAGAAATAATGACGATTACGTTTCCCAAACGGCCAAAGCAGGAGAAATGATTGGCAATAAACTAATTTACCTCGAAGCGGGAAGCGGAGCACAAAAAGCTATTCCTTTGGAAATGATTTCTTCTGTTTCAAAAAGAATTTCAATTCCTTTGATTGTTGGCGGTGGAATTCGTTCCAAAAAAGCAATAGAAGAAGCTTTTAGTGCTGGTGCAGACCTAGTAGTCATTGGAACTGCGTTTGAAAATGACATAAACTTTTTTGACTAATGCTTGAATTCCTGTTTTCTCAATATAGAAGCTATCCTACCTATGAAATTGTCTTGGAAATTACCGCGATTATTTTCGGGTTATTGAGCGTTTGGTTTGCCAAAAAAGATAATATTTTGGTTTTTCCAACAGGTATTATCAATACAGCTATTTATGTTTATTTGCTTTGGAAATGGACATTACTCGGTGATATGTTGATTAACTTTTATTATGTAGTCATGAGTATTTATGGTTGGTATCACTGGACACGTAAGAAAGATAATGTAGTAGAATATCCCATTTCAAGAATGACATTCTCAGAAAAGAAATGGTCATTCATCATTTTTCTGTTAACAATTCTATTTGTAGTGATGGTTTACACATTTTTTGATAAATTTACCCATTGGACATCGTATGTTGATACTGTAGTCACAGGAATTTTTTTCGTTGGAATGTGGCTAATGGCAAGACGAAAAATAGAGAATTGGATTTTATGGATAGTAGGTGATATCATTTCAATACCAATGTATTTTTTTAAAGGGTATTCGTTTACGAGTATTCAGTATTTAATTTTTACAATTATTGCCATTTATGGCTACTTAGAATGGAAGAAAAAATTGCAATAGATATATTAAAAGAGAAAGGTTTCACAGAATCTGATTTTGAGCAAATTAAAGCTCACGGCATTTCGTTGTCAAAAATCGCCAATGAACTTTCCATTTTTGAGGAAGGAATTCCCAAAGTCAATTTGGAAAAACCAGCTACTTTAAATGATGGTATTGTAAAATTATCTATGGCAGAATT
>NZ_JBMOGV010000002.1:0-56633 GCF_049318185.1 Flavobacterium sp. | reverse complement strand
AATGCCGATATACTTGGAATTTCACCGCATAGAGTTTACCTGGTTTCACTACAGCATTATCTGTACATACTTTCTGTTGCACTTGTCCTAGTCTTTCGACTGACGGATGTTATCCGCTATGCTACTCTTTGGTGTCCGGACTTTCCTCTTCATTACGAACTTGATCCGGAATCTTATGAAATTAAATTAAAAACACAAGATGATGAAACAAGTTCAGCATGAAGCGATAAGGCGGTCTGCGTGACAAAAGTAATGATTTAAGATTGAAGATTAATGATTGAAGATTTTTGAATGAAAAATTTAATAAATTGTGGAAAAGTTTTCTTCAAATAAGCGAATATCCAAATAACCTAATCAACTATTATTCTATATTTGTAATCCAATAATTTTCTATGGAACAATTTGTAGTATCAGCTCGTAAATATCGTCCGCAAACGTTTAAAGACGTAGTAGGACAACAAGCTATTACCAACACTTTACTTAATGCCATAGAAAACAATCACTTAGCATCTGCCCTATTATTTACAGGACCAAGAGGTGTGGGAAAAACCACTTGCGCACGGATTTTGGCCCGCAAGATTAACCAAATTGGGTATGATGATCCCAATGAAGATTTTGCTTTCAATGTTTTTGAATTGGATGCTGCTTCTAACAACTCCGTAGATGATATACGAAACTTGATTGACCAAGTGCGTATACCACCACAAACTGGACAATATAAAGTTTATATTATTGACGAGGTTCACATGTTGTCTTCAGCAGCTTTTAATGCTTTTTTAAAAACTTTGGAAGAACCGCCAAAGCATGCGATATTCATTTTGGCCACGACCGAAAAGCACAAAATCATTCCTACTATATTATCGCGTTGTCAAATCTTTGATTTCAAACGCATCACCGTCAAAGATGCCAGAGAACATTTGGCAGAAGTAGCGACAAACCAAGGAGTAATTTTTGAAGAAGATGCTTTGCATATCATTGCTCAAAAAGCAGATGGCGCCATGCGTGATGCTTTGTCTATTTTTGACCGAGTGGTTTCTTATTGCGGAAATAACTTAACACGTCAAGCCGTAACCGAGAACTTAAATGTATTGGATTATGAGACCTATATTACTATGACCAACTTGATTTTGGAAAATAATATTCCAGATATATTATTGGCGTATAACGATATTTTGTCCAAAGGATTTGACGGACATCATTTCATTGCTGGATTAGCATCGCATTTCAGAGATTTGCTTGTGGCCAAAAACCCAATAACACTCTCTTTATTAGAAATGGGTGAAGCGGCACAACAGCTCTACGGACAACAAGCACAAAAAGTATCGCAAGATTTTCTGTTAAAAGGAATTGAATTGGCCAACGATTGCGATTTAAAATACAAAGTTTCTCAAAACCAACGCTTGTTGGTTGAACTCACCCTGATGCAAATAGCCTCTATCAACTTTGATGGAGAAAAAAAAAAGTCTGACTTTATAATTCCGCCAACGTATTATCGAAACAATAGTTTTTCTATAGTGGAAGATGGAAGTCAGAAGATGGAAGTTGAAAGTAAAGAAGATATAACTAGTGTCACATCAGAAAGTGTAAAATCTGAAGTGTCATTAAAGGTTGAAGAACCTATAACAGACAACCAACAACCAAAAACAGACGACCGAAAACAGACAACCGAAAACAGCGAACAGACAACTCCCAAAGTTTCCGCATTATCGCTTGCTAGCATTCGTGCTCGAAAAGAAATCGAAGCTAGTCTAAAAGATAACATAAAAGTAGAAACACATTTACTAAGCGAATCTTTTACAGCAACTGAAATGCTAGAACAATGGCTCAAGTATGCACAACGCATGGAAGATAAAGGCTATCGGATTATTGCCTCATTGCTTACCATCAACGATCCAACTCTTGATGGTAGCACTATTTTACATGAATTACCTAATGAAAGTTCCAAAATAGATTTTGAAAAAGAAAAACCTGAACTTTTAGGCTACCTTAGAGGGAAGTTGCACAATCACGATATTCAAATTGTGGTGAAAGTAAATGAAACACTAGTTTCAAAAAGAGCGTTTACCAATCAAGATAAATATAATAGACTTGTTGAAATTAATCCAAACCTAGAAGTCTTGAAAAAAATGTTTGATTTGGATGTATAAGTTTTGTTTGTTATTTCATTCTATCTTTTATTATTCCGAGTAAAAAACTCATTGCTACCAAAGTCATTGCCATAATCCCCAGGTAAGATTGGCTATTAGTAGAAAATCTCAAATCTTGATAATCCAAACGGCATAAGTGGAAAACAATGATGAGAAGTGCGATAATAAACATTATGATTCTGAATTTTTTCATACTAAATAGTTCCTTGATACAATGCTTTGACTATACCGTCAGCAAGACCGATTTTTGGCACAAAGAGTTGTCGGGCACCGCTCCACTTCATAGCATTTAGATAAATACGAGTAGCAGGAATAATAACATCGGCACGGTCAGTGTTTAATGCTAGTTCTGCAATACGTTGTTCATAAGTAAGCGAATTCAAATATTGGTACTGTGCATTTAGATATAAATAAGATAATGGTTTATCCTGCATTTTACCAGACATCTTGAATAACTTATTGATATTTCCACCAGAACCAATAAGGATTACATTATCAAATTGGGCTGTGATGGCTTTAATCCACTTCTCTATTTCTTCCCAAACAATTTCGTGAACCATGTTGTTCAACATGCGTACCGTTCCTATTTTGAAAGATTTTGAGGCTACCATTTTTCTATCACTAAAGAGAGAAAACTCTGTACTACCACCTCCAACATCGACATACAGATAGGTTTGTTCCGTTTTTAAGAAATCATGTAAATCGGAAGATGCAATGATGGTGGCTTCAATTTTTCCGTCGATAATGTCAATATCAATATCACATTTTTCTCGAATTATATTGGCTACTTCTTTACCATTGTAGGCTTCACGCATGGCCGATGTAGCGCATGCTTTGTATTTTTCTACTTTATATACTTTTATCAAGAGTTTAAAGGCTTTCATGGCATCGACCATTCTATCAATGTTCTCCTCTGAGATTTCACCTACGGTAAATGCATCTTGCCCCAAACGAATTGGCACACGAATTAAAGCACTCTTATTGAACTGTGTTGGAGCATCATTTTGCTCTACAATATTAGTTATCAGTAATCGCATGGCATTAGAGCCAATATCGATAGCTGCATATTTTTTGATAGTAATCATTAACTTTCTTTAGGATTTGGGATAGCGCAATTAGAATTCAATAACTCGTTGTTTTCGTTCAAAAAATAATTATAGGTTTCAAATTGTGCTCTGAAATCTGGTTCCCCTTCTTTGCGTCTTCTATACTCATTTTCTAGTTTTTCGGAATGGAAACGTGCTTTTACATTTCCTTTCCAACCTAAGTTGAATGTGTCAATAATTTGTTTCTTAATATCTTCATCATATATAGGACAAGTAATTTCTACTCGACCATCAAGGTTTCGTGTCATAAAATCAGCTGAAGAAATAAATACTTCTGGATTATCATTGTTACTGAAAATATATGCTCGAGTATGTTCTAAAAAATAATCAACTATGCTAATAGCTTCAATATTTTCGCTCATGCCTTTAACACCAGTGATAAGTGAACAAATACCTCGAACTTGCAATTTGATTTTTACACCTGCATTACTAGCTTCATATAATTTATCTATTATTGCAAAATCAGAAAGACTATTCATTTTTAAATTAATATAAGCTGAACGACCTAAAATAGCGTTCATAATTTCTCTATCAATTAGCTTATAAAATCGTGACCTTGTGTAATGTGGCGAAACTATGAGATGTTTAAACCTATGAATTCTATAGTTTACATCAAAAAAATCAAAGACTTTTGAAACATCTTTTAGAATTTGCTGATGACTAGTAAATAATGTAAAATCCGTATAAATTTTTGCTGTTGTTTCGTTAAAATTTCCAGTAGAAATAAATCCATATCTTTTTAATTTACCCTCTTCAATTCGTTCTACCAAACAAATTTTACTATGTACTTTTAGTCCTTTAATTCCAAATATAAGTTCAATTCCTTCTTGCTGCATTTGCTCTGCATAGGAAATATTACTGGCTTCATCAAACCTAGCTTGTAACTCTATTTGAACTGTGACTTTTTTCCCATTTTTAGCAGCATTGATTAAGGAACTAACTATTTGAGAGTTCTTTGCCAAACGATATAATGTTATTTTTATTGAAGTTACTTTTGGATCTAAAGCAGCTTCACGTAGAAATTTTATCAAATAAGAAAACGACTGAAAAGGGGCATATATTAGGTAATCTTTCTGTGCTACTTTGTTTAACATACTTCCATCTAGTGACAATCCTTGTACAGGAAGTGGCACTCTTGGTGGATACAACAAATCAAATCGTCCAAGATTTGGAAAGTTCATATAATCGCGACGATTGTGATATTTCCCACCAGGAATAACACCATCTGAGGCATCAATTCCCATTTTATTTAAGAAAAATTTTAGCGTGTCTTTATCAATTGTTTTATCATACACAAAACGAACTGGCTCACCAATCCTCCTGTCTTTTACAGAAATTGCAATTTTTTCGAGCATACTTTTACTCATATCACTATCAATGTCTAATTGGGCATCTCTAGTTATTTTAATCATATGTGCTGAAATGCTTTCGTAATCAAAAATATTGAAAATACTACTAAGATTATAGCGAATGATATCATCCAACATCATCAAATAATGTTTTCCATTTTTAGAGGGGAGTTCTACTACCCTATTAGTGCTTTTCGGAATTTCTATGATGGCATACCTAATTTCATGCTTTGATTTAACTATACCTAAAATCTTCGATTTAAGTTCTGATTTCATTACTAATTTAATAGCCAGATAACCTGAATTATCTTTTAAAAGGGGGAATTCTGCTAAGTCGTTTAGTATGATTGTCACTAATTCTGGACTTACTTTTTGTATAAAAAAATCTTTTACAAAATTTTCATGTTCGCCTTCTATTTGATTTTCATCAAGAATAATAATATTTTGTTTTTCTAATTCTTTCTCAATAATATTTAAAATCCTTAAACTTTCGGACTGTTGCTTAATAGTGATTTCAGTAATTTCTTTGACAAGTTGTTGAGCTGAAATTCCACCTAAAATCTTTTCGCCTGAAACTCCTGATAAACTTAAACGGCGAACGGCAGCAAAACGAACCCGAAAAAATTCATCTAAATTATTAGAAAAAATACCAATAAATCTTAACCTTTCTAAAAGTGGTACCGATTCATCAGCTGCTTCTTGCAATACTCTTGCATTAAATGCTAACCAACTTTTTTCTCTATCTATATATCGAAACTTAGTTTCCATACTCATAATTTATTTTAAATCTCTTGGGAAAATAATTTTATTAGTTTTACCTTTTTTGATATCCATCCAATTTTCATTTTCAAATATAATATCTACAAAACCTGAAGTGGATACATTATCTATAAAAATATCTCCAAATTTATTGACAAAATTTGTAATAGCCTCATTATGTCCAAAAACAATTAAATGATTATAGTCATTTGAACATGTTTTGATTATCTGCTCTAGCTTTTTTTCATCAAAAGTATATAATTCATCTTTGAAAATTATACTGTCATAAGAAATAGAAATATTTTGAGCAAAAATCATAGCAGTTTCTGAAGCACGCTTTGCTGAACTGCTCCAAACGATAAAATATTTTGGTAGATAACTAATTATGCTACTAGAAACCAAATGAGCATCATTAATACCTTTACTATTTAATGGTCTATCAAAATCTCTAAGTGGAGCTTCCCAACTAGATTTTGCATGTCTAACAAGAATTAGTTGTTTCATGATAAAAAGTTATGGTATATATAATGTATAAATTTAAGATAATACTATTTAAAAAACATAGAAGTAAAATAATATTTTTTGTTAAATTATAGTTAGAGTTATAAATTACTGATAATTGTATTTTTTGACCTTATGAAAATTATAAAAATGAAAAGAACAATTTACTTTCAAACTGTAAAAAATAGTAACCTAGACATTTCAACTATTTTATTAAGAATAATAAACCTTTTATATTAAAATAAGTACCTTTTAAATAAAAATAAATACCTTTTATTGGGTATAAATGCTGTTTATAGAATATATTGTTTTTTTTTAAAAAATATAGTACTTAAATTTATTTAAATAAAACCAAATATCGATAAAAAACATAGGTTCACAATATCACACAAAATCCATAATAATACTTCTCTTAATCAATTATTCTAGAAAACTAAAAAGTATGAAATCAAAATCTACTATCCCAAAAAAACTATTTGTATTTTTGATATTTTGCTAACTAAATATATCTATGTCATCTGCTCAAACTTTTCCACTTGCCAACACTTCATATACTTCAAAAGATTTAGAAGAAGTATTTGCAAAATTATCGGGTGGAGATTTATGTAACTCCTGTTCAAAAGCAACAATCATTACAAGAAAATTAACTTTAAGAATTTATAACACAACATGTTCTGATACTATTAATGTAGCTTGTGCTGGTGATGTTCCCGCTATGACTTCGATTACGGCTATTGATAATTGTAGTGGAGCTATTACGGTTGAAAGCTTAGATGCTATAACGCAAGGTAATTGTGATAACTCATTCTCGATAGTGAGAACTTGGACTTTCTTTGATGTTTGTGAAAATCTATCTCAGACCTATACTCAAAATATATTTGTCACTGAAATTGCAGATGTAATAATATTAGCAGATGTGTCTACAAGTAATAACATTAATGAAAATATTTCATTAGATGCTTTATTGCCTCTTGGTGTTAACGATGGAACTTGGATAAATGTGAATAATATAGGTGGATATAATCCGGAAAATCATACTTTCAATCCTTTAGATATTGCCACTGGAAATTACTTATTTAGCTATACAATAAATATTGGTAATTGTCTTGTAAGATATTATGTTCAAATAATTATAGGTCAAGTTAGTCCTTGTGAAAATATAATTATTCATAATACCTTACACCAAATAGTGATGAGTTTAATCAGTTCTTTAACATTGAACATATAGAAGATACTAGTTGTTATCCTACCAACAAAGTTGAAATATATAATCGTTGGGGTGTATTAGTGTATGAAACTAAAAACTATGACAATAGTACACATAGATTTGAAGGATTATCCGAAGGTAGAACTACTGTTAGCCAATCTGAAAAATTACCAACTGGCACTTATTTTTTTGTAATTGATTGGACAACCACAACAGGAGAAAAAATTATTAAAGACGGATATTTATACTTAACCAGATAAACCTATTAACTCCAGAGTATATGAAATTACTCTGGATAATTTAAGAAAATATGAGAACAAAAATTTTAATTTTCGCGTTTATTTTATCGTGTTATACTAGTTTTGCTCAGCAAGACGCGCAGTATACTCAATACATGTTTAACACAATCAATGTAAATCCAGCTTATGCCGGATCAAGAGGAGTAATGAGTTTCTTCTTATTACATCGTACCCAATGGGTAGGATTAGACGGAGCACCAGTAACAAATACTTTTTCATTAAATACTCCAATTAACAACAGTAATATAGGACTTGGTTTATCATTTGTAAATGACAAAATTGGCCCTACTAATGATAACACTATTTCTGTTGATGTATCTTATTCTTTAAAGGCTTCAGAAGATTATAAAGTATCTTTTGGACTAAAAGCATCTGGAAATGTATTTAACTTAGATGTAAATAGATTAAATCCTGCTGACGCTAATGATCCTAACTTACAAAATTTCAATAGTAAGTTTTCACCAAATTTTGGCGCTGGGGTTTACTTGCATTCTGAAAAACTATATTTAGGACTTTCGGTTCCAAATTTTTTACAAGCTTCTAAATACAACGATAATGATGTGGCTGTTTTCCAAGAAAGAATGAATTTTTATGTCATTGGAGGATACGTTTTTAACCTCTCTCCTGATATCAAATTCAAACCTGCTTTCTTAACTAAAATGGTTACGGGTTCACCGCTTCAAGTAGATGCTTCAGCCAATTTCTTATTCTTTGATAAGTTAATGCTAGGGGGTGCTTATCGTTGGGATGCTGCCGTAAGTGCCTTGGCGGGGTTTCAAGTAACTGATGGACTATTCATAGGCTATAGTTATGATATGGAAACCACTCGTTTAAGAAATTATAACTCTGGTTCACATGAGGTATTCCTTAGATTTGAGTTGTTCTATAGAGTTAATAAAATGGTATCTCCTAGATTCTTCTAACACAGTATAATTATGAAATCAACGATTAGCAAATTCCGAAAAAACAATTTTAAAATTGTGAGTAAAAATAAAATTATATACATAGCAATGATAACTATCTCTTTTTTGAATAGTTATGCGCAAATGAATAAAAAGGAAATTAAAGGTAATAAGCAGTACGAAAAATACGCTTACATCGATGTCATTAAAACCTATGAGCGTATTTATAAAAAAGGATATAAATCTCCTGAAACGCTGCATAAAATTGGCAATGCCTATTATTTTAATTCCGAATTAGAAAAAGCCAATAAATGGTATAGCGAGCTTTATGCTTCAAATCCTAAACAAGAGACCGAATTCTATTTTCGCTTTGTTCAAACTTTAAAAGCTACTAAAGACTATCAAAAAGCTGATGCCATAATGACTAAGTTTAATAAAAAAAATAGTACTGATGCAAGAGCAAGATTAATCTATGAAAACGAGGATTATTTAGCCGTAATAAAAAGAAATTCTGGCCGCTACAAAATAGAAAACGCTGGAATAAACTCTAAATATTCTGATTATGGCCCCGCTTATATGGGAACCAAAGTAGTCTTTAGTTCAGCTCGTGATTCAGGGAATTTCACAAAAAGAATACATACTTGGACAGGACAACATTTCACTAACTTTTACAGTGCAAATTTAGCAGAGGACGGTTCTTTGAGTGCCGTAGATAAATTTGGAAAACAAATCAATTCAAAATTTCATGAAGACACTCCTGTTTTTAGTAAAGACGGTAAAACAGTGTACTTCACCAGAAACAACTATCTTGACGGTAAAGGATTTGATGACAATAAAGTTACCTTGCTAAAAATATACAAAGCTACTCTTGATAAAGATGGTAAATGGGTAAACATCACTCCACTTTCTTTCACTAGTGACAGTTATCAAACAGCACATCCAGCCCTGTCGCCTGATGAAAAAACGTTATACTTTACTTCAGATATGCCAGGAACTCATGGTCAATCTGATCTTTTTAGAGTAAAAATAAACGAAGATGGAAGCTTTGGAAATGTTGAAAATCTTGGTGATACTATTAACACCAGAGGTAGAGAAACTTACCCTTTCATCTCTGATGAAAATGAATTGTACTTTGCCTCTGATGGGCATCTTGGATTGGGAGGACTTGATATATTTGTTACTAAAATTCCTAAAGAGGGCCTCGCTTTTAAAGAAGTGTTAAATGTTGGGGAAGAAGCTAATAGTTCTAAAGATGATTTTTCCTTAATTATTGACTCTAAATCTAAAAAAGGATTCCTTAGTTCAAACAGAGAGGGCGGCCAAGGAAGTGATGACATCTACAAATTCCTTGAAACTAAACCTATTTGGTGCGAACAAACACTATTTGGAGTGGTTACAGATGAAGAAACTAAAGAACTATTGCCAAATACTAAACTAACGCTTTATGATGATAAATTCAATATAGTAAAAGAAACAGTATCAGATGCACAAGCCAAGTATGAATTTACCGAAGTAGTATGTAACAAAAAATACTACGTAAGAGCAACTCGCGAAAAATATGAAACTAAAGAGACGCCTGTAATCATCCAAAAAGAAAGTGGTACAACCGAGATGAATATTGAATTAAAACTTATAGAATGTAAAGTTAAAATTGGTGATGATTTAGCCAATTGTTTCAAAATCAATATCATCTACTTTGACCTAGACAAATGGGATATCCGTCCTGATGCCGCAATTGATTTAGCTAAATTATTGGATGTATTAGAACAAAACCCATCCATGAAAATCAATATTCGTTCCCACACAGATAGTAGAGCTTCCTTTGATTACAACAAAAAACTATCCGAGAGAAGGGCAAAATCAACAAGTGATTGGTTAATCAAAAATGGTATTGCTGCTAATAGATTAACTTCAGAAGGTTTAGGTGAAAGTGAATTAGTAAATAAATGTGTAGATGATGTACCTTGTACTGAAGCAGAACACCAACTTAATAGAAGATCACAATTTATTATAACAGCTCTATAAATCTAAAAGCTAATTATATCAAAAAAGTATTCTTAAAAGAATACTTTTTTGATATACAATGATAAAAAACTAATACCACTTTTTCTTTTTGAAGTAATAAATCATACTTAACAATAACATAAACATGCAAGCTAAAATAATGAAATAGCCATATTTCCAGTGCAATTCGGGCATATTATCAAAGTTCATTCCATATACACCAACAATAAAAGTTAAAGGCATAAAGAAAACAGATACCACTGTTAGAGTTTTCATTACTTCATTCATTTTATGATTTTGAGTAGCAAAATAAAAATTGGAAGCACTATCAAGCGTAGTCATGTCGTATTCAATTTGTTCTAATAATTCCAAACATTTTTGATGTAACCTTGAAAAAAAACTATAATTTTCCGATTCAATAGCATTAAAAACATCATCATCTTTAATACTTTTTATAGAATATAATGAATCTCTCAAAGGTATAATTGAACGTTTTAAAAAATTAAAATTATCACGATGCTTCTCTATATGCTCCAAAATTTGTGGATTGGTGCTTGTCTTAGAAATATTAATCAACTCCTCTACTCTATCTTCTTCTGTTTCAATGGTAATGTAAAAATTTTCCATAATAGCATCCAATAGTAAATACAACAAATAATCCGCTTTCTTATCTCTAACAATACCTGAATGTGTTCTTATTCTTTCTCGAATATGCGTAAAGAAATCACTCCTTTTTTCTTGAAACGAGACTAGAATACCATTCTTTAAAAGAAAACTAATTTGCTCAACGCTTATATTATCACTATTCTCAACAGGTAATAAAGATTTTATATTGAAAAATAAAATATCATGATATTCATCTAGTTTAGTTCTTTTGGCAGTATTGAGTATATCGCCCAACATAAAATTATCAACCTTCAAGAAATCTCCAACAGATTTAATAACTTCAATATCATTCAAACCATGAAGATTAAGCCAATTAACTTTTGAAAAGTCAAAGCATTTGTCAAATTGTACCTTTTTAAACTCATGAAATTCAGTCAAATCATGAGTATCATAAACAAACAGTTGCATTTCTGTTGCTGTATTTTTATGAAAACCTGTATATTCTAAAATTGCTGGTTGAACTTTTCTACCTTTTTTGTATTTTATCTTTCTCACGAATTCTAAATTTGTCTAAATTTAAGAATATTTATTTTTTTCAAACTATTTTTACCAAAAATCATTGAAATGCAAACTTTAATCATCAATATAAAAGAGCTATTACAAGTCAGAGAAAATACAATTGATAAAGTGTCCGGCAGCGAAATGGCTATTTTACCTACTATCAAAAATGCCTATTTATTGATTACAAATGGAACTATTACAGCCTTTGGTTCTATGGAAGATTGTCCTAAAATAAATGTTGATAAAACCATTGATGCTTCAGGAAAAATAGTTTTACCTAGTTGGTGTGATAGCCATACACACCTTGTTTATGCAGGCAACCGCGAACAAGAATTTGTGGATAGAATTAATGGATTGACTTATGAAGAAATTGCCCATCGTGGTGGTGGAATATTAAATTCTGCTAAAAAACTCAACGAAACTTCAGAAGAAGAAATCTATAATCAATCAAAAGTAAGATTAAAAGAAATCATCCAACAAGGAACTGGAGCAGTCGAAATTAAATCGGGTTATGGATTAACCGTAGAAGGCGAATTAAAAATACTTCGTGTAATCAAAAAACTAGCCGAAAATTATCCCATAATCATCAAAGCAACTTTCTTAGGCGCACACGCTTTTCCAAGCGAATTTAAAGAAAATCATAGTGGTTATCTTGATATGATTATCCATGAAATGTTACCTAAAATTGCCAAAGAAAAACTAGCTGATTATATTGATGCTTTTTGTGAAACAGGCTATTTTTCAGTCGAAGAAACTGAACGAATTATGAAAGCTGGAAATCAATATGGTTTACGTTCCAAAATTCATGTCAATCAATTTACAGCCATCAATGGAATTGAAGCTTGTATAAAACATAAGGCACTTTCTGTTGACCATCTAGAGATAGTAACTGATGAAGATATTGAAGTGCTAAAAAATACCGAAACCATGCCAGTAGCTTTGCCTACTTGTTCCTATTTCATTAGTATTCCTTATACACCAGCCAGAAAAATAATAAGTGCTGGTTTACCACTTGCATTAGCTTCTGATTTTAATCCTGGGACTTCTCCATCAGGTAATATGAATTTTGTGGTTGCAACAGCTTGCATTAAAATGAAAATGACACCCGAAGAAGCAATAAACGCTGCAACCATAAATGGTGCTTATGCTATGGGTATTTCTGAGACACATGGCAGTATTACGATTGGAAAAAAAGCTAATTTAATAATCACTAAACCAATGAATTCATTTTATGAATTGCCCTATGCTTTTGGTAGTAATTTAATAGAACAAGTTATTCTAGATGGAAAAGTAATTGCATAAAAAAAGTCCCGGAATCGAGACTTCTTTATACTTGATCATTATGATTATCTCAAAGAAAAACTGCTTTTGGAAACCAATTCTCCTTTGTCAAAAACATTAACAAAATAGGTTCCTTTCGCAAAATCTTTTCCTGGCAATTGTTCTGAAACATCAACTGTTTTATTCTCATATTTTACGGTGGTGGTAAAACTATAAGTCAATGAGGTATCACCAAATGAAATTGTAGTTTTGTATCCTAAAACATTATTTTTAGCATCAATTACTTGAACATAATAGGTTTTATCACCAGACTTGGCAATTTTGTTTTCTGCAATGGTAAAACTTATTTTTAGCATATCTGTTCTACTAGCTTTATCCGTTTCTATTTGTTTTCCTGAACTTCTCACTTTATAAGATGCAGTTTTCAAATTAGTTATAGTTAATGCTGATCCTTTTTCAACTGTTTTTGCTAAATCTTCATTTTGTCCAACCAAAACCTGATTGTATTTTTTAGAATCCTCTAAAACCACTTTCGTGCTATCTAAATTTGTGGTCAATACTTGATTGTCTTTCTTTAAAACGGCAACTTCTTGCATTAGAGCTTTCATTTTTTCTTCCAATGCTTTGAATTGAGTTTTGTATTTTGAAAGTGAAGCTATGTCTCCTTTAGCTGATTTTAATTCTGTAATTAACTTAACAACCTTATCGCGCTCAGCTATTAATTCATCTGACATAGAAGTGTTTTTTGCAATGGCAGCGTCATAGGTAGCTTTTAAATCTGATAGGTCTTTTAATACCCCATCTTTTTCAGAATTTGTGGTGACAATTGTAGTCTGTAGTGTCTTGGCATCCGAAGTCAATTTGAATATATAAATCAAACTTCCTACTAATAATAAAGCTAAAACTGCAATAATCGCTTTTAAACTAGAATTTCCATTTTTATTTTCCATGTGGTAATTTATTATTAAACAAATGTAATAATATTTGAGATAGTATCTTGTAATAAACAATTATATTATATTTTTTAAAAAATATTTCTAAAATGGAAAAATTAATTCCTTTTTCAATTCATGATTTAGCCAAAGTTACCAACCACAGAAGCGGTGAAGTAAAATTTGGCGAAAAAATGATAACACTGCCAAAAGGTGAAAATTGTATTGATTTTTTAAATAATTGTGAAGCAAAATATGTGCTTTTTGGCATTCCTGAAGATGTGGGCATTAGAGCTAATTTTGGTCGTCCAGGTGCAGCTTCTGCATGGGAAAGTGCCATTAGAAGCATTGCCAATATTCAACACAATCGTTTCTGTAAAGGAAGTCAAATTATAGTTTTGGGTAAACTTGATATTACTCAAGAAATGGAACAAGCCAAAGATTTAGACTTCCAAAAAACTGAGGATAGAAAGCTATTGAGCGAGCTAGTTCAAAAGATTGATAAAGAAGTAGTTCACTTTATAAGTTGTATTATAAAATGTGGAAAAATTCCCATCATTATTGGCGGTGGACATAATAATGCCTACGGAAATATTAAAGGAACAGCATTAGCACTAGGAAAACCTATTAATGCAGTGAACTTTGATGCGCATTCTGATTTTAGAATTCTTGAAGGAAGACATAGTGGTAATGGATTTTCATATGCTTATGAAGAAGGTTTTTTAAAAAAATATTTTATTTTTGGTTTGCACGAAAATTATACCTCTAAAAATGTTTTAGATAATTTAAAGAAAATCGAGGACAGAGTTAGCTTTAACACCTATGATGAAATAAAAGTACGTCAACAAAAAAACTTTCAACAAGAACTAAATACTGCTTTTGATTTTATAAAAAATGATGCCTATGGTATCGAGATTGATTTAGATGCTTTACCAAATATTGCTAGTAGTGCCATGACCATGAGTGGCTTTTCTATTGAAGAATTGCGTCAGTTTGTGTCATTTTTTGGCAAAAACAGAAATGCTTCTTATATACATATTTGCGAAGGCGCACCAGAACTTGGCGAAGAAAAAAACAATCACCTTATTGGTAAATTAATTGGTTACTTAGTTACGGATTTTATAAAATCGAGAAAAGAATTAATTTAATTTAAGATTTACGATTGACGAATTTAGGATTTGGAAATTTAGTATATGTTTTGCATTAATTCCTAAATTCTAATTCCCAATTCCTAATTGCTTATATTTGCGATGGCTTACACTAAATCGTAAGCATAATATATGTTATTCGAAAATTTATCATTATCCAAAAGTATTCAAAGAGCTGTTTTTGAAGAAGGATATACAAGCCCAACTCCAATTCAAGAAAAAGCAATTCCGTTTATTTTAGCAGGAAAAGATTTGGTAGGATGTGCACAAACAGGCACAGGAAAAACAGCTGCTTTTGCTATACCAATAATACACAATTTACATAGGATGATAGGTTCATCCAAAAAAACTAAAGAAATTCGTTGCTTGGTAGTAACCCCAACACGCGAACTAGCGGTTCAAATTGGTGAGAGTTTTGATACCTATGGAAAATATACCAACATCAGACAATTAACAGTATTTGGAGGAGTTTCTCAAGTGCCACAAGTAGATCAATTAAAGAAAGGTGTAGATGTATTAATAGCTACTCCAGGAAGATTATTGGATTTACACAAGCAAGGTTTTATAGATTTTGATAGTTTACACTATTTAGTATTAGACGAATCAGATTTGATGCTCGATATGGGCTTCATAAATGATGTTAGAAAAATTGTGAAATTGGTTCCTACAAATAGACAAACCTTATTGTTTTCTGCTACAATGCCCATTTCAATTAGGGAATTAGCTGACACTTTTTTAAACAAACCCGAATATGTTTCGGTAACACCCGTTTCTTCTACGGCAGAGATTATTGAACAACAAATCTATTTTGTAGATAAGGAAAACAAACGTGGTTTATTATATCATTTAATACGCAATGAAAACCTCAGCAATGTGTTAGTTTTTGTTAGAACCAAACATGGAGCAGATAACGTGGTAAAAGCTTTGAAAAAGCATGGTGTAAATGCAGAAGCTATTCATGGCGACAAATCCCAAACGGCAAGACAACGTGTTTTAGATCAGTTCAAAAACAAAGAAATCACAGTACTCGTAGCTACTGATATTGCCGCCCGTGGCATTGATATCGAAAGTTTACCTTATGTAATCAATTTTGATTTGCCAAATATACCTGAGACCTATGTACACCGAATAGGTAGAACGGGTCGTGCTGGTAATGGCGGAATCTCTATTTCTTTTTGCGGGAGAGATGAAGAAACCTATTGGAAAGACATACAGAAGCTAATAAAAGTGAATGTCAAAACCATGAAGGAGCATCCTTTTCCATGGAAAGATGGAGAACCCAATCCAGATACTAAACCAGATTTAAGAAACAAAAAGAAACCCGAAACAAGTAATTCTAGAAAATCAGAGGCCTCTAAAAAAAATAAAAAGCGTTGGTATTAATTAACGTTTTTTTTGTCTTTGATATTATTGGTTATCACTTGAAATAATTTTGAGGGTTCGAATGGTTTGACCATAATATCATTCATTCCAGCTGCAAGAGCTTCTTCTATCACTTCTTGTTTATCAAATGCGGTCAAGGCAATAACAGGTATTTTTATATTTTTTTTTCTAATCTTTCTTGTAGTTTCAAAACCGTTGATGAGTGGCATATTAATATCCATTAATATTAAATCAAATTGCTCTCTTTCTAATACCATCATAGCTGCAAAACCATCATCTACAATAGTGCATGTCATATTGCTATTTTGAATTATTTTCTTTGTCACCATTTGGTTGATTTTATTATCTTCTACAACTAAAATATTATACAAAAAATTTTCGGATAAATCAACTTCTATATTATTGATAATCTGTTGTGATTTCTCTTCGTCATATTCAAAGCCTACAGTGAAATAGAATGTAGTTCCAATATTCTCCTCACTTTCTAAATGGATTTCGCTATCAAAAAGGGAAACTAATCTTGATACAATAGACAAACCTAATCCTGTTCCTTGATAGTCTTCGTCTTTGCGTTCAATTTGAACAAATTTATCAAAGATTTTTTCTTGGTCTTCTTTGGCAATTCCAATTCCAGTATCTTTTACTTTGAATTCAACAAAATAAGTTTTGTCTTCCACTCTTTTCAGATCAGCACTAAGTATTACTTCGCCATTTTTGGTAAATTTCAATGCATTACTTACCAAATTCATAATGATTTGAGAAAGTCTTAGTTTATCACCTATTAAAAACTCAGGAATAGCAGTATCTATTTGAACTGTAAATTTATTATTATTCTTATCAGCTATGTATTCAACAGAATTTTTTATTGTTGTAATTTCATCCAACAGATTAAAGATTAGATTCTCTAAAACAATACGATTTTCCTCAATTTTATTAATCTGAAGAATATCGTTTACTAATGAAAGTAAATATTTTGCCGAAAATTTCAATGATTTTAAATGAGCACTATTCCCTAATTCTTTGTGTTCATCAAGTATAATATTAGTAATACCAATAACTCCATATAATGGAGTTCTCAATTCATGAGTTATAGTTGAAACAAATTGTGATTTGAGTCTAGTGGCTTCTTCTGCTTCTTCCTTGGCTTCTATCAAAGCTTTATTAGCCAATTGTAATTCCTGATTAGCTTTTTCTCTGAGTTTTATATTTTTATATAAAGACAATAAAAGGAACAACAAAACTATAAGAATTACAACAAAAAAAACAACTAAGAGTTTTGATTCTTTAACATTTTCTTTATGTAATTGACTTTCTCTTTCAATTTTTTTTAATTCAATATCATACTTATTAAGTTCTATTTTAGTGGCCGCTTTTTCTATTTTATGCACTTGAGAAAATGCCGTTGAAAAAGTGAAAAGTAAAACAAATAGTAAACTAATGTATTTAGTATTAATCATTTGGCTAGTTAAGACATCAAATATAAAATTTTATTCAAAAAAAATCCCGATTACTCGGGATTTTATAAGTATTTAATTAATTTCTAATCAACTTTCTGTATTTAATACGTTTTGGTGTGACATCAGCACCTAGACGTTTCTTTTTGTTTTCTTCATATTCAGAGAAACTCCCTTCAAAGAAATAGACTTCAGAATTGCCTTCAAAAGCTAAGATATGGGTACAAATTCTATCTAAAAACCATCTGTCATGACTAATTACTACCGCACAACCTGCAAAGTTTTCTAGACCTTCTTCCAAAGCACGTAGCGTGTTGATGTCCAAATCATTGGTTGGCTCATCCAGTAATAGCACGTTTCCTTCTTCTTTCAAAGTCATCGCTAAGTGTAAGCGGTTACGTTCTCCACCTGATAGCGCAGCTACTTTTTTATTTTGATCACTTCCTCCAAAATTAAATCGCGATAAATAAGCTCTTGAGTTTACTTGTCTTCCACCCATCATAATTAACTCTTGCCCATCACAGAAGTTTTCCCAAATAGATTTATTTGGGTCTATATTAGAGTGTGACTGATCAACATAAGCAATCTTTACTGTTTCTCCAATATTGAATTGTCCTGCATCTGCTTTTTCTTCATCCATTATCATTCTGAAAATAGTAGATTTTCCCGCGCCATTTGGACCAATGATACCCACTATTCCGGCTTGTGGCAATGTAAAGTTTAAGTTGTCGTATAATAGTTTATCACCAAAAGCTTTGGCAACATTTTTGGCCTCAATTACATTAGTTCCTAATCGTGGACCATTTGGAATATAGATTTCTAATTTTTCGTCTAGTTCTTTTTGATCTTCGTTTAAAAGTTTATCGTAGTTCTGTAAACGCGCTTTTTGTTTGGTCTGGCGACCTTTGGCACCTTGACGCACCCAATCCAACTCGCGTTCAAGCGTTTTTCTACGTTTAGAAGCTACTTTTTCTTCTTGTTCCATACGTTTAGATTTTTGATCTAACCAAGAAGAGTAGTTTCCTTTCCAAGGTATACCTTCTCCTCTATCGAGTTCCAAAATCCATCCGGCTACGTTATCTAAGAAATAACGGTCGTGAGTTACTGCAATTACAGTTCCGGCATATTGTGCTAAATGCTGCTCTAACCAAAGTACGCTTTCTGCATCCAAGTGATTGGTAGGCTCATCTAATAACAAAACATCCGGTTGTTGTAGTAACAAGCGACACAAAGCTACTCGACGCTTTTCGCCACCTGATAAAACACTAATTGGCATATCACCTTCTGGAGTGCGCAGCGCATCCATGGCTACTTCTAATTTGTTATCTATTTCCCAAGCACCACAAGCGTCTATTCTGTCTTGTAATTGTGCTTGACGGTCCATTAACTTGTCCATCTTATCGGCATCTTCATAGACTTCTGGCAAACCAAACATATCATTGATTTTATTGAATTCGTCTAATAATGCCATAGTTTCGGCTACACCTTCTTTTACGATTTCTAAAACAGTTTTAGTTTCGTCTAGTTGTGGTTCTTGTTCTAAGTAGCCAACTGTATATCCTGGTTGAAATACTACATCGCCTTGGTAGTTTTTATCTACACCGGCAATAATTTTTAATAAAGATGATTTACCCGAACCGTTTAATCCTAAGATACCAATCTTAGCACCATAAAAGAAACTCAGATAAATATTTTTTAATACTTGCTTGTCACTTCCTTGATAGGATTTGCTCAAACGTTGCATGGAGAAAATTACTTTTTTATCGTCGCTCATATTTTTATTTTAAATTTTGAATTATAAACTGTTTGTTATAAACCTTGTTATACTCTTCCTTTTAATGAGGAGAATACCCATGCATTGGCAAGAAAACCTACTCCTACGGTGCCAAATCCCCAACCAGCAACATCGGCATAGCGGTAAACTCCTAAACCTATTAGAATTAATCCCATAATTATCATTATAAAAGTAGCCCATCCTAAGACGGTATTTTTATTCATTCCCATTGTTTTGAGGTATTTGTTTTTTGGAAGTGCAAATATCAATAAAAAATGTGAGTTTTGAAAGGTATAAAGAAAAAGTAAAATGGGATTAGTGAGAACTATGTACCATTTAATAGTAAGATTTATAATTAAAACACCGATTGTAATTAGTTTTTCATAGACTGTCTTATCCTGAAATAGCGACACCCACTAAGCATACTTGCCTAAAAAATTTTACGAATCTTGGCCGTAATTTTTTAATCTTGATTAAATCATTTTTTAATCTAGACGAAAAATAAATAGTAAAGAATGATATACTTTTATCAAAGTTTATTATTAGAAAAATGAAGAACAAAAATCAAAATTTAAAACTTATTTGCATTTCTGTAATTTATACTTTATATACAGTTTTTTTGTGGACTCTATCAAAAAATGAGGATAGTATGTCCTTAGTTTACTTATTTACACTTGTATTAATTTGGAGCATTTTGACAACCCTAATGGGGATTATAATCTGGAAAGACAAAACTAAAATAAAAAATTGGAATCTATTAATTCTAATATTTTACACACCAGTTCCTATACTATTTTTTCTTTCAGCAACAGCAAAAGAACAAGTTACCGGGACATGGGAATACCATAAAAATAATCATCGCATCAAAGTAATTGAATACGAAAACAAAAAAAAATATTTTTCAAAAATTGCTATAACTAAAGAACAATTTGCAATTCCTGCATATGGTACATATTCCCTAGACAGTATTATTAATAATATTGGAAAATCTAAAACAATAAAACCTATACAATACAAGTAAATAGAAAATGCTTCTACCCGAAAGTAGTTCAACAGATTTAGATAATTGGTTAGTGTAATGTTGGTTGGTCCTGCTACCATTCGAAGGGATTCGCGTGGTAGCTCAGGATCAAATTAAAAACCTGAGTTTAACTCATAATTTTTTAAACTTTTTGTAATCGTTTTTGTTCCCTTGCTAACAACGTATTTTTTAATAGCATGGCGATAGTCATTGGTCCAACTCCGCCAGGAACTGGAGTTATAAAAGACGCTTTTTTTGAAACAAATTCATAATCTACATCACCTGTAATTTTATATCCTTTTGGTTGAGTTTCATCAGTAACACGTGTAATTCCAACATCAATAACAACTGCACCATCTTTTACCATTTCGGCTTTCAAATAATTGGGAACGCCAAGTGCGGTAATTATAATATCGGCTTGCGTGGTTATTTGAGCAATATTTTTAGTATAACTGTGAGTTAAAGTCACTGTTGAATTTCCTGGAAATCCTTTTCTTCCCATCAAAATACTCATTGGGCGGCCAACAATATGACTTCTTCCAATAACAACCGTATGTTTTCCTTGTGTTTCCACGCCATATCGTTCTAGCAATTCTAAAATCCCAAAAGGTGTTGCCGGAATAAAAGTGGTCATATCTAAGGCCATTTTCCCAAAATTTTCAGGATGAAAACCGTCTACATCTTTACTTGGATCAATTGACATGATGATGTGTTGTGTATCAATTTGTTTTGGCAATGGCAACTGCACTATAAATCCATCGATGTTGTCATCTTCATTAAGTTCTTTTATTTTTTTGAGCAATTCTGTTTCCGAAGTTGTACTAGGCATTTTAATTAAAGTGGATTCAAAACCTACTCTTTCGCAGGATTTTACTTTGCTTCCCACATAAGTTAAACTTGCTCCATCATTACCCACAATAATAGCAGCTAAGTGAGGTACTTTTTCGCCATTGTCTTTCATCTTTTGAACTTCGGCTGCTATTTCATTTTTAATATCTTCCGATACTTTTTTTCCGTCTAAAATTTGCATAGTATTTTGTCATAAAGTCAAAAGTCAAAAGTCAAAAGTCATTATTACTTTTCAACTTTCGACTTTCGACTGATTATTTATTTCATTCCGCCCATCATTTTCATTAAATTCTTTCCGCCACCACCTTGCATCATCTTCATCATTTTACTCATTTGTTCAAATTGCTTTAACAACTGATTTACTTCTTCTATTTTGCGCCCAGAGCCTTTGGCAATTCTGGTTTTTCTTTTCATGTCTAATATGGCAGGTTTGGTTCTTTCTTTTGGTGTCATTGAATGGATAATGGCTTCAATGTGTTTGAAAGCATCATCTTCAATCTCAACATCTTTTAATGCTTTTCCTGCTCCAGGTATCATTCCCACAAGGTCTTTCATATTACCCATTTTTTTCACTTGCTGAATTTGGGACAAGAAATCATCAAAACCGAATTCGTTTTTAGCAATTTTCTTTTGAATTTTTCTGGCTTCTTCCTCATCGTATTGTTCTTGCGCTCTTTCTACCAAGGAAACCACATCTCCCATTCCGAGAATTCTTTCCGCCATACGCGAAGGATAGAAAACATCAATAGCTTCCATTTTTTCACCAGTTCCAATAAACTTGATTGGTTTATCGACTACAGATTTAATAGAAATTGCTGCTCCACCACGAGTGTCACCATCTAATTTGGTTAAAATAACACCGTCAAAATTCAATCTATCATTAAACGCTTTTGCCGTGTTTACTGCATCTTGACCCGTCATAGAATCAACTACGAACAATGTTTCTTGTGGTTTAATTGCCGCATGAACATTGGCAATTTCGTTCATCATTTGCTCGTCAATGGCTAAACGGCCAGCGGTATCGACAATGACAACATTGAATCCTTTTGATTTGGCGTGTTGTATCGCATTTAATGCGATTTGAACAGCATTTTTATTTTCGGGTTCAGAGTAAACCTCCACTCCAATTTGGTCTCCAACGATATGCAACTGGTTTATTGCCGCAGGACGATAAATATCACAAGCAACCAAAAGTGGTTTCTTCCCTTTTTTGGTTTTCAGATAATTAGCTAACTTTCCTGAGAAAGTAGTTTTACCTGAACCTTGTAAACCCGACATTAAAATAACAGATGGATTTCCGGAAAGATTAATTCCAGTGGCTTCCCCGCCCATTAATTCGGTTAACTCGTCTTTCACCAGTTTTACCAACAATTGTCCTGGTTGCAATGTGGTTAATACATTTTGACCTATGGCTTTGTCTTTAACTCTTGTGGTAAAATCTTTGGCAATTTTAAAATTAACATCGGCATCAAGTAATGCACGACGGACTTCTTTTAGCGTTTCTGCAACATTTACTTCTGTAATTTTCCCATGTCCTTTTAGGATATGAAATGCTTTATCTAATTTATCACTTAAATTATTGAACATATGCTAACTTTACTTTTTTTGTAGTGCAAATATAAGTTTTAGAATTCAGAATTCAGAATTCGAAATTCAGAATTAACTAAAAAGCTATTTTAGATTTAAATTTACATTCTTTCTGGCACTTCTATTCCTAGTAATTCCAATGCGATTTTTATAGTTTCACCTACCTTTTTTGAAAGTTGCACTCTGAAAGTTTTCTTCAAAATATTTTCTTCCCCAAGAATGGAAACCGCCTGATAAAATGGATTGTATTCTTTTACCAAATCGTAGGTGTAATTTGCAATTAAGGCCGGACTATGATTGTGTGCTGCATTTTGAATAACTTCTGGAAAAAGTTCGATTTGTTTTAGTAATTCTTTTTCTTTTTGATGTAATTCTAGGTTTGTAATTTCAATAGTTAAATTAAAATCTGATTTGCGCAAAATAGATTGAATTCTGGCATAAGTGTACTGAATAAATGGTCCAGTATTTCCGGCAAAATCAACGGATTCTTCAGGATTAAATAGAATTTGTTTCTTTGGATCAACTTTTAAAATATAATATTTCAAAGCGCCAAGACCAATCATTTTGAAAAGTTTGGACTTCTCTTCTTCTGAATAACCATCAAGTTTTCCTAGTTCGTTTGCAATTTTTCCAGCTGTATCAATCATTTCTTCCATCAAATCATCGGCATCAACAACAGTTCCTTCACGAGATTTCATTTTTCCTGATGGCAGTTCCACCATTCCATAGGATAAATGATATAAATTTTCGGCCCAATTAAATCCTAGTTTTTTCAGAATTAAAAACAATACTTTGAAGTGATAATCTTGCTCGTTTCCTACGGTATATACCATTCCGCCAACATCGGGATAATCTTTGACACGCTGAATTGCTGTGCCAATATCTTGTGTCATGTAAACAGCTGTGCCATCAGAACGCAACACGATTTTTCGATCCAAACCGTCATCTGTTAAGTCAATCCAAACCGAACCATCGGGATCTTTTTCGAAAATGCCTTTTTCTAATCCGAATTGCACCACTTCTTTTCCTAGTAAATAGGTATTGCTTTCGTAATAATAACTATCAAAATCAACCCCAAGGTTTTTATATGTGACAGCAAAACCTTCGTAAACCCATTGGTTCATAGTTTTCCACAAGGCAACTACTTCTGGTTTTCCTGCTTCCCAATCTAGAAGCATTTGTTGCGCTTCAATTATAATTGGAGCCTGTTTTTTTGCTTCTTCCTCCGATTTTCCTTGAGCAATTATGTCGCTAATTTGAGATTTATATTCTTGATCAAATTTTACGTAGAAATTTCCAACTAATTTGTCACCTTTTAGTCCAGAATTTTGAGGCGTTTGACCTTGACCATATTTCTGCCATGCCAACATCGATTTACAAATGTGAATTCCTCTGTCATTAATAATTTGGGTTTTATACACTTTTTTTCCTGAAGCTTTGATAATTTCAGCTACGGAATATCCTAAAAGATTATTTCTTACATGTCCAAGATGTAGCGGTTTATTGGTATTTGGGGAAGAATATTCAACCATTACAGCAGTACTTTTTTCTGAAGGTTTCCCAAAACCAAATTTTTCATTATTTTTTATATCATTGAAGAAATTAATATAGTAAACATCTGAAATTACGATATTAAGAAAACCCGAAACTACATTAAAACCAATTACTTCTTCTACATTATCCACTAAATAGTTTCCAATTTTAGTTCCTATTTCAATTGGATTTCCCTTTATTACTTTCAATAAAGGGAAAATTACCATGGTGATATCACCTTCAAATTCCTTGCGTGTCATCTGAAACTCCACTTTATCAATTGATAATTCAAATAAAACGTTAAGAGCTTTATGAATTTTTAGAGAAAGTATTTGTTGTAAAGACATAATTTTTTTATATTTGAGTTTACAAAGATAATCATTAGAAAATTATTTTTGTTGGAAGATAAAATATACTCGAAAATTTAATATTATTTTTAAATATAAGTTTTTTACTTATAATATTTACTTTTTAATGTATTTCATCGGATATATTTGCATTTAAGCGATAAAATTATTAATATTTGTTATGCCTAATCCCCCAAGTCATGAAAAAAATATTACTACCAATAGCGTTTTTACTTTCCGTGTTAGGTTTCTCCCAACCTATAACCGTAAGTGCAACAAGTTTTACAGTTCCAGAATTAGTTAATAATGTATTAATCAATACACCGTGTATAGCTGCTAATAATATTACGTGGAGTACTGGTACAAACTATGGCTCTTCAAATGGAATTGGATTTTTTCAAAATACAAATCCAAATTTTCCGATGCAAAGTGGGGTTATATTAAGCACCGGAAATGTATTAAATGCTGTAGGACCAAATCCAAACTTATCCTTACTTAGTGATGGTACTCCAAATTGGTTAGGGGATATTAGTTTAGAAAATATATTAGCAACAGCTGGAATTAATATGGTTTCAAAAAATGCAACTCTGTTAGAATTTGATTTTACACCCGTTTCCTCAAATTTTAGTTTTGATTTTTTATTTGCCTCTGAGGAATATGGCAATTTTCAGTGTAACTTTTCTGATGCGTTTGCTTTTTTATTAACTAATACTAGCACAGGCGTTACAACTAATTTAGCCGTTGTTCCCAATACAAATTTACCAATATCAGTTGTTACAATAAGAGATAATCAATATAACTCATCCTGTGGCGCATCTAACCCACAATTTTTCGGAATGTTTAATGGAGGATCAAATGCTTCAAATTCAGCTACAAATTTTAATGGTCAAACAAAATTATTAACTGCAGGTTCTTCTTTAACACCAGGAATTACATACCATATTAAATTGGTCATTGCTGATAGAGCTGACTATAAATATGACTCTGCTATTTTTATAGCATCGGATAGTTTTAATATAGGACAAGATGTTTTAGGACAAGATTTAACTGTTGCAAACAATAACGCTATTTGTTTTGGAAGCACATATACTTTAAACACTGGTTTAAGTGCATCTAATTATACATTTATATGGAAAAGAAACGGCGTTACCCTAGCTGGACAAACGGGGCCTTCACTTAGCATCAATCAACCAGGAAATTATAGTGTCTCTTACAATAATATTTCAAATTTATGTCAACCTATAACTGATTTAATTGAAATTGATTATTATCCTCAAATAATTTCACCAAACCCAAAAGAGATTTATGCTTGTGATAATGGTGGTTCAACTTTTAATTTCGATTTAAGTTTAAACACAAACAGAGTTAAACAAGGATTAGATCCTCTAACAATTGTTAACTATTACTCTAGTCAAAGTGATGCAAATACTAACATTAATCAACTACCACTTTTATATAACGCACCTAGCGGACAAATAGTTTTTGTTAGAATTCAAATACCAAATAGTCCTTGTTATATTGTAAAATCTTTTCAATTATTAAAATCACCTGCTCCTATAGCATATCAACCTCAAGACTTGATTAAATGTGCTAGGTCACAAACTCAAAATAATGCATATTGTAATTTTAATCAACAAACTTTAGCTGTATTAAATGGTCAATCATCAACTACAAATATTGTAAGCTATTATACTTCATTGAATGATGCAAATGATGGAATAAATCCAATTATCAATACAACTAATGGATTATTTACCGACACAACTATTTATGTTAGAGTTCAAAATTCAGGAGATTCTTCATGTTTTAGCATCACAAATTTTAACATTATTATTGACCCACTACCAGAAGTTGATGAATTAGAAGATGTATTGGTTTGTGATAATTACATTTTACAACCCCTACAAAATGGTAATTATTTTACAAGTGCTAATGGAAATGGATTACCACTTTTTGCCGGAGATGTAATAATACAGACACAGACTATTTATATATTTAATCAACCTGGTGGACCTGGAACTTGTGGAGCAAATAGTTCATTCAAAGTGACTATAATAGATAAAGATAGTTTAGCGCCAAAAAACGTTACAAATTGTGGTGAATATAGATTGCCTTCTATTACTTATGGAAATTATTATTCAGCACCAGGTGGGAACGGAATAGTAATACCAGCTGGAACTGTAATTTCGTCAACACAAACTATTTATTACTATTTCATTAGTCCAGACCCACCTTTTTGTTCTGTAGATACTAATTTTATTGTTACTGTATTACCTTCAGTCGAAGTTGGAAATAGAGCAGATGTTTTTGAATGTAGTTCCTATACTTTACCTCCTTTAGAGATAGGTGATTATTATAGTGGTCCAAACGGAACAGGAAATCAATTAACAGCTGGAACTATTATAACTACTTCACAAACTATATATGTATTTGTTGCAAGAGCTAATACTCCTTCATGTATAGATCAAGATATCTTTGAAGTATTTATTGGTATAAATCAACCACTAAATATTACACAATGTAATGGTTATACACTTCCTGCATTACCAATAGGAAATTATTATACAGGTGCTATGGGGACAGGTCAACAAATTCCAACTGGGACTGTTATTAACCAAAGCTGTACCCTCTATATATATTCTCCAACAACAAGTGGAGGTGCTAATTGTTCTGATAATTTATTTTTTACTTTGACAATTACCCAACCTCAAGTCGATATAATGAATAACATTTCTGCTTGTGTAAATTATACATTACCAACACTTACAAATGGAGAATATTATACTGGCATTGATGGAATAGGAACAATGCTTCATCCTGGAGATGATATAGTTTCAACTCAAACTATTTATATCTTTAAGAGATTAGATAGTACTTGTTTTAACCAATCAAGTTTTACTGTAACCATTAATGCATTACCTAATATTGACTCTCGCTCCGATATTGATATATGTGATCAATATGTTTTAACACCATTAAATGTGGGAAACTATTATACAGGACCTAATGGAACTGGAACATTATTGCCTGCGTCTTCAGTAATCACATCTTCACAAAAAATTTATATCTATGCTATTTCAAACACAACACCTTCTTGTAGCATAGAAAACAGTTTTCAGATAAATATTTTCTCAACTTCATCAGACGTTTTACCAAATATAACTGCTTGTGATAATTATACTTTACCAAGTTTAACACTAAATAATAAATTTTATACTAAAACTGGGGGCCCAAATGGAAGTGGAATTGAATTATTACCTGGTACAATTATTACATCAAGTCAAACGATTTATGTATTTAAAGAATCTTTAATTAGAGATACATTTTCGTGTCTAGACGAAACTTCATTTACTATAACAATAAATAATACACCTATAATTCAAGCTGTTTTTAATATTGCTACTTGTAATTCATTCAAATTGCTACCATTAATTATAGGTGATTATTATACTGGACCAAATGGTTCTGGAAATATATTGCATCCTGGAGAGGTATTAACTTCATCACAAATAATATATATATATGCTCATTCACTTACCTCACCTGATTGTTCCAGCCAAATAAGTTTTGCCTTAACAATATTTAATGTAGATAATTTACCTAATATAACCATTTGTGAAAATTACACTTTACCTTCATTAACTATTGGTCAATATTATACTGGTCCAAATGGAACAGGAACAATGCTTACCGCAGGTTCATCAATTTCAACATCGCAAACTATTTATATTTATGGTGTCTCACCTTATTTACCAGGATGTTCTGATGAAAGTTCATTTACTGTTACAATCATTGATACTCCAGTAGCAAATGTTGTCCCAATAACATTAAGAACTATATGTGACGAAGATGAAACAAATGATGGACTATTTTTATTTAATTTATCAAACTTAACATCAACCATTCTCGGAACACAAACTGGGAGCGAATTTACAATAGCTTATTATGAAAGTCTTGTTAATGCTTCAAACCAAACTAACTCAGTTACTTCATCTGTATTGAACACAGTATATGTTAGAATCAATAATACATCAGCAACAAGTTGTTATGACATAAAACCAATAACTATAACAGTAAATAAATTACCAGAACCAAATCCTGTTGATGGTATAATTTGTATCGATAAAGAAACTGGAACACTTCTAAATCCATATACAATATATAGTGGGTTAAGCACTTCATCAAGCTATTTTGTATGGACAAATGAAGCTAATGTGGTAGTTGGAAATGGAAATAGTTATCAAGCTGATTTACCAGGAGTTTATACATTAGTTACAACGAGTAATGTTAATGGTTGTATTTCGAAACCTGTTAATGTAACCGTAAATCCATCTGAACCTGCAATTATTTCTTATACCATTAGTGATGAATTTACAGACACACAAACTATTACTGTAGTGGCAACAGGTCAAGGTAATAACTTTGAATATCAATTAGACAATGGCTATTTTCAAGATAGTCCTGTGTTTGAAAATGTAACTTCTGGTATTCATTTAATTACAGTAAGGGATAAAAATGGATGCGGTAGCACTTCAGTAAGAGCAATAGTTGTTAACTATCCTAAATTCTTTACACCAAATAGTGATGGGTATAATGACACATGGAATATTAAGGATTTATCAGGTCAACCAAATGCGAGTATTTTAATATATGACCGATATGGAAAATTTTTGAAACAAATTAGACCAAGCGAAAGTGGTTGGGATGGAAACTATAACGGTAACATGATGCCATCAGATGATTATTGGTTTAGCGTGACATATAAAGATGAAAATCAAGTTGACCAAGAATTCAAAGCACACTTTGCTATGAAACGTTAATAAATTTAAGTAGTCCTAACTATTCTGATTGATTATTTAGGACTACTTATTTTAGCTTTACCATTTAATAATTGCACTTGCCCAAGTAAATCCACTACCAAAAGCAGCTAAAACAATAGTATCACCCACTTTTATTTTTCCTTCCTCCCAAGCTTCAGTCAGTGCAATTGGAATGGATGCCGCAGTGGTATTGCCATATTTTTGTATGTTGTTAAAAACTTGGTCATCAGATAAATTAAACTTTTGTTGAATAAACTGTGAAATTCTCAAATTTGCTTGATGAGGAATTAGCAAATCAATATCTGAAACTTGTAAATTATTAGCTTGCAAACCTTCATTGATTACCTCGCTAAAACGAACTACAGCATTTTTAAAAACAAATTGACCATTCATGTGTGGAAAATAACTCTCGTCGTCTGGATTATTATCTGCAATAATATCAGTTATCCATCTTCCTCCCATTCCTGGTGCTAAAAGTGCTAGTTCTTCAGCATGCTGTCCTTCAGAATGCAGATGTGTTGATAAAATACCTTTATTCACATCTTCTTCTCTACTCAAAATGGCAGCTCCAGCACCATCACCAAAAATAACAGAAACTCCTCTTCCGCGATTGGTCATATCTAAACCTAGAGACTGTAATTCGGAAGCAACCACTAAAATGTTTTTATACATTCCGGTTTTAATATATTGATCAGCAATGGATAAAGCATAAATAAATCCCGAACATTGATTTCTGATGTCTAATGCACCAATAGTTTTCAATCCTAATTCTTTTTGTAAAGCAACACCTGGACCAGGAAAATAATAATCAGGAGAAATGGTAGCAAAAACTATAAAATCAATTTCATCATTAGTTAAAACTGAGCGTTCAATTGCAATTTTGGCTGCCTTAACTCCCATAGAAGTTGTGGTGTCTTCCCCTTTTTTGATATGCCTTCTTTCTTTTATTCCAGTTCTCTCTTGAATCCATTCATCGGAAGTATCCATCATTTTAGATAAATCGTTATTGGTAACAATATTGTCTGGCACATAAAATCCTAGTCCGTTTATTTTTGAGTGATACATATATTTTTTATTATTTTAATACAAAGTGTGAGTCAAAATTAGTAATCTTTTAAAAAATATATCGAAAAATATTGATTTTTTATTTAATCTTTAGATATAAAATATTGCCTTTCCTAATAGCTTCATTATTCTCGAAAAATAGTAATTCTCCTTTATAATTACATTCAATCAAATAATGACTTCCTCTGAAATATGAATTTAATATTTCAACTTTCAAATCAGAATCTGGTACAATTTCCAATTGATGAGAATAAACAAAATTAAGGACACCATTAACAACTAATTCATTGACATCACCAAAAAGAGAGGCAACATATTTGTTTTTTGGATTTTGATAAATCTTTAATGGAGAACCTTCATCGATTACTTCTCCATTTTTAATAACCAGAACTTCATCTGCAAAAGAAAGTATATCAGTGCTATCATGAGTTGCTATAAGAGTTGTGATTTGCTGCTCTTTCAAATAGCTAAATAACTTACGTCTTAAAGTATTTTTTCTAAAATTATCAATGTGACTAAAAGGTTCATCAAGTAATAACACTTCAGGTTCAAGTGCTAAAACTCTAGCAATGGCAACTCTTTGCATTTGACCACCACTTAGATATTTAACTTTTACATTGGCAAATTCAATCATGTCAACAATATCAAGTAACTCCAAAATTCTTGCTTGTTTTTGTTCAGGATAAATGTTTGACAAGTACTTTCCAACATTTTCTGCCACTGTGATGAAAGGCATTAGATCAAAATCTTGAGCTAAATATTTCATAAAATCCATACCTGGAATTAGGTTGAATTTTGGACCTAGAATTTCAATATCATTCCAAAAAATATGTCCATCTTTCAAATCATGTAATCCGTAAATAAGTTTGAGTAGTGTACTTTTTCCACAACCACTTTCTCCAATAATAGCAAGATTTTTTCCTTTTTCTAATGAAAAAGAACCTTCATTAATTGTTAGTTCTTTTGAATATGAAAAAGATATGTTTTGAATTTTTAGCATATTTTTAATTAAAAGACAAATTTACTAAGTTTATTTATAAAGATAAGAGCGACAAAACTAAAAAGTTTAGTGCCGCTCTTATCAACTTAATCAATAAAATAATTTAAACTTAATTAAGAAATATATTTTTCGAAAGTCCTGGTGTCAATTCTTGCTTTTAAATCGTGTAACAAATTATAAAGGCCAAAAAAGGTTCTATTTATGTATAAAAAATGTTTTGAACCTCTGTTGCCATTCATTTTTCTCAACTTAGAATCTTTGGCAAAATCTTCTCCCATTTGAGCTATTTTTCCAAAAAAAACTTCATCAGAAAAATCAAAATATTCACCATGAAAAGGTTTGGTAAACAAGCTCAATAAATCGTGAAATATTTTGGTAAAATAAGCTAATTCTTCTTTACTATCATCTGAACGTAATATTTCTAATTCATATAATTTTTCATTAAATACTATTGGATTATCAATAATTTCAGGTCTTGCTATTTCAAAATAGGGAAAATAAAATTCATCAGGAACGTGTTTAATACAACCAAAATCAATAGCTACCAAATTATCCTCCTTATCTACTAAAAAGTTACCAGGATGCGGATCGGCATGGACTTGTTTTAAGTGATGCATTTGGTACATATAAAAATCCCATAATGCTTGGCCTAATTTATCTCCTTTTAATCTATCTTCATTGTGAGCTGTAAATTCTGATAAATGTTCACCATTTATCCATTCCATGGTCAAAATTTTTTCTGATGACAAATCGGGATAATAGTTGGGAAAACGCAAATTTTCAATTTTACTACACCAGTCAGAAACTTCAATACTTTGCTTTAATTCTAATATATAGTCTGTTTCTTCTAATAATTTATTTTCTACTTCTTGAAAATATTTTTCAGAATCTTTTCCTTTCAGATTAAACATTCTAGTTGCAAATGGCTTCACTAATGCTAAATCTGAACTTATACTTTCCGAGACTCCGGGATATTGGATTTTTACAGCAAAATTTTTACCTTCTTTAGTTGCTTTGTGAACCTGACCTATACTCGCAGCATTCACAGCATCTGGGGTAAAGGAATCATATATTTCTTCTGGATATTTACCCAAATACTTTTTAAATGTTTTTCTAACTAATGGAGCAGATAATGGTGGGACTGAAAATTGTGAAAGCGAAAATTTATCTACATAAGCTTGTGGCATAATACTTTTATCCATACTTAGCATTTGAGCTACTTTCAAAGCACTTCCTTTTAAGTTTTTTAAACCGTCATAAATATCTTCAGCATTATTTTCGTTTAATTTATCTCTATTCAATTTAGGGTTAACTATTTTTTCACCATAGTAGGCAACGTAGTTCCCACCTACTTTTATCCCTGTTTTAACCAACTGACTTGCGCGTTCAATTTTACCTGTTGGGATTTTATCTATAGTTTTCATTACTAATTTTTTTCTTTCCAGAGGAACTTACCCAAGTCAAATAAATTCTCTAAATGTTTAGTTTCTAGCAACCCAACTACTGTATTCACTGATTTCTCTATTAAAACATCTGTCTTTTCAAAACTCCTAGAGGTATCATCTATCCAAAATTTTAATAAAAACAAGAACTGTATCCATGCTCCTTCAGAGAATACTGGCTCACTAACTTTTAGAAATTTTTCGCTACCTGATGTGGCACTTTGTCTGATAATGCCAATTATAAATTCTTTGAATTGAATTCGAAACTTTTTTAAGTATTTTAAATTTTTTAATCCTTCTTTGTTTTCATGAAGAGAAAATTTGACATAAGTTCTATTCAAAGTCATTATCTCAAAAAGAGTAAAATATAAACTCAGTAATTTATCTTTATCCAAATAACCTTCATAGGCAACATCTTTCTCAATGGTATTAATTGCATTTTCAAAAAACTTTACCCATATTTCTTGCTTTAGGGCGTCAAATGAACCAAAGAAAGAATAAAAGTCAGCTTCACTAATATTGTGATTTTTGCAGAAAACATAAACATTCTTTGGCTCTTGATTAGTTTCAAGAACTTCATTCATAAAATGATAAATGATTTTATTATCATCAATCATTTCTTTTTTTATTGTTGCTTTTTTGGTAGTTGCCATGACACTGATTTTTAAAACTATGTAAAGATATATACTGTTTAACTATTTTTTATAATTATTAAACAAAAAGTTTTGTTAAATTTTAATGAGCATAAAAAAAGCTGCCAAATTTTGGCAGCTATACAATTATTTAAAATATATACTATTATTTTCCAGATTCTTTCTGAGCGTCTTGAACCATTTTTTCATTGGCTGTTATAGCAAATTCTACTCTACGGTTTTGACTTCTTCCTTCAGGGGTATCATTTGTAGCAATTGGGTCAGCAATACCTAAACCAGTCGTCACAAATCGTCCTGAAGCTAAACCCTTACCTGCTAAATAAGCTTTTACAGATGCAGCTCTTTGATTTGACAAGTTTAAATTATATTCTGCAGAACCTGTACTATCAGTATAGCCATAAATTTGAATATTAGTATCTGGATATTGATTTAAAACAGGAACTAATTTATCAAGATTAGCTTTTGCGACTGATGTCAATGTTGCCTTATTAGTATCAAAACGAACTGCATTTTCACCTAAAACTAGTTTTATACCTTCTCCTACTCGTTCTACTTGTGCTCCTGGCAATGCAGTTTCAATTTCTCGAGCTTGTTTATCCATTTTATTTCCAATTACGCCGCCAGCAACTCCGCCTATAACACCACCAAGAACAGCACCTAGAGCACCATTTCCACCTTTACCAATGTTATTTCCTAAAATCCCACCTAAAACTGCTCCACCAACTGCTCCAATGGCTACACCACGTTGGGAATTACTAGTGTTCTTTATCGCTTCACAACTAGTTAAAACACTTGATAAAATCAATAAACTCCCTAATAAAATTGTACTTATTTTTTTCATTTTCATCTTAATTTAATTTTTGAAATTGATAAACTATATCAGTTAAATTTCCAGCTATGTCAATCTTATCAATAAGTTGAAAAGAATTTTCTGTAAGGTTAGCAACTCTTAAGACATACCCAGACTTTACTTTTTTTGCTTTAGCTTCATCCAATATTTTCAAAACAAACTCACCTTCTTTATTGATGAACCAACTAATAGGGGTTGAATATGGAGTACAACTTGAACTGTTTATTACCATACTACCCTTATTACTCATTGAAATAAATTTCCAAGTACTTTCAATAAAACATTTAGAATCTGCTAAATCAAAAGAAGTGACTTTAATAACATCTGAGCCAGGATAATTTATAGAAGAAATTTTCCAATTACCTTTAATCATAACTTGAGATTTCGAGTCAATCTTTGTAGCTGTAGCTGAATTTGATTTACAAGCTAAAAGTAAGATAGAAAATAAACTAACTAAAATAATTTTTCTCATTTTTTTAATGAAATTTGAGATTAATAGTTACAAATATACTGCCTATTTTTATAGTATTTTTATATTATTTTAAAAAAATATTATGTTATTATAACTACGTCAATTTGTCATATTTCTTATAGTTGGTATTCTATTTGCTAGATGTTAGTAATAATTTGTTTAACCCAAAATTTAAAAATATGACAACAGGAAAAATTAATGTATCAGTAGAAAATATCTTTCCACTTATCAAGAAGTTTTTATATAGCGATCACGAAATTTTCTTGCGCGAATTAGTCTCAAATGCAACAGATGCAACGCTGAAATTAAAACATTTGACTAGTATTGGAGAAGCTAAAGTGGAATATGGTAATCCAATTATTGAAGTTAAAATTGACAAAGAAGGAAAAAAGTTGCACCTCATCGATCAAGGATTGGGAATGACCGCTGAAGAAGTTGAAAAATACATCAATCAAATAGCTTTTTCAGGTGCTGAAGAATTTCTAGAAAAATATAAAGACTCTGCCAAAGATTCAGGTATAATTGGCCATTTTGGTCTTGGTTTTTATTCTGCTTTTATGGTAGCTTCAAAAGTAGAAATAATCACAAAATCACATAAAGATGAACCAGCTGCGCATTGGACCTGTGATGGAAGTCCAGAGTTTACTCTGGTTGCTCATGACAAAAACGACAGAGGAACAGAAATTATTCTTCACATTGCCGAAGATTCATTAGAGTTTTTAGAAGAATTCAAAATTCGTGAATTGTTGACTAAATACAATAAATTCATGCCAGTGCCAATTAAATTTGGTACAAGAACAGAAAAAATCGAACAGAAAAAAGGAGAAAGTGTTGCTGAAGAAGATAAAGACAATATTTTCACTGAAGTAGAAGTTGATAATATTATCAATAACCCAAATCCTGCTTGGACAAAACAACCAGTAGATTTGACTGATGAAGATTATAAAAATTTCTACCGAGAATTGTATCCAATGCAATTTGAAGAACCATTATTCAACATTCATCTAAATGTAGATTATCCTTTCAACTTAACAGGAATTTTATATTTCCCAAAAATGTCTGCCGATTTGCAAATGCAAAAAGACAAAATTCAGTTATACCAAAATCAAGTATATGTAACTGATAATGTGGAAGGAATTGTACCAGAATTTCTTGGTATGCTAAAAGGTGTTATTGACTCTCCAGATATTCCATTGAACGTTTCTCGTTCTTATCTTCAGGCCGATGGAAATGTGAAGAAAATATCCAACTATATCACACGTAAAGTAGCCGATAAATTAAAATCATTGTTTACTGAAAACCGCGAAGATTTTGAGAAAAAATGGAACGATATCAAAATTGTGTTAGAATATGGAATGTTATCGGAACCAAAATTCTATGAGAAAGCGGGTGACTTTGTATTATATCCAAGTGTTGAAGAAAAATATTACACTTTAACAGAATTAAAAGAAGCCATAACGGCTAATCAAACCGATAAAAACGGAAAATTAGTAGTGCTTTATACCTCAAACAAAGATGCACAACACGGTTATATCGAAATTGCAAAAGAAAAAGGATACGAAGTTATTTTGTTAGACTCTCCTATCATTTCGCATTTAATTCAAAAATTAGAATCAGATAATGAGAACTTGACTTTTGTTCGTGTTGATTCCGATCATATCGATAAATTAATTCAGAAAGAAGACGCTCAAATTTCTAAATTATCTGAAGATGAGTCTACCAAATTAAAAACTGTAGTAGAAGAAATTGTTCCAAAAGCGAACTATTCCGTCCAGTTAGAACCTATGGACAGCACCTCAGCGCCATTCATTATAACACAACCAGAATTCATGCGAAGAATGAAAGAAATGAGCCAATCTGGTGGTGGCGGAATGTTCGGCATGGGTAATTTCCCAGAAATGTATAATTTAGTAGTCAATACCAATTCAGAATTAGCAACTACAATCTTAAATACCGATGACAAATCAGCACAAGAAAGCTTAGTAAGACAAGCTCTAGACTTAGCCAAAATATCTCAAGGATTATTAAAAGGTGAAGAATTGACTGCTTTTGTGAAACGTAGTTTTGAACTAATTAAGTAAAAAGTGATTAGCGATAAGTAATAAGAAACCTGCTGATGGAAGTTTGCAGGTTTTTTTATTTAAATAAATTCCCGACCTTCGTAACTAGAAACCCACAACCCATAACACGGAAACCAAATGACACTAGACATCGAAACTCCAGCATTACTGTTCTCAGCAACATCATTAATATTATTGGCTTACACTAACAGGTTTCTAACTATTGCTCAAATTGTACGAGGTTTAAAAAAAACATACGATCAAGATCATAGTAAAAGTATTTTACTCCAAATAAAAAACCTCAATCTGCGTTTATCATTAATTCGTTTCATGCAACTTTTTGGAGTATTGTGTTTGTTTCTTTCAGTATTTGCGATGTTTTGTCTTTTTTTTGAACTACAAATGATTGGAATATATCTTTTTGCTGCTAGCTTATTGACATTACTTGTCTCTCTTGGTATCTCTTTTTGGGAAATTAGTATTTCAGTTACTGCATTGCGACTTCATTTAAGTGATTTGATGGAAGAAAAAACAGAAAAAAAATAATCTGACAAAACTAATTCTTAAACCATTTTTCAGTCTTTGTTCCATATTGTGTATAAATTTTCATAAAGTACATTCCAATAGAGAAATTGGAAACGTCAGTTTGAATTTCGTTCTCGTTCCCTTGAATAGCTTTTACAAATTTTCCAAAAACGTCATAGATCTCTATTTTATCTATGCTAAATTTGGACCGAACTGTTAATGAATAATTTGCCGGATTAGGATAGATGTTGATAGCCGATTCTGAATCAAAATTACTAACAGACAAAGGCACTGAAGTAGCCACCCAACTCGATCCTAAATTATTATCCAAACTAGTGCTCGTTAACTGCAGGTAACTTCCTCCTCCATCGGCTGCAGTTGGCCAAGGTGAAGTATCAAAATATTCTACTGAATCAATTATGTTTCCAAAAGCATCGGCAATTACTATTTTCTGAGATTTATTCGATAAATTTCTTGTGAATTGACCAAAAGGAGCAAATCCATATTTAGACTGAAAAACAGATGCATTGGAAGCCAAATACAAGCTCGAATTTCCAGCAATTGTAGCATTATATGGAAACTGATAGCTCATTCCCAATTCGCTGAAATAAATTCCGGAGAGCGTAACCAAAGTAGTTCCTGTATTTTGTATTTCAATAAATTCTAGGTCATTGCTAACCAGAAAAGATCCTGAAGTTGAAGGATTATAATTAATTTTTGTAATAACAAGCGGTGGAACTGCAACGTTAGCACAGCTAGCAAATCCGCCTAAATTATTCGTCATCCAATTCGTTCTGTTAGAAATAAAAGCTTTAAGATTAGCAATTTCCAATGCATAGTTAGGAATAGTATTCCATTTTTGGTTTTCTCTAACCTTAGCTTCACTGATAAGTGTAATCGTATTATCTATAAAAGTATTCAAAACAGCAGTATTCAATGGTTGATTAGCTTGAATCAATTGGTTAAAACGTTTAGACAAATAGCATTTGAATATAGCATTATTGAACATATCTCTCCAAAATTTTGAACCTTCATTATCACCATTTAAAAACTGCCAAGTATAGTATTTACTCCTATCTAAACCGTATTGAAATAAATCATTCCCCCAAGTCAGGTTAAAATCCCAAATTGGACCAGCACGTAATTTCCCTTTTCTGTCTTTGTGAAAATAGGTACTCAATTGATACCCATCAGCATTGGCAGCAAAATCGTTCGAAATCATAAAATCTACGAAAGACGGAATGTCAATTCTGGCTGGATATCCGTTGAGTAAAGTCATATTATTACCTGTCAAAGCTGTCTGTAGATTAGTAAATTGAGTGTAAATGTAATTATCCTGTTCTGTTGTAACGTCTTCTGGTTTTGGCAAATCGTGAATATAATTTACATCCTGACCGTTATATGCTATTGTCGTCCATGCAACTGGATCGCCACCTGTAGTCTTATCGGCTTTGGTGATATATCCCCCAGTCAGATTATCTCCGCTTATATCTGTTGTTGTAATTTTAAGAATATTAACGCGATTCGAATCTGCTTTTATTTTTTCCTGAAGTAGATAAAGTCCCTTATATTCTCCGTTTATCAAAACCTCACAATATTGAGTTCTTGGAGCATAATTCCCCATTTGACGTGAGAGGTTATAAGCCAAATAATCTCTTATTAATGAAGGGTCAAAAGCTAAACCATTCAAAATCCAGTCATTTTCTGCCGGCATTCCAAGCAGAGCAACATTGTTATTTGTAACATTATCTGCCAACAAAGTAGTTACTTTATATCCTTTTTTTGGAAGATCTTGAGAAGAAGAACCTCTAATTTGTATAGATAGACGTCCATTATAATTTAATAATGCAGCTGTATTTTGATCTGTAAGATAATTTCTAGAACCATTAGGACGTTTAATGATTTTCATGGTACCAAATACATCAGGATCATCTACTATTTCATAAGGAAGACTTGTTGCCGGATTAATATCAGTGGTGATGATGACAATCGGCAAATTACTATCCGTGAAGGTCTGCGAATTTAAATTAATAAAAACTAGTAAAAAAGCAAGTAAAAAATAACTAGCAAAACGGTTGTTTATCATCTCATAAAAATTTCTCAAATGTACAAAAAAACTAACCTTAATCAATTGATTTACAAATCATCAAATTGATGAAAGGTTTAAAAATAAATCATAAAGAATACCGCTATGTATGGACTGACTCAAAAAGTTAGACACTATTTATGACCAGTCTATTGTCAGGACGATTATCTTAATACTACTTACTCAAGTACATTTTACGTCTAGAATACAACTCATAAAATGCGTCATCCTTCAAATCATCAATAAACAAAATACTTTCACCAGTTGATTTCATTTCAGGCCCCAGTGCTTTGTTTACATTTTGGAATTTACTGAAAGAGAAAACGGGTTGCTTAATTGCGTAACCCTTCAATTGTGGGTTGAATGTAAAATCGGTTACTTTATTCACACCAAGCATTACTTTAGTGGCATAATTTACATACGGTTCACCATACGCTTTGGCAATAAAAGGAACTGTTCTCGAAGCTCTAGGATTGGCTTCAATAATATAAACGATATCGTCTTTAATGGCAAATTGAATGTTGATTAAACCAACCGTTCGCAATGCTAAAGCAATTTTCTTAGTGTGATCTTTAATTTGTTGCATTACAAACTCACCCAAATTAAACGGTGGCAATGTCGCATTTGAATCTCCTGAGTGAATACCACAAGGTTCAATATGTTCCATAATTCCAATGATATACACGTTTTCACCATCACAAATAGCATCAGCTTCGGCTTCGATGGCACCATCTAAATAGTGGTCTAAAAGCAATTTATTTCCCGGTATTGATTTCAGCAAATCAATTACATGTTCTTCTAATTCCTGTTTGTTAATGACAATTTTCATGCCTTGTCCACCCAAAACATACGAAGGACGAACTAATAACGGAAAATCTAAAGTATCGGCCAATTTCGATGCTTCGTCAGCACTTTCGGCTATTCCAAATTGTGGAAAAGGGATTTTAAGTTCGGTTAACAATTCAGAAAAACGACCCCTATCTTCCGCTAAATCCAAAGCATCAAATGAAGTTCCAAGAATTTTAATTCCGTATTTAGACAACTTTTCTGCTAATTTCAATGCCGTTTGACCACCAAGTTGAACAATTACACCTTCTGGTTTTTCATGACGAATGATGTCGTAAATGTGTTCCCAAAAAACAGGTTCAAAATACAATTTATCAGCTGTATCAAAATCGGTTGAAACGGTTTCAGGATTACAATTAATCATGATGGTTTCATAACCACATTCTTTGGCAGCTAAAACTCCGTGAACGCAAGAATAATCAAATTCAATTCCTTGTCCAATTCTATTAGGTCCAGAACCTAAAACAACTACTTTTTTCTTTTCTGTAACAATACTCTCATTATGAACATATCGCTCACCCGTTGCTGTTTGAATTTCGGCTTCAAAAGTGGAATAATAATAAGGTGTTAAGGCTTTAAACTCAGCAGCACAAGTATCCACCAATTTATACACACGCTTGATATTCATTTCATCACGCAATTTATAAACTTGACTTTCTAAACAACCCAACATATGGGCTATTTGTCGGTCACCATATCCTTTTTGTTTCGCTTCTAGTACCAATTCTTTTGGTAATGTATCTATTTTATAATTTGAAATCTCTTTTTCTAATACATATAATTCCTCATATTGCTTCAAAAACCACATGTCAATTTTTGTGATTTCATGAATGCTACTCAACGGAATTCCCATGGCAATGGCGTCATATAATACAAAAACTCTGTCCCAGCTAGCATAAGTTAGCTTTTCAATTATCTGTTCGTAATTTTTATATCCTTTTCCGTCAGCTCCAAGTCCGTTACGTTTTATTTCTAATGATTGTGTGGCTTTGTGAAGCGCTTCTTGAAACGAACGACCAATTCCCATCACTTCACCTACCGATTTCATTTGCAATCCTAAAGTTCTATCTGCTCCTTCAAATTTATCAAAGTTCCAACGTGGAATTTTCACAATAACATAATCCAAAGTAGGTTCGAATAAGGCCGAAGTCGATTTGGTAATTTGATTTGGCAATTCATCAAGATGATATCCAAGTGCTAATTTTGACGCTACTTTTGCAATAGGATAACCCGTTGCTTTTGATGCTAAAGCTGAGGAACGAGAAACCCGTGGATTGATTTCAATGGCAACAATATCTTCTTTTTCGTCTGGGGAAACGGCAAATTGAACGTTACAACCTCCAGCAAAATTCCCGATGGAACGCATCATCAGAATGGCATAATCGCGCATTTTTTGAAAAGTAGTATCCGATAAGGTCATGGCTGGCGCAACGGTAATTGAATCTCCTGTATGAATTCCCATTGGGTCCATATTTTCGATGGAACATATGATGACTACGTTATCGTTTTTATCGCGTAATAATTCTAACTCGTATTCTTTCCAACCCATTAATGCTTTATCAATCAGCACTTCATGAATAGGAGACATTTCTAAACCGTAAGTTAGTTTCTCTGCAAAATCTTCTTTGTGGTATACTATTGCAGCTCCAGTACCACCAAGTGTAAACGAAGGTCGAATCACCAGCGGAAAACCAAATTCTTGCGCAATTTCTTTGCCACGAAGGAATGAAGTGCAAATTTCGGCTGGTGCTGATGGTACGTTTATTTTCTTTAAAAGTTGTTTGAACTGTTCTCTGTCTTCAGTAATGTTGATGGCGTTTACATCTACACCTATAAGTTTTACGCCAAAATCTTTCCAAATTCCTTTTTCGTCAGCTTCCAAACAAAGGTTTAAAGCTGTTTGTCCACCCATTGTTGGTAAAACCGAGTCGATTTGTGGATGCTCTTTTAAAACTTGTATGATGGATTTGGTAGTCAGTGGCAACAAATAAATATGATCTGCCATGGATGGGTCAGTCATGATGGTTGCCGGATTGGAATTAATCAAAATTACTTCAATTCCTTCTTCTCTAATGGAGCGAGCAGATTGTGAACCTGCATAATCGAATTCACATGCTTGTCCAATGACAATTGGCCCAGAGCCAATAATTAAAACTGATTTAATAGAATTATCTTTTGGCATATTGTTGTGTTGTTTTTTTTGTAGTTTGTGTTGTTTGTCAAAAATAATATGTTTGTTATGAAATAGAAAAAATGAACTTTAAAACTTATTAATATTTATAAACAAGCTATAAAAAAAGCCGCTACTAATAAAAGTAACGGCTTAATATTGATTAATTGCTAATCATTATTTTTTGTGTCTTGGTTCACTAGAAACAGTCAATTTATGTCTTCCTTTGGCTCTACGACGCGCAAGCACTTTTCTTCCATTTGCAGAAGCCATTCTGTCCATAAATCCGTGCTTATTTCTTCTTTTTCTTTTTGATGGTTGAAACGTTCTTTTGCTCATTGCTTTGTATCTTTAAAATCGTGTATTAATTTCTTTGGTAATACGGCTCTTTTTAAACCGAGTGCAAATATACAAACCTTTTTTTTTCTGGCAAGTGGTTTTATAAAAATATTTTCAATTCCTTTTATTACCTTTGCCATCATAAAAAAATAATAATTATGTTTCACAGATTTATAAAATTAGTATTGGCTGTACTTATCGTTGCCACAAGTGTTTGGCAATTTACCGAAGGGAATATCGGCAATGGTATTTTTTTATTGTTGTTGTCAGCAATTCCTATTTTTCTTTACTACAAAAACGAATACATCCTTATGGCTTTCTTAAAACTTAGAAAACAAGATTTTGCTGGTGCAAAAGTGTGGCTGGATAAAATCAAAAATCCCGAAACGGCATTGGTAAGAAAACAACAAGGGTATTACAATTACCTTCATGGGTTAATGCTTTCGCAAACCAATTTGACACAATCTGAAAAGTATTTCAAGAAAGCAATTGAACTGGGATTGAATATGGATATGGATTTGGCCGTTGCCAAATTAAATTTGGCCGGAGTTGCTATGTCAAGAAGAAGAAAATTAGAAGCGACTAATCTTTTGAACGAAGCAAAAAAATTGGACAAACAAGGCATGTTGAAAGATCAAATCAAGATGATGAAAGACCAGATGAAGAAGATTTAATTGCAATTTTTAAATTAATAAAAAATGCCCCAAATAGTGTCTAACTTTTTGGGGCATGTTCATTTTAAGAGGCTTTTTTATTTACCCAATTATCTGAGCAAACAAATCTTCTTTTTCATTAAGATATTGAAATTGAAAGCCATTTATATTCATTTTTTCTTTTATTGCAACGATATCATTTTTATTTTTTAGTTCTAAACCAACTACAACTGAACCAACTTCTCTACTATTTTTCTTGGCAAATTGAAAATAGGTTATATCGTCATCTACACCTAAAATATTATTTACAAATTCTTTAAGTGCTCCTGGACGCTGAGGAAATTGTATCATAAAATAGTGCATTAATCCTTCGTATAGAAGAGAACGTTCTTTAATTTCGGCAGTTCTTTCTATGTCATTATTACTTCCGCTTACAATGCAAACTACATTTTTTCCTTTGATTTTATCTCTATAAAAATCTAACGCAGCAATTGCTAATGCTCCTGCTGGCTCAACAACCATAGCCTCTTCGTTGTACAATCTCAAAATAGTAGTACACACTTTTCCTTCGGGAACAAGTAAAATATCATCAAGAGTATCTTTACAAATTTCAAAAGTTAAATCCCCAACTTGTTTCACAGCTGCACCATCAACAAATTTATCAATGGTTTCTAAAGGACTATTTTCTCCATTTTCTATAGCTTTTTTCATGGCTGGTGCACCTTCAGGCTCAATACCAATGATTTTTGTTTTTGGACTTAATTCTCTAAAAACAGTTGACAGTCCTGCTGCTAATCCGCCACCACCAACAGGAACAAAAACATAATCTATAGGTTTTTGGCTTGCGCTTAAAATTTCTAAACCTACAGTTCCTTGACCAGCAATAACCTTGTAATCATCAAAAGGATGGATGAATTGCTTAAAATTTTCAGTTGCATTTTCTATTGCAAAAGCATAAGCATCATCAAAAGTATCACCAATTAATACAATTTCCACAAAGGATTTTCCAAACAATTGTACTTGCTTGATTTTTTGTTTAGGTGTTGTTTTTGGCATATAAATCACACCATGAATTTGGAGTATGTTACAAGAATAGGCAACACCTTGAGCATGATTTCCTGCACTTGCACATACAATTCCCTGCATTTTTTCGGCATCCGAAAGCGAACTTATTTTGTTATAAGCACCCCTAATTTTATAGGATCGTACCACTTGCAAGTCTTCACGTTTAAGTAAAATTGAAGCATCAAATTCATCAGATAAATTCATGCTTTCAGCTAACGGAGTTGTTTGAACAATTCCATCTAACAGAGTTTTTGCTTTTACTATTTCATCAAATAAATTCATTTTAATGCTTGCTAGGATTGGAGATACTTTTTATTCAACGACTTTTTTCATTGCGGTCATAGCTTCACGTAACTCTGCTCCACATTTTTCTATGGAATGATTTCGAATAGCGGCATTAATATGCACCAATTCAAAATTATCGACATTGGTATTTGCTGTCAAATTAAAGTTTTTACCTATCAAATTAGTATCAACTTTTTTCATGAAATCAGCCAATAAAGGCTTACAGGCATGATCAAATAAATAACAACCATATTCTGCTGTATCTGAAATAACACGATTCATTTCAAACAATTTTTTTCGAGCAATGGTATTTGCAATTAATGGTGTTTCATGTAACGATTCGTAGTATGCTGACTCGTTCTTAATTCCTGCGGAAGTCATCGTTTCATAAGCTAATTCTACACCCGATTTTACAAATGCCACCATTAAAGTTGCATTGTCAAAATATTCTTGCTCGGTTATTTCAATATTTCCAGCAGCTGTTTTTTCAAAATTAGTTTCACCTGTAGCTTCTCGCCAAGTGAATAGATTTTTATCACCATTAGCCCAATCTTCCATCATGGTTTTTGAAAAATAACCAGATAAAATATCGTCCATATGCTTCTTAAACAATGGATTCATAATAACTTTTAGTTCCTCTGCCAATTTGAATGCTTCAATTTTAGCAGAGTTTGAAAGTCGATCCATCATGTTCGTAATTCCGCCAATTTTTAGCGCTTCGGTAATCACTTCCCAACCATATTGCACTAGTTTTGAAGCATAACCAGCGTCGATACCTTTTTCTATCATTTTGTTAAAACTCAAAATCGAACCTGTTTGCAACAAGCCACAAAGAATGGTTTGTTCACCCATCAAATCCGATTTCACTTCGGCAACAAACGATGACAGCAAAACACCTGCTTTATGACCACCAGTTCCTACACAATAGGCTTTGGCAATTTCTAAACCATTACTATTTGGATCATTGTCAGAGTGTACTGCGATTAGTGTTGGCACACCAAAACCTCTAAGAAATTCAGCTCGAACTTCGGATGCAGGTGATTTGGGTGCAATCATAACCACCGTAATATCTTCACGAATTTGCATTCCTTCTTCCACTATATTAAATCCATGTGAATACGACAAACAAGAACCTTTTTTCATCAAAGGCACAATTTTATTAATGACTGATGTATGTTGTTTGTCTGGTGCTAGATTGGATACTAAATCGGCTGTTGGAATCATTTCTTCAAAAGTTCCTACTTCAAAACCATTTCCGGTTGCGTTTACAAAGGATGCTCTTTTGTTATCAATAGCTTCTTGACGCAATGCGTAAGCAACATGTAATCCACTATCACGGAGATTTTGTCCTTGTGCTAAACCCTGTGCGCCGCATCCAATGATTACTATTTTCTTTCCTTTAAGTTGAGCAACTCCATTTGCAAATTCAGAACTTTGCATAAAATCACATTTTCCTAATTCTTGAACTTTTAGTCGATGAGGAAGTGAATTGAAATAATTTGACATTGTTTATTTTTTTATTTTTAGTATTAATTTATATTTAAATTGAAAATTTACATTTCGAAAATCATACTTTTATGATTAAGGAATTCGTTGTTTATAGGTTTTTTAGTTGGATCATTTTTTTCCATATCTAATACTTTCTTGTGTACTCCTTCACTCGATTTGATAATGGCAATCCTTGAACTTCGAACAAATTCAATTAGTCCGTATTTGTCTAATTCTTTTAGCAAATTATCTATTTCTTCATACTGACCTGTAGTTTCAAAAACAGTATAATCTTCTCTAATTACTACAGCATTTGCACCAAATTCTCTGAGCAATCTTTCTACTTTTACATCTTTTATAATTACAGAAGTAGGCACTTTGTATAAAGCCATTTGTTGCCAAATAATTTCGTCATTTGTATTGTAAAACACTTTAAATACATCAACCATTTTTTCTAATTGACGCACTATGTTTTTAACAACAGTTTCTGTTTCAATTACTACAATGGTAAATCGATAAATGCCTTCTATTTCACTGGGAGAAGTATTTAAGCTTTCTAGGTTTATCTTTCTTCTAGAAAATATAATTGCAATTTTATTGAGCAATCCTACCTGATTTTCAGTATAAATTGTCAGTGTAAATTCATTTTTCATAATGAGTATCTATTAAATTTCTTCTTTACTTAATACAATTTCTGCAACTCCTTTTCCTTGTGGAACCATTGGAAAGACATTATCCTCATGAATTACAGCCACTTCTAGAAGAAATGAACTTGGATAATCTAACATTTCCTTTAAACTCTCCCTTAATTCTTCTCTTTTTGAAAGATGTTTACCCGCAATAGTATAGGCATTAGCTACTTTAACAAAATCAGGACTTTGAATATCAGTAAACGAATACCGTTTTTCATGAAATAATTCTTGCCATTGACGCACCATTCCCAGGAAACTATTGTTTAATATTAATATTTTTACATTAGGTTTAAACTGCATTATAGTGCCCAATTCCTGTAGGTTCATTTGTGCTCCACCATCACCCATGATGGCTATAACTTGACGTTCTGGAGCACCAAATTTAGCGCCAATTGCAGCAGGAAGTGCGAATCCCATAGTGCCTAATCCGCCACTAGTAATATTGCTCCGGGTTTTATTTTGCTTGGCATAACGACAAGCCACCATTTGATGTTGACCCACGTCGGTTACAATTACTGCATCGCCATTTGTCAATTCATTAAGAACATTAATAACTTCTCCCATGGTCAATCCGCCATCAGCTGGATTCAACTCTTTTTGAATCAAGGTCGTGGATTCTTTTTCTTTTTTGATTTCAAATTCTTTAAACCATTCAGGATGCGTTTTCTTATCAAGTAATTGTGTTAGTAATGGCAAGGTTTCTTTACAATCTCCCCAAACAGGAACTGTTGTTTGAACGTTTTTGTCAATTTCGGCAGGATCTATATCAAAATGAATAACTTTCGCTTGTTTTGCATATTTATCTAATCGACCAGTAACTCTGTCGTCAAAACGCATTCCAACGGCAATTAACACATCGCATTCATTGGTTAAATAATTGGGCCCATAATTTCCATGCATTCCTAACATTCCAACTGCAAGTGGATGATCAGTAGGAATAGCACTCATTCCCATGATTGTCCAAGCTGTTGGTATTCCAGATTTTTCGATAAAAGCAAGAAATTCATTTTCGGCATTGCCCAATAAAACTCCTTGTCCATAAATAATGAAAGGCTTTTTTGCTTGATTAATAATAGCCGCTGCTTTTTCAATATAATCCAATCTTACAATTGGTTTTGGCCGATAACTTCTAACATGTATACAAGATCTGTATCCAATATAATCAAAAAGTTGAAGTTGCGCATTTTTGGTAATATCAATTAAAACTGGTCCAGGTCGACCTGTTTTTGCAATATAGAAAGCTTTGGCTAAAATTTCAGGAATTTCTTTTGCATCTGTTATTTGGTAATTCCATTTGGTAATTGGTGTAGTAATATTGATAATATCAGTTTCTTGAAATGCGTCCGTTCCTAATAAATGAGCAAAAACTTGTCCCGTAATACAAACTAATGGGGTTGAATCTATGAGAGCATCAGCCAAACCTGTAACTAAATTGGTTGCACCTGGTCCGCTTGTGGCAAAAACAATACCTGTTTTTCCGCTCACTCTGGCATAACCTTGAGCAGCATGGATTGCCCCTTGCTCATGACGAACCAGTATATGATTTAACTTGTCTTTAAAATCAAATAGTGCATCATAAATTGGCATTATTGCGCCACCTGGATAACCAAAAATGATATCAACTTCTTCAGATAATAATGCGTCAATTACGGCTAAACTTCCTGTGGTTGATATAGGTTGTTTTTGTGTCTTATTAGTAGTATCAAGTTCTAATGTTTTCATAATATTTCTATTTTAGTCTTCATCGGTTACACAACCTTCGGACGCATCTTTAACTAATTTTACATATTTATATAGTACTCCATTAGTCACTTTTAATGCAGGAATTACTAATTTTTTCCTTCTTTCTTCTAATTCTAAATCGGATACTTTTAAATTGATTGTATTAGAAACAGCATCAAGTTCAATAATATCGCCGTTATTAACTAATGCAATCGTTCCTCCATCAAAGGCTTCTGGAGTGATGTGTCCAACAACAAAACCATGAGTTCCTCCACTAAATCTTCCATCAGTAATCAAGGCTACACTTTTTCCTAAACCAGCACCTATAATTGCAGAAGTTGGTTTAAGCATTTCGGGCATTCCTGGTCCGCCTTTTGGTCCGACATATCGGATAACAATTACATCGCCAGGTTGAATTTTTTTGTCTTCAATACCTTGAATTAGTTCTTTTTCGCCATCAAAAACTTTGGCTGGACCGACAAATTTTTCTCCTTCCTTTCCAGTAATTTTTGCAACCGAACCTTTTGTTGCAAGATTTCCATAAAGAATTTGAAGATGACCAGTCGCTTTAATTGGATTTTCTAATGGACGAATAATGTTTTGATTATCAAAGTTAATATCAACTACATTTTCTAAGTTTTCAGCTAATGTTTTTCCGGTAACCGTAATACAATCGCCATGTAATTTTCCTTTAGTTAGAAGATATTTTAATACCATAGGAACACCACCTTTTTCGTGAAGATTTTGCATAAGATAATTTCCGCCTGGTTTAAAATCAGCTATTAAAGGTGTTGTATTACTTATTCTTTGGATATCGTCTTGAGTAATTTTTACTCCAACACTTTTTGCCATTGCAATGATATGTAACACAGCATTTGTACTTCCTCCAAGTGCAATTAACGTTGTAATTGCGTTCTCAAAAGCTTTAAAAGTCATGATGTCTTTTGGACAAATATTCTTTTTTAATAATATTTTTATGAAATGTGCTGATTTTTTGCATTCTTCAATCTTTTCATTACTCACAGCTGGATTTGAACTTGAATAAGGCAAACTCATTCCTAGAGCTTCAATAGCTATTGCCATAGTGTTTGCGGTATACATGCCGCCACAAGCACCAGCTCCTGGACATGAATTTTTGATAATTCCTTTGAATTCCTCATCTGATATTTTTCCGGCAATTTTTTCCCCCAAAGCTTCAAATGCTGAAACAATATTCAAATCTTTTCCTTGGTATTTTCCGGGTGCAATAGTTCCTCCATACACCATAATAGATGGTCTATTTAATCTACCCATTGCAATAATTGCTCCTGGCATATTTTTATCACAACCTGGAACGGCTATTACTGCATCATAATAATGTGCCGCAACTACACTCTCAATACTATCAGCAATTACTTCCCGACTAACTAATGAGTATCGCATTCCGTCAGTTCCATTGGTAATTCCATCACTAATTCCAATAGTATTAAAAAGTAAGCCTACCATATCAGTAGCATTTACTTCAACTTTTATATAAGATGCCAAGTGGTTGAGATGCATGTTACATGTATTTCCATCATAACCCATGGATGCAATTCCGATAAATGGCTGAGCCAATTGAGCATCATTTAAACCAATTCCATACAACATGGCTTGAGCGGCAGGCTGTGTTGGATCTTGTGTAACGGTTTTGCTGTATTTATTTAATTCCATTAGTATTTTGTTTCTTTATAGTTATTTTTCTAAAACTAAATTTTTATAAGCAGTTTGTACTTTTTTTCCAAGAGTGTCGTGCCAGTTTTTTGAAAAATTATTCTTTTCTAACGATTGTAAGCCAATAATTTCAGCAGCTGTTCCGCAAAGAAAAGCGCCATCAGCATTAGCTAAATCTTGTGGCAAAAATTCTCCTTCTAATACTTCAATTTCTAAATTTTTACATAATTCAATTACGGTTGCTCTTGTAATTCCTGGTAAAATATTTCCTATTTTAGGAGTGAACAGTTTACCCTCTTTCTCGAAAAATAAATTGGAACCTGGCCCTTCTGCTAAAAAACCTTCGGTATCGAGGAGAATGGCTTCATCAAATCCTTTGTCTTTAGCCTCAGTAACTGCAAGTATGGAGTTTACATAATGTCCACATACTTTTGCTTCAATTTTTGTTGATTTAGGATGTGGCCTACTGAAAGAAGATATAGTTACATTTAATAAATTATCCCCTAAATAGGCTCCCCATTCCCAACAGCAAATCATAATGGAAACGCTATTAGGTTTTGTCAAACTCATATTTGGTCCACAAAAAATTAATGGTCGAACATAGGCATCTTTAAAATTATTTAGTTCTAATACTTTATAGGTTTGATTGATTAAGTCTTGAATATCGTATTCAAAAGGAATATTGATTAATTCACATGAATTTTTGAATCGTTCATAATGTTCTTTTATTTTAAAAACACTAACTCCATTTCCTGTATCATAAGCTCTCATTCCTTCGAAAACACCATAACCATAGTGTAAAGTTTGTAGGTAAAGATTAGAATTGGCATCATTTGCATTGACAAAATCACCGTTTAAATAAATTATTGTTTGTTCCTTAAAATACATATTCTAAAATTTTGATTAAAAAAACCTTCCTCTATTTTGATTGAGAAAGGTTTACTATAATTGTACAAAAATCCTAACTCGTCACATAAAACGAATAATAATCACGATAATAATTATAGTTACTAATTTATTCATCTCATATTTAAAAAAAAACCTTCCAAGTAGGAAGGCCAAATTTATATTTACTATACAATCATCTTCCTATTAAAGTAATATTACCTCAATGATATTAGTAACGAAGATGTTTGGAATTATTGACATTTTTTTAAGATTAATTATTTACAAATATATTTTATTATTGAATAATCACAAATTTTAATTCAAAAAAAATCGTAAATAATTGAATTTTTATTAATAAATTAATAAAATGTATGATAAAAAATTAAATCCTAATTTTAAGTGTTTTAATTTGATTAATCTGTAAAAAATGTTAGAATCCACTCAATGGAATTTGAATTTCATATTTTTTCTTAGTTGGATTGAGTAATTTTTTATCTCTTAGCCAAGGATTATGAATTTTTAATATTTTGTAATTAATGCCCTGAGAAAAAGCAAATTCTGCTAAATCAATAATTGTACTGTCGACTTCTACTTTTTTTGTTGGTATTGGGACATATAAATCACTAGAAAAAATACTAAAACCATATTTCTCTGGATTTTTCATAATTTCTTTTAAAGCTAATATTCTAAAAACATAACGCGAAGTCTCTTCGGTTAAAGCTAAATCATAATAATCTGTTACTTTTTGCTCTTCAATTTTTTTTGAAATTCCAGTCATTCCGCCATTATATGCAGCAGCAGCTAATGTCCATGAACCAAACTTATCTTTGGCTACCAATAAATATTTACAAGCAGCTATAGTTGATTTTTCTAAATGATAGCGCTCATCCACAATATCGTTGACCTCCATGCCTTTTTCTTTGGCACTATCCGGCATAAATTGCCAAACTCCTTTTGCTCCAGAACCAGAAACCGCATTAGTCAAACCACTTTCAATAACCGCTAAATATTTGAAGTCATCAGGCACATTATATTGTTTCAAAATTGGCTCTATAATTGGAAAAACACGATTAGCCCTTTTTATTATCAATGCTGTTGTAGCATCAAGGTTAGCATTTATTAATAATTCTCTATCCAATCGTTCTTTGACATCAGTGATATTTAATGGTGCATTTTCTCCAGCAAAATCAATTGATTCCGGAAAAAACATGGCTGTTCCTTCGTGCATTACTCTATCTTTATTGTTGCCAGTTATTGCAAAAATTAGAAATCCAGAGACAACAACAAAAAAAAGCGTAGTAATAAAGGGTTTATTCGTTTTCATAATCTTTACATTTTTCATAGGGTAAAACTACAAAATTGAGCTGTAATTAATAGTTTTCCATTATAATTTTAGGCAAACAATAATTTTATAATATATATTTTTTTAAATCACTAGAGCAGCGCATAATAATTAATAGTTTTTTGATGTTCTGGTAGAAACCATTCTAGGAAATACATTTCAAAAATAGCTTTTGGCAATTGAATCCTTTCAAAAATAGTTGAATTTGCTGCCATTCCTGACCTAAAATAAAGATAAATTTTAGACATAAAACAACCGTAAACTCGTTAATTTTAAGTAAATTTGCATAATATTAATCCTTTTAATTTCACTAAATGATGAACGATACATTAATTTCAGAAAAAATGGAAATTAAAGACAATACTTTTGCACGCCAATTTGAAACTTTGATTAATGGTAAATTAATTTCTGTAGAATATTCATTTCAAGAAAAGAAAATATTCCTAACAAGAATTACTGCTTTTGAGGGTTTTGAAGATGAAGACTTTATCTCTGATTTATTGAAAAACATTATGGAAATTGCCTATGAGCGAAAACTTAAAGTAGTTCCTATTTTACCGAAAATTGCACTTTTCTTTAGAAAAAATACTCAATACAAAGATTTGCTTCCGCCAGGAATAAAAATATAACAATATAAGAGTTTTATGTATCGGACTTTTTTGTTAAGCTTTAAACATTTAAAAATTCTATTCTCACGCTTCCTTCTTCATCAATTTTTGTCAAATTGATTTCATGCAATGTATTGACCAATTCTGGATTCCAAGGTGTTTTTACTTTTACGTAGTTTTCGGTAAAACCGTGAATATAACCTTCCTTGTTTTCACTTTCAAATAATACTGTACGGTTAGTTCCTATTTGACTTTCATAAAAAGCACGCCGTTTTTTTACTGATAATCCACGAAGCATTTTACTGCGTTTGTTGCGAACATTCATTGGCACAACATCTATCATTTCGGCGGCTTCTGTGTTATCTCTTTCGGAGTAGGTAAAAACATGTAAGTAGGAAATATCCATGTCGTTTAAAAAATTATAAGTTTCCAAAAAATGTTGGTCAGTTTCTCCAGGAAAACCAACTATAACATCAACTCCAATACAAGCGTGAGGCATTACTTGACGAATATTTAAAACTCTATCAGTATAAACTTCTCTCAAATAGCGACGCTTCATTTTCTTCAAGATTTCGTTACTTCCGCTTTGCAACGGAACATGAAAATGAGGTACAAAAGTTCTGCTTTGAGCGACAAATTCTATAGTTTCGTTTTTCAAAAGATTAGGCTCAATGGAAGAAATTCTTAATCTTTCAATACCTTCAACTTCATCTAATGCTTTTACCAAATCTAGAAAAGTATGTTCGTGTTTTTTGTTGCCAAATTCGCCTTTTCCATAATCGCCAATATTTACGCCTGTTAAAACGATTTCTTTTATCCCTTGTTTTGAAATATCATAGGCATTTTTCAAAACATTTTCTAAGGCATCGCTTCTAGAAATTCCTCTAGCTAAGGGAATAGTACAATAAGTACATTTATAATCACAACCATCTTGCACTTTCAGAAACGCACGAGTTCTATCACCTATAGAATAACTACCTACATAAAAATCAGCTTCTTCTATTTCACAGGAATGTACTTCGCCTCTATCATTTTTGGACAAGTCATTAATATAATCGGTGATTTTGAATTTTTCGGTGGCTCCTAAAACCAAGTCAACTCCGTCAACTGAAACCAATTCTTCTGGTTTTAATTGCGCATAACAACCGACAGCTGCAACGAATGCTTTTTCGTTGAGTTTCATAGCTTTTTTTACTACTTGTTTGAATTGTTTGTCGGCATTTTCGGTAACCGAACAGGTATTTATTACATAAATATCGGCTACTTCTTCAAAGTCAACTCTGTCAAAACCTTCGTCTTGAAAATTTCTCGCTATGGTAGAAGTTTCGGAGAAATTCAATTTGCATCCTAAAGTGTAAAATGCTACTTTCTTTTTTTGTTCCATATATATTCTCAATTAATGAAATCGTTGTCAAAAAATTGAGTGGGCAAAGATATATTAATTTGGAAATTAATCCATTTGGAAATTTGAAAATGTAAATTATCTTCCAATTAATTTACTCTTTTCTATATTTCTTAGTTGCTTCAAAAACATGTTCCAAAATCTTAGCGTCTTCCTCAGTAAATTTCACTTGTCTGCGAGCCATAACTAATTTGGCAGTTTGGAAAGCTTTGCTTGTTAAATAAGTAGTAAATCCCGAAGCGCCACCCCAAGAAAAACTTGGCACAAAATTGCGAGGAAATCCTGCTCCAAAAATGTTTGCACTTACACCAACTACTGTTCCTGTGTTGAACATCGTATTGATACCACATTTACTATGATCACCCATCATCAGTCCGCAGAATTGCAAACCAGTTCTTGCAAATCCTTCCGTTTCATAACTCCACAATCGCACTTCTTCGTAGTTGTTCTTTAAATTAGAATTATTACTATCTGCGCCAATATTACACCATTCACCCAAAACTGCATTTCCCAAAAACCCATCGTGACCTTTATTAGAATAGCCAAAAAGAACTGAATTACTAACTTCACCACCAATAACAGAATGTGGCCCAACTGTCGTTGCGCCATAAACTTTTGAAGCGAGTTTTACTCTACCAAATTCACACAAAGCAAATGGTCCCCGAATAACAGAACCTTCCATAATTTCAGCATTTTTTCCAATGTAGATTGGTCCCGTTGAGGCATTTAAAGTCACAAATTCTAGTTTTGCTCCTTCTTCAATAAAAATATTTTCAGGAGCAATTACATTAACACTTTTAGGTATTGGTTGTGATTTTCTATCTTCAGTAATCAACTCAAAATCTTCTCTGAGTGCTATATCATTTTTAGCAAAAATATCCCAAGTATGCTGAATTTTTATACATGCTTCGCTGAAATCCAAAATTTCATAGCTATCAAAATCAACTTCGTCTTGTGTATCATTAGTATAAAAAGCAATCACTTCTTCTCCTTGAAAAATAGCTTGGTTTTTTTCTAAACTTTTAACCATTCCAACTAAAATATCATTGGGTAAAAAAGAGGCATTGATCATAACATTATCTTCCATTTCTACCATTGGGAATTTTTCAGAAAGGTATTCTTCGGTTAATGTAGTTGTAGTATAACCTAAATATTTTTCCCATTTTTCACGAATAGTTAATATTCCAACTCTGATATCTGCCACAGGTCTTGTGAAAGTAAAAGGCAATAAGGCATTACGAACTGTTCCGTCAAACAATATGTAGTTCATTTTGGTAGCTTTTTAAAAGATATGCGTTCAAAGTTACAAAGTTTATTTTAGATTAAATCAATAAAAAAACCACTCACTTTCGTGAATGGTTCTCCTAAAATTTGAACACTGTAACTATTATTTACCGTGTTTAGCGTATTTAGTTTTAAATTTATCAATACGTCCTGCAGTATCAATAAGTTTAGATTTACCTGTGTAAAAAGGGTGAGAAGTTCTAGAAATCTCCATTTTGAATACTGGATACTCAACACCTTCGTGCGTGATAGTTTCTTTTGTTTCTACTGTTGATTTAGTGATAAAAACATCTTCATTTGACATGTCTTTAAAAGCAACTAATCTGTAATTTTCTGGGTGAATTCCTTTTTTCATTTTGTAAATCTTTTATTGTTATGAAGTAGTTTGTTTTGAAGCTTCCACTCTAGAAGGTATAAACTAGCTACAACTTTTA
>NZ_JBMOGV010000001.1:0-57574 GCF_049318185.1 Flavobacterium sp. | reverse complement strand
TCAATTATCAATTATCAATTATCAATTATCAATTATCAATTATCAATTATCAATTGACCCCCATTTCCAACTGCATCACAAATATAGTTACCATTTTGACAATAGCCAACTAATTCGTCCTTAATAAATTGCAAAACAATATCTCTGACATTTTCGGGATACAAAATATGTACGTTTGCTCCTGCATCCAATGTAAAGCAAACTGGAATATTCGTTTCATTTCTATAGTTCCAAATTTTATTGATGATTTCCAGCGTGTTTGGTTTCATCAAAATAAAATAAGGTAACGATGTCATCATCATAGCGTGTAAAGTCAATGCTTCGCTTTCAACTATTTTTATAAATTCAGCTAAATCCCCATTTTCTAGAACGTTTTTTATGGCTGATAAGTTGCGATGTGCTTGTGCAAAACGTTGTTCCGCAAAAGGATGATGGTGCATTAAATCATGTCCAACAGTACTTGATACTTGTTTTTCGCCTTTGTCAACAAGCAAAATAGTGTCTTGATAATTTTTAAAGTTATCATGAAGTTCTGATGGAAATTCCACGCCAAACAAATCGGAACTTGCTTTTATTTCAGCATGTTTACCCCAAACGACTACATTTCCTTTCACACTTCTACAAGCACTTCCCGAACCTAATCGAGCTAAGAAAGAGGCTTTTTGGAAAAAGAAATCTTCGGTCATAGCAGGATTTAAAGCTTTTTCTAAACTCATAATATTCATTGCCAAAGCCGCCATTCCTGAGGCTGAAGAAGCAATACCCGAACTATGTGGAAAAGTATTCTCGGTAGCAATAATAAAATGATAATCGGTCAAGTAGGGACAATACGCTTCTATACGTTCGAAGAACTTTTGAATTTTGGGTTTAAAATCTTCTTTGGGTTTGCCTTCAAAAAGTAATTCAAACGAAAACTTTTCTTTGGTTGAACCAATAGTTATGGAACTATTTTTTTTAGTAAAAGATAGTTTGGTAATCGTTTTACAATGGTTCAAAGTAAAACTGATAGAAGGATTCGCCGGAATTTGTTTGTCTTTTTTACCCCAATATTTTACTAACGCTATATTACTTGGTGCACTGCATTGAAAGTTGCCTTTCTCAACAGCATGGGTTGTAGTGGTGAAAACAAAATCTTTTTCAGTTACCATAAAATCAAATATTCAGCAAAGATACTTTTTTTATGAAAAAATTGATGGTTTGTTTAGTATATTTGAGTTGAATTCAAACAAAGCATCATGCAAAAGATTTTAAGAATAACGACCACTGTCATTACTTGTGTAGTGATAGGTTATCTATCAGGAATGGTAACTCGCGATAGTATTACCACTTGGTATCCCACACTAATAAAACCAGTTTTTAATCCGCCCAATTGGATTTTTGCACCCGTTTGGTCGTTGCTCTATATTATGATGGGTATAGCAGCCGGTAGGATTTGGAACCAAATTGAACAAGAAGAAAAACAAGTGAAAAAAGCCATGAAATTCTTTGTAATCCAATTGGCATTGAATGCGCTTTGGTCTTACCTTTTCTTTGGGTTACACAATCCTTTGTTGGCTTTGGTTGAAATTATACTGTTGTGGCTCCTAATTTATGAAACCTACACCCAATTCAAACCTATTGATAAACTAGCGGCCAATCTTTTATTACCCTATTTGGCATGGGTAAGTTTTGCCACTGTTTTGAACGGAAGTATTTGGTGGTTGAATAGATAGGTTATTCCGATATAGCTTTCGCCACAATAAATCCACTAGTCCACGCATTTTGAAAATTAAAACCACCCGTGATGGCATCAACATTCATGATTTCGCCAGCAAAATAAAGGTTTTCGTGAAGTTTGCTTTCCATCGTCTTGAAGTTGATTTCTTTTAAATCAATACCTCCTGCGGTAACAAATTCTTCTTTAAATGTGCTTTTACCATTGACCTGAAATTCTCCATTGGTAAGTTGGTTGGCCAAATTATGAAGTTGTTGTTTTGACAAATCTGCCCATTTTATTTCTTCTGCAATACCCGAAGCGGCTGCCAAACTTTCCCATAAGCGATTAGCAAACTCAAATGGCGATTTTTTGCTTACGGCTTTTTTGGCGTGTTCTTGTTTTAGATTTTTTAGCGTATCCATTGCTTCTTCAAAAGTAACATCGTTGAGCCAGTTCACCTGTATTAAAAACTGGTATTTTTTATCAAATAATTCTCGAGCACCCCAAGCCGAGAGGCGTAATATTCCGGGTCCACTCATGCCCCAATGGGTAATTAATAATGGCCCAGCAGCTTCTAACTTGCTGCCTTTTACTTTTACTTTGGCGAAAGCCGAAACGCCCATCAAGTCTTTGATACGGGTATCTTTTATGTTAAACGTGAATAGGGAAGGAACAGGTGCAACAATAGTATGACCTAGTTCTGCTAACATTTCCCATACTTTTGGGTTACTGCCCGTGGTCATGATTAGTTTTTGACAAGAAAAGGTTTGATGGTTAGTTTCTACTTTCCAATAGCCATCTCCTTTGAAAAGGGATTGCACACTTTGTCCAGTTAATACATCAATTTTTAGTTTAGACACAGCGTTCAAAAAACAATCAATGATGGTTTGCGAGCTATCCGTAGTGGGAAACATTCTACCATCGTCTTCGATTTTGAGTTCAACACCATGTTTCTCAAACCATTCAATCGTATCACCCGAACAGAACTGATGAAACGGGCCGCGTAATTCTTTTTCACCACGAGGATAATATTTTACTAAATCATTGGGCACAAAACAAGCGTGGGTAACATTGCATCGTCCACCACCTGAAATGCGTACTTTTTCTAGTACACTTTTCCCGCGTTCGAGTAGGGCAATTTTTAGCTTTGGGTTATTTTCGGCAATTGTAATTGCTGTAAAAAAACCTGCTGCACCACCGCCAATAATCAAGATGTCGTAGTTTGTGTTCATAAGCTATATGGGAAATCAGTAATATTACTTTCCACGTTCAACGATTGGGCAAAGATAATAGCTTCGGGTTTATTTATGGTCTAGGAATAGACTTTAAAATTTTTTTTGGAATTTGGGCTACATTTTTTATCACCTAACTTTTTTAAGTTATATTTTCAAAAGCTAAACCTTATCTTTGTCCCAAATTACTATTTACTCCTATTTATGAAGAATGAAGTTGCGGGTTTTTCCAAATTATCCAAAGAAGAAAAAATCAATTGGATTGCCAATCACTATTTTGCTAATCCTTCAGAAGCCATTTTAACCCTAAAACAGTATTGGAATAACGATTCTAAATTGCAGCAATTGCATGATGAGTTTATAGAAAACACCATTACGAATTTCTATTTGCCTATGGGCATTGCGCCTAATTTTCTAATCAATGGCAACTATTATTCGGTGCCTATGGTTATTGAGGAAAGTTCCGTGGTAGCAGCGGCAGCCAAGTCGGCTAAATACTGGAGTACTCGTGGCGGATTTAAAGCTACTGTTTTGAATACCGAAAAAATTGGGCAAGTTCATTTTCTTTTCAAAGGAGAAACAGCTAAACTTCAAGCGTTTTTTAAGGATGCAAAGAAAAATATCATCGCTTCGACTGATAGTATTACCAAGAACATGCAGAGACGTGGTGGTGGAATATTGTCATTGGAACTAAGAGATAAAACCAACGAATTAGAAAATTATTACCAACTGCATGCCACCTTTGATACCAAAGACAGCATGGGTGCTAATTTTATCAACTCCTGTTTAGAACAATTAGCCAAAGCACTGAAAGAAGAAGCGCAACAATATATAGACTTTTCAGAGTTAAAAAAAGACATTACCATTGTCATGAGTATTTTGTCTAATTATGTGCCTAATTGTATTGTTCGTGCCGAAGTTTCCTGTAAAGTTTCCGAACTAGCCGAAAACCTGTCAGCAGGGAGGCCGGGAAAAATTGAGAATCCACAAGAATTTGCTGAGAAGTTTGTACAAGCCGTTCGCATTGCAGAGATAGAACCTTTCAGAGCAGTAACCCATAACAAAGGGATTATGAATGGGGTTGACTCAGTTGTTTTAGCCACAGGAAATGATTTCCGTGCGGTGGAAGCTGGGGTTCATGCTTATGCATCGCGTAATGGCAACTATTCCAGTTTATCTCACGCTAAAATAGAAAATGACATTTTTACTTTTTGGATGGAAATTCCATTGGCATTAGGAACTGTGGGAGGTTTAACTTCTTTGCATCCGTTAGTGAAAATGGCATTGGAAATCTTAGAGAAACCTTCATCACAAGAATTGATGCAGATTGTAGCCGTAACGGGTTTGGCACAAAACTTTGCAGCACTTCGTTCGCTTACAACTACCGGAATTCAGGAAGGCCACATGAAAATGCATCTCAATAATATTTTAAACCAATACCAAGCAACTTCCGAAGAGCGTAAAGCCATTGCGAAACACTTTGAAAACAATACCGTTTCTCATGCTTCAGTAGTAACCTTGATTGAAAATCTAAGAAAATAATCTTTTGAAGAAGACCTTTTACAGCAACGGAAAACTCCTCATCACAGGGGAATATGTAGTGCTTGATGGCGCTAAAGCCTTTGCGTTGCCTACAAAGTTTGGACAGCATTTAACCGTGTATGAAACGACAGATGAACATATTCACTGGACAAGCTATGATAGCAATGGAAGCATTTGGTTTGAGGATACCCTTTCATTTTCAGCTATTAGTGATAAAGAACAAAATGAAGTTGATTCCTCAATCAAAAACACTTTAATTGAAATCCTGCACGAAGCCTATCGAATGAATCCTGAATTCATTTCAGAAGGGAAAGGATATAATATCAAAACTGAATTGACGTTTCCTAAAAATTGGGGATTAGGAACTTCTTCTACCTTAATCAATAATATTGGGCAATGGTTGCAAATTGATGCCTTTGAGCTACTGAAAAGAAGTTTTGGAGGCAGTGGCTATGACATTGCTTGCGCACAAAATAATACTGGTATCATCTATCAGTTGATAGTTGACAAACCAACGGTTGAAGTGGTGCATTTCAACCCAAGTTTTACCGATAAATTATATTTTATTTACTTGAATAAAAAGCAAAACAGCCGAGAAGCTATTGCGGCCTATCATAACAACAATACCACTATTCAAAAAGTCATTCCAGCTATTAATGTCCTCACTAAAACCATAGTAGAAGCTGATACTATAAAAGACTTTGCTCAAGCTATTGCACAACACGAAATAGCCATGAGCAATATATTAGAATTGCCCACAGTTAAAGAAGCTCTTTTTCAAGATTTTGAAGGAGTTATAAAAAGTCTTGGTGCTTGGGGTGGCGATTTTGTAATGAGTGTTTCCAATGAAAACCCAACCGAGTATTTCCATGCAAAAGGTTTTGAGGTTGTTGTGCCTTATCACGAAATTATATTATAAAGAAAATCCCGAAGTTCTGCTTCGGGATTTTCTTTATATAACTTAGTAGATCGATTAATAAAAATCTGCTCTGTTGTCTTTAATATCAGCATCGTCTTTCAAGGCTTGCATGTATCTACCAGCATTACCCACAACTTGTGGTTTTAGCTTGTTTACATAATCAGTATATTTCTTGATAGCTGGAGCTTTTGTTACTGCTTTAGTTGCAATTACATAAACGCCTGAATTGCCATCAATTGTTTTTGATACTTTGCCAGCCTTTGATGAGAAAGCGTTTCCTACTACTTTTGGCTCAAAACCAGCACCAGGGACAGAAGGATTTTCTAAAGTTAAATCTATAGCGTTTTGAACGGTTACTTTGTTAGCGGCAGCAATTGCTGCTAAAGTGGAACCAGTCATTTTGGCTTTGATTTTCTCTGTTTTCTTTTTGTTTTTCAATAGCATTTCTACTTGTGGTCTGGCTTCTTCTACAGCCATTAGGCCTTTTTCATTCACTTTTTTTAACTTAGCAATCAAATGGCCTACATTAACGAGTTCAAAACGTTTTACATCACCTATGTTAGTATCACCCTCAAAAGCCCATTTTACAATTTGTCTTTGATTCGTAATGGAACCAAAACTTTCGTCAATTGCTTTTACTCTCACGGAAGGATTTACTGATAACTTCATTTGTTTAGCTAAAGCAGCAAAATCTTTGCTAGCAGCCTCCATTTCAAATTTAGTTGCCTGTGTGTAGGTTTTGTCGTTAGTAGCTTCAGACGGAGCTATTTTTTGAGCAATAGTGGCTAATTTTATGGCATCTTGCTTTTCAGTCACATTGATGATATGGTAACCAAATTCTGTTTCAACTAAACCAATTTTTCCAACAGGGTTATTGAAAACAAAATCATTAAATGGTTTTACCATTTGTCCTGGAGCAAAGAATCCTAAATCACCACCTTGTTGTGCCGATGAGTCATCGGAATTGGTCATGGCCAATAAAGAGAACATTCCTGGATTTGCTAATGCTTGTGCTAATAATCCATCTGCTTTTGCTTTTGCTTGTTCTTTTGTTCTTTTTTCTTTTTTGTTAGGAACTTTTGTTCCTTCCCAACTGATTAGGATGTGACTTGCTTTCACTTTTGCACCACTTTTTCTTCCTAATGCTTTTGAAATACGGGAATAGTTATTGAACATATAAGGGCCATAAACTTCTCCTATTGGTAAAGCAAATAAAGCATCGGCACTTTCTGCTGGCAAATCTTGTTTTGCAATATAAGTAGAGTCAAAAGGAATATCTGAATTAGCATTTACAAATTCTGCATTATCAATTGCACCTTTAAATCCTTTAATAGTATCATTTTTACCTGTTTCTTTGTTGTAACGTACACTTGGGAGTAACAAAGCATCAATATTTTTCTTAATTTCTGATTCGTCTTGTGCTGATGGTTTTTCTTCAATTAGCACATATTCTAATTCACGAGATTCTTCTGATTTGAATTTTTTCTCTTTGGTTTTCATGTAAGCTACAATTTCATCATCAGAAATTTTTACTTCACTATCTTTTATGCTTGAAAAAGGAACACTAACAAAGTCAAAAGTTACTTTATTTGTTTCTGCTTCATATTTGAATTTACCTTCTGTCTCAGTGGTATACATAGCCCCTTTAACTAGGGAATTGTAGATTTGATACTTGGCATTAAGCTCAGCATCTTTTTCTCTTTCTTTCAAAAGTTGAGCTCCTTCAGGATTTGTCTTGAAGTAATCTTTGAATTTTTTTAAATCAAATTTCCCAGCGGCGTTTAAAAACATTTGGTTTTGACCAATATTTGGATCGGCTTTAAAAACTTCAACAATATGTTTTTCTCCAACACGGATTCCTAATTTTTCAAATTCAGCAGTTAATAAAGCAACATTTACTTCTTGATTCCAAACTTGATTTGAAGCTTGCATTGAAGTCATTTGTTGACCGTTTTGAGCATTCTTTTCAGTGTTTGCTACTTTTACTCTAAACTCTTCAAATGAAATATTTTTTCCATTAACGCTTCCTACATCTTTTGATAAACTTTTAAACCCATTGGTAAATAAATCTTGCACGACAAAAGCCAATAATGCAAAACCTATTGCTAATAAAAGTAAACCCGAACGTTTTCTAATTTTTGCTAAAACTGCCATTTCTATTCTTGTTAAATTTTAATTCAGTTTGCGAAAATACAATTATCTGTGAAATAATAATACTCACACCATTATAATTTCTACTATTTTTTGATTTTTTTATGAATTTTAATCCAATAATGTCATTTTTACTAATTCTATTTTCTTATTAGTAGCCTGTTCTATTATAAATTGGAAGTTCCCAATAGTAATTTTTTCTCCTTTTTGAGGAATTTCTTTGGTAAAATCAACAATAAAACCACCCAAAGTGCCATAAGAATTGCTTTCTGGAATGTTTAATTTATAGGTTTCATTTATATATTCGACGTCTAATCTAGTGGAAAACAAATAATTAGTTAGGTCTAATGGATTTTCGATTAAGGTTTCCTCAGTATCATGTTCATCTTCAATTTCTCCAAAAAGTTCTTCCACAATATCTTCCATGGTAATAATTCCTGAAGTGCCACCGTATTCATCTAGTACTACTGCCACGCTTTTTCTTTTCTTAGTAAGCAAATTCATGGTGTCTTTAATAAAAATAGTTTCTGGTACAAATTCTACCGGAATAAGTATTGATTTAATGCTTCTAGGTTTTTTGAACAATTCAAAGGAGTGCACATAGCCTACAATGTCGTCTAAAGTATTGAGGTATATTACTATTTTAGAATAACCTGTTGTTATAAAAAGGTCTCTTAAATCAACTATAGAACTATATAAATCTATCGCAACTAATTCTGTTCTAGGAGTCATAATATCTCTTGCTTTTACGGCAGAAAACTCTAGCGCATTTTGAAAAATCTGAATTTCAGAATCTACCGTTTCATGGTCAGCCACAGCATTCATCTGTTCAGAGATATAATTACCTAATTCTACTTTGCTAAAAGAAAGTGTAATTTGATCACCTTCGGTCTTGAAAAATTTCTTCAAAATGAAATCAGATACTCCAAGTAATATTGATGATATATAATAGAATAGATTGTAGAAGAAATAGGCTGGCAAAGCAAAAAACTTGATGAAGCTATTAGCATATATCTGAAAAAATACTTTGGGCAAAAATTCAGAAGTCATTAATACAATTAAAGTTGATAGTATTGTTTGCAACAATAAATTGGTTAAATCTGAAAAATTAAATCCAAAACCTTTAAACCAATGCATCAATAAATCTCCCATAAAAAAACCATAAACTACCATAGCAATATTATTGCCAATAAGCATAGTAGCAATAAATTTTGATGGTTTTTGAGTAAGTTTTGTTAGGATTTTGGAAATAAAATCGGATTGTTTTTTTTCTATTTCAAGATAGATTTTATTGGAGGAAACAAAAGCAATTTCCATTCCTGAAAAAAATGCGGAAAGTATCAAACACAAGATGATTATTCCGATTTCCATGTGTTATGATTTTTTATTTCGCTCTGCAAATTTCTTAGCAAAATTTCTTCTGAAGAAGAACATAAAAATGGCAACAAGGGTAAAAATTCCCATGATGATGGCTTTATCATTATTGCCAGCTTGGTATTGATTATAACTTTCAATAGCAACAAGAATTCCTGCGATTAAATAGGCGTATTGGGTAAATTTTAAATAATTCATAGTTATTCTGATTGAACTTGTCCTGATATTTTTTGTGAATTTACTTTTTTGAAATCTTTACTAAAATCAATTCCTTCTCCATAGGAAACTCCTTTTGGTGAAGTAAATTTAAACTTTTTTTCGGTAAAAAACCATTCATTCTTTTGGTCATAATACAATTGCTCTGTTTCCAGTTGTTCGCCATTTTGATTGGATATTTTTACTTTCCCTTGTAAGTCAATGATATTGGTTGACTTATCAGATGTAGCATAGTTGCCTTCAATATAGGTTTCTTTTCCGTTCTTATCATATAAGGTAAGATGCATTCCTATTGGAAATTCAGTAAAAGGAAATTTAACTGTGGCATAATCTAGCATTTTAGGACTAACTAGATTGGCGGTTATTCTTCCTGAATCAGTATATTTTAAATTGATGGAATCTGCATCGCTACTAGGTGTGAATTCAGAAACACTCATCTTTTGGACATCACGAAAATTGCTTTCACAAGATATAATTGTCATACAAGATAAAAGTGCTAACAAAAAGGGAATTCTATTTCTAGATAAATATCTCATTATTTAGAAGGAAAAGTAATGGTTTCGTTAATCCAACAATCAATTTTTATTGATTTTCCGTTCATTTTTGCTTTTTTGATTTCCGATTGGGTTAAGGCTTTTTTAGTATAATCTTCACTCATTTTATCAGCAGTTTGCTTTAATTTTGAATCAGCCATTCCTGCTTTTTTTACTGTTTGTTGGGCCAGGTAAAATATAGCTTTCTTCTCAAAATCAGTTTGACCACATTTTTCAGCGGCATCGGAATAAAGTTGTGCCAAGAATATGTAAGCTTTACCCATTTTTGGATCAAATGCTAAAGCTTTATTTAAATTTTCTCTGGATTTAGTCATGTCGTTTGCTAATAATCCTGTTGCTAAAGTATAGTATATTTTTGCTTTTTCTATGGGGTTTGTTTCTAAATCAGCTGCTTCATTATAAAAAGCAATAGCTTCTTTAAACTTTCTTTGCTTTGTGGAAGCTGCTGCCATAAAATAGGCTGACTCAGAGGTGACTTTAACAGCATAAAGCTTTTCAGCCATAGTGTTGAATATTGGCTTAGCACTACATTTCCCTGAAAGATTGGTCAATGCGGTTGTTATCCAAGTAACATCTTCGGAATGTTTGGAGTAATTATTAGTGTAGTAATTTCCTAAATTATCACAAGTAGCCAAATCTCTTGCTAGTGCATTAATTCCTCTTTGTGCAGTTTTGTATTCAGATATTTTTTTAGCATTAGACACTTGCAATTGGGTAAGCATGAAATTGACGAGCATATATTTGTCGAGCACTACTTCAGCAGTGAATTTTTTATCACCAGTTTTGTATTTATCAAAGCACAGGCTAAAATAGGTGTATATGGCACTGGCATTGGTGATATGGTTGGAAGCTTTAGCAAAACCACTTTGTAATAAACCGAAGATTTCTTCTTTAGCGTCTATCTTATTATCATACAAAGCCATGGCTTTATTTACTTCGTAGTCCGAAGTGGTTAATGGAAAGTTTATATGGTATTGGTCATAAAGCTTTAGTTCATCGCGAACCCAAGTTTCTTTTTCTTCAGCATTGGCTGCATTATCTATTTTAAATTGCAGTATTTTGAAGCCATCATTATAAATCGTTTCACTTTCTTTTGGGCATTTTTTCCTTACTTCACTCCATGTGTCAAAAGTCTCAGACATATTCTGAGCTAGAAATAATTCTTGATAGGTTGTTATTTTTGCTGAACAATCAAATTTTTGAGCATTGATTGAGATAACTAAGAATAGACCCAATAAAGAAAAAATAGCTTTCATAATGTTAGGGTTTAGTCGAATTTACGTTTCACAAACCATCTTTCGCTTAGTGAAAGACCTAAACTGATATTGAAATAGTTTTCTTCTACTAAATTGTTATATTTTGTACCTCTTTTGCCCATTTCAAGACCAATATTAATATTAGAAAAAGTACCTCCTAAAGGTAAACCAAAACCAACATTAACTGCATAATCGTTTATGGATTGATTTTGAATTACTAGTCCAGTTTTTTCATATCGCAATCCACCTCTGTATGTTACCTTTTTAAAATAGCTTGAATAAGAGTTGTAATTAGGGATAAAATAACCGCCTAAACTGTAACGAGTAGCGTTTTCAAAAGTTGCCCCATTAATATCAACAAAACGATTGGATAGCACACTATTATTCAATAAAGTTACTTCGGCACCAACTAACCATTTTTTGACTTCACCAAAACCATTTCCAAAAGTTAATTTTGAAGGCAATTTTATAGTAGTATTAGCAACTATTGCCTCTTCTGTTTCTATTACACTTACAGCACCTGAACTCAAAAATTGTATAATGTCTATACTTCTAGAATTTCCAAATTTTAGGTTTGATTGTGGTGTATAAGTTAAACTGCTGAAGAAAGAGTGTTTTTTGTTTACATTGGTTTGGTAGGTCAAACCTAAATCAATGTTAAACCCTTGAGCATTTGAAGAATTATTTTCTCTAGTTCCGTATTGAACATCACTTTGGTAACGCAAATTGGTGGTCGTAATCGTTCCAAAATTATATTGAATAGCAACTCCAAAGTTTATTTTCTTAGTGATTTTATATCCAGCACCTATAAAAACTTTGTTAACACCACCTAAACCGTTATACTTGGAATAAATAGCTCGCAGGGTATCACCGGCACTATTTGTTTCATATACTGTTTTTCCAATTTTATAGCCAACAGAGGAATAAGGAACAAGCCCAAAACCAATACCTAATTTTCCAACTGGAATTCCAACAGCAAGATAATCTAGAGTGGTTCTTCTAGATTTTTCTTCTTGCGTTTCAGATTTTGTTTTAGAATTGGCATAAGTACCACCAATAGTAAGACTAGATAGTTTCAAGCTAGCAAATTGAGCAGGATTTTGAAGATTGATGTGAATGCTGTCAGGAAAAATAGCAATTCCTCCCATAGATCGTGTATCAACAGTTCCTTTAAACTTAACATCACCAATTCCGTAAAAAGAATAAGGAGATGATGTTCCTTCTTGCGCCCATGTTGCTAATGAAATAAGTAAACAGCAGCTTACTATAATTTTTTTAATCATTTTTGATTGTATTGAAAAGTTTGGTTCAAACTTTCAAGCAGAAAATTTGAATTGGCAAATATGGTATTTTTTAATCGTTTAGCCAAAAATACTCCATCGCCACCCGTTAAAATTATGATAAATTTAGCGTATTGGTTTCTATATTCTTCAATAAACCCACTAATTTCATGAATTACACCATTTACAACACCTGAATGAATTGATTCTTCAGTCGAATTTCCAATGAAATTTTCGGGATAAGTTTTTGATAACAGTGGTAATTTTGCAGTTTGTTGATGTAAGGCCTCATATCGAATGCGTAATCCAGGAGAAATACCACCACCCAAATAATTATTGTTCTCATCTACAAAATCATAAGTAATGCAAGTACCAGCGTCAATAATCAATCTGTTTTGAGCAGGAAATGTTATAACCGCCCCAGTTGCTAGAACCATTCTGTCAATTCCGAGTGTATTGGGAGTGGTATATAAATTTTGAAAAGGGAACTTACTTTCATGTGAAATATGAACAATTGAAAGTCTATTTTCAAAACTTGAAAGCAGCTTTTTTTCAAAATTTCCAACAGTTGCTAGAACAATAGTTTTAATTTTTGGATGCAATTCCAAAAAAAATGCTACCCGAGAAATAAATTCTTCTTTGCCAAAAACAAAGGTTTCTACAAGCGTATTTGCCTCAAATAAAGCGGCTTTAATTCTGGTATTTCCAACATCGATGGCTAGAAGCATATATATGTTTTTGATAGGGCTAAGGTACGAATAGTTTTTTTTTAGTATTTGTTTTGGATAAATTAAAAATCGTTCTATATTTGCACCCTCATCAAAAAAGGTACCTTAGCTCAGTTGGTAGAGCAATGGACTGAAAATCCATGTGTCCCTGGTTCGATTCCTGGAGGTACCACTTAAACCCTTGATAATCCTTTGATTTTCAAGGGTTTTTTGTTTTCTTTAAAAACATTGTGTAAAACAATTTTCAATTTGTTTACAAAATCTGTAACTATATTTAAATACTTAAAAGTTTATTATAGTGCCTTCCCATCGTCAACGTGAAATGAAATACGATGAAGTAAATCCCTTTGCTTACTAAAAACATTACTAGACTTCCGATCTGTATTTTACACTTTTTGGTAACGCTTTTTCAGGGCAAGAAAATTTAATGTTTATTAATTCATTTTTTAATCTGCATTAAAAAGAAATATTTTAGAACTCAATATATTTACCAAGTTTATTTTTGAAATTTAAAACCTTTTAAATAGCCTTTTAACTTAACTATAATTTAAAATTATATTAATTTGAGAGAGCAAAGGAATTTGAATATTTGCCAATAAATAATTTATTAGCAAGTCATAGGAAGACATAAGAAACTAACATGTTAAAAATAAATTAATTTAAAATAAAATATAATGACCAAAAAATCAATTTTCATCAGCTTTGATTATGAAAATGACAAGGATTACAAATTTTTATTGAATGCTTTAAGTGCTAATGACCTATTTGAAATTTCTTTCAATGATAAATTAACTTCTAAAATAAAGACATCCGAAATTCCTGCAGTTAAAGCTGGCTTAACAAAAAAAATAAATACGACAGAATATACTCTTTGTATTATTGGTAAGTATGCCAATTCTTGGAATAATGACTACATAGAGATTGGTTATAAAAATTGGATAAATTTTGAATTAGCACAAAGTAAAAAAAATGGAAATAAATTAATTGCCATAAAAATTAATCCTTCTTTTGTTTCACCACAAGAGATTTTAAATTCGGAAATAGTTTGGGCAAAAAACTTAACTGTTGAGGCAATTATAAAAGCCATTCTCGAAGCATAAAATGAGTCAACTATCTTAAATTTTCAAGCTTGGTCTTTTCATTTTAAGATACTTTATTACATAAACTTCTGCTGCATATTATTGGATACTCTTTGCAGGACAGGTTTAAAAACACACTTCCAACATTTTACTTTATTACTAGGTTAAATGTGCTTTTAACACAAAAACATGCGGTTATTTATAAAATTTTCACTAAAATTGAAAGTTTTTAAAATTAAACTTTGCAATGAAATCAAAACTTTCCATCGTTCTATTTCTATTGGTCTGCTTTTCAGCAGTAGCGCAACAAAAACTAACTGTTGAAGAAATATATTCAGGTGCTTTTCGGCTGGAAACCATGGATGAATTATTCGCCATGAAAAATACTAATCAATATGCCGTGCTCAATTTCGATCGAGCTACACGAAGTTCACAAATTGATTTGTATGATTTTGCCACCTTAAAAAAAGTAAACACAATAATTGATACTAAAAGCTTTCCGGAACTTGCAGACGGAATCGATAGTTTTGTTTTTAGCAAAGATGAGAAACAAGTATTATTGGCAAATAATTCCAATCAAATCTTCCGTTATTCCTTCACTGCCAATTTTTTTCTGTACAACCGAGATACAAAAAAGTTGACCAAAATACTGGAACAAGTGCAACAACCTACATTTTCACCAGATGGATTGAAAATAGGTTTTGCAAAAGAAAATAATCTTTTCATCTATGATATTGCTTCCCAAAAAACTACTCAAGTCACTACCGATGGTATAAAGAACAGCATAATTAACGGTATTACGGATTGGGTTTATGAAGAAGAACTCGCTTTTGTAAAAGCCTTTGATTGGAGTGCCGATAGTAAAAAGCTTGCCTTTATTCGTTTTGACGAAAGTGAAGTTCCAGAGTTCTCGATGAACATTTTCAAGAAAGAAATGTACCCAACGGTTGAAACATTTAAGTATCCAAAAGCGGGTGAAAAAAATTCAAAAGTGGCGCTACTAGTTTATGATGTTGCTTCCGGTAGTTCAAAAACGGTTGATTTGAGCAATTATAATGATTTTTATATTGCACGAATAAAATGGACTAACGATGCTAATGTGCTTGCTGCTCAAATTTTAAACCGTCATCAAGATAATTTAGACTTGCTTTTTATTGATGGAACAACGGCAACTTCAAAAGTAGTTTTGAACGAAAAAGACAAAGCCTATATTGACGTTACCGATAATTTGACTTTTCTAAAAGACAACAGCTTCATCTGGACATCGGAAAAAGACGGTTTCAATCACATCTATTTATATGATAAAACAGGAAAGCTGAAAAACCAAGTCACCAAGGGCAATTGGGAAGTAACGGCTTATTATGGTTTTGACGAAAAAAATAAAACGATCTACTATCAATCCGTAGAAAACGGTTCAACCATTAGAGACGTTTATAAAATAGGATTGGATGGTAAAAACAAACTGAAACTATCACAGCAAGTAGGAACAAACAGCGCTACTTTTAGTCCAAATTTTCAATTTTTTATCAATTCTTTTTCTAGTTCAAGTCAACCGACAATCAATACGTTAAACAGTACCAATGATGGGAAACAAATCCAATCCATTATTGATAACAAAACGTTAGCCGAAAAAGTAAAAAAATACAATCTGCCAACTAAAGAATTCTTTGAACTCACCACCGAAAAAGGCAACAAACTTAATGCTTGGATGATCAAACCAACCGATTTTGATGCCAATAAAAAATATCCCGTTTTTATGTACCAATATTCTGGTCCTGGCTCGCAAGAAGTGAATAATAAATGGAACACTACCAATGATTATTGGTTTATGATGTTAACACAACATGGCTATATCGTCGCTTGTGTGGATGGAAGAGGAACAGGGTATAAAGGTGCAGCTTTTAAAAAATGCACTCAAAACCAACTTGGGAAACTGGAAGTAGAAGACCAAATAGACGCTGCCAAAGTAATAGGAAACTATTCCTATGTTGATAAAACAAGAATTGGTATTTTTGGCTGGTCTTATGGCGGATTCATGTCAAGCAATTGTATATTAAAAGGTGCCGATGTTTTCAAAATGGCTGTTGCTGTAGCTCCAGTTACCAATTGGCGTTTCTATGATAGCATTTACACGGAACGTTATTTGCAAACTCCGCAAGAAAATGCTAGTGGATATGATGATAATTCACCAATTAATCATGTGAGTAAGTTAAAAGGAAATTTTCTCCTAATTCATGGCACAGCCGATGATAATGTGCATGTTCAAAATAGTATGCAAATGATTGAAGCCTTAGTACAAGCCAACAAACAATTTGATTGGGCCATTTATCCCGATAAAAACCACGGAATTTATGGTGGAAAAACCAGAATTCAATTGTACAACAAAATGACTACTTTTATCAAAGAGAAATTGTAAATCGTTCATGCATTTAGTAACTATTCAAGATAAAATATATGAAGTAAATGGCATTAAAGTAATGCTTGATTATGATTTGGCTGAACTATACGAAGTTGAAACGCGTGTTTTGAATCAAGCGATTAAAAGAAATACCAATAGTTTTCTAGAGGATTTTATGTTTAGGTTGACAAAAGAGGAATGGGAAGAAATGACTGCATCGTCAATGTTTACGTTAATGCCATCACAAACTGTGATCGCATCAAAAAGAAATAAGAGCGCACCACCCTATGCATTTACCGAACACGGAGTTACCATGTTGGCCAGTGTATTGAGAAGTCCAAAAGCCAGAAAAATGAACATTGCAATCGTAAGAGCTTTTGTAGCGTTAAGAAGAACACTTTTGAATATAGAAAATTTACAAACCCAAATAAAAGATTTAGAAAGTAAATATGATAGTCAATTTGAAGATATCTTTGAAGCAATTCAATGTTTAATGACAGAAAATAAAGAAATTGCAACTCAAAGCGAAAGATATAAAATTGGATATAATAAATAAAGAATTAGATTTAAAAAAGAAAATTACAATTAACCAAAACAAACAAAAACCAATATTATGAGTGAAACAACAGTAAAAACAGGACATCCAAAAGGATTGTACTTTCTTTTCTTTACAGAAATGTGGGAACGATTTAGTTATTATGGAATGAGAGCAATCTTCATTCTCTTTATGACTAAAGTATTATTAATGAAAGATGCAGATGCTTCTGAAATTTATGGAAGCTATACCGGATTAGTATATTTAACGCCACTTTTGGGAGGTTATTTGTGTGACAAATTTTTAGGAAACAGACGAAGTATTGTTATTGGAGGATTATTGATGGCAATGGGTCAGTTTTTTATGTTCTTTAGCGCTTCTGCTGGAGTAAATGGTGGAGTTTCATTAATGTGGATGGGATTAACAGCCATTATTATTGGAAATGGTTTCTTTAAACCAAATATTTCTACAATGGTTGGTCAATTGTATCCAGCCAATGACAGAAGAATTGATAGCGCCTTCACCATTTTTTACATGGGAATTAACCTTGGTGCTTTCTTTTCGCCATTAGTTTGTGGATCTATGGATTTCAAATGGGGATTTCTAGCTGCTGGAGTAGGCATGTTGATAGGACTTGTTGCATTTGTTCTTGGTCAAAAAAAATATCTTATTTCTGAAGAGGGAAAAGAAATTGGTTTACCAGTAAAAAAATTAGATGTTAAGAGTGTTGGAATGATAATTGGATCCATCGCCATAATCTTCTTTATGTTGAATTTTAAACAAATGTTTAAAAGTGATTTAGATATCATCAGCTACTTTATTTACGGTGCAATGGTTGCCATGCCAATTTTAATTTTTAGCGATAAAAGTTTATCAAAAATTGAAACACAACGAATAACTGTAATTTTTATCTTGGCTTTCTTCGTGATTTTCTTTTGGGGTGCGTTTGAACAAGCTGGTGCTTCGTTAACTTTATTTGCCGATAGACAAACAGAAAGAACTTTATTTGGTTGGGAAATGCCTGCCTCTTATTTTCAATCGGTGAATCCTTTAGCAGTTATTGCACTTGCACCAATAATGACAATCGTTTGGGGATTTTTATATGCTAGAAAGTTAGAACCATCATCGCCAAAAAAAATGGCAATAGGTCTAGGATTAGTAGCTATGGGATATGTTGTTATTGCTATTGCTGTTAAAGGATTAGGACTTGGAGAAAAAGTATCTATGTGGTGGTTAATAGGTTTATATGTAATTCATACTATAGGAGAATTATGTTTGTCACCTATTGGATTGTCAATGGTTTCAAAATTGGCACCTTTACGTTTATCTTCCTTAATGATGGGTACATGGTTTTTAGCAAATGCTGCAGCAAATAAATTTGCAGGAACACTGAGTGCATTAATTCCTGGTGGAGAAGACGGAACTGGTGGAGCAACCTCATTTATAGGTTTTCAAATCACTAATTTATATGAGTTTTTTGTTCTATTTATAATAATGTCAGGTGTAGCATCAGCAATTCTTTTTGTACTAAGCTCTTGGTTAGAAAAAAGAATGCACAATGATCATGTAGAAGGTGTTGATTTAGAAGTTGAAAACAGATAAACTCTTTCTAAAAATAATTTTATATCTTTCAAACCTCCAACTTTCCTTGGAGGTTTTTTTTAAAACTTAACTATTATGTGGAAAAGTCATCCTAAAGCACTGCCTTATTTGTTTTTGTCCGAAATGTGGGAACGTTTTGGATACTATTTAATGATTGGGATTTTTACTTTATACCTTAAAGATGTCGAAGCTGGTTTTGCCATGACAGAAAAAGAAGCGTCCGATTTATACGGAACTTTTATTGCCTTGGTATTTTTAACACCATTTGTTGGTGGCTTGGTAGCCGATAGGTATTTGGGCTATAGAAAATCTATTGTTATTGGTGGCTTAATGATGGGTGTGGGTTATTTTATGATGGGAATCCATGATATCGTGATGCTTTATATTGCCATGACTTTAGTAATTGTGGGTAACGGATTTTTCAAACCTAATATTTCAACTTTGCTAGGTAATTTCTACAACGACGATCAATACAAAGACAAGAAAGATGAGGGATATAATATTTTCTATATGGGAATTAATGTTGGCGCGTTTATTTGTAATTTCTTTGGCGCTGCATTGCAAATTCTTTTAGGTTGGCAATACGCGTTTATGGCAGCTGGAGTTGGAATGTTTATTGGTGTTATTGTTTTTTTAATCGGAACAAAACACTATGGCGATAAAACCGAAAAGAAAGGAATCCAACAAGGCGATATGCCATTTTTTAAAATTGTATTATTTATTCTTTTACCTTCTGTAGTTTTTGGAGTTATTGGCTGGTTGATAAAAGGGGTTCAATCTGATGATAATCTCAATAGTTACATTTTTGGTTCCGATAGTACCGATGCTTTTATCTTTGCTTGTATTCCAATAATTATTTTTTACGGAAGTTTGTATTTCAAAGCCAAAACCGAAGAAAAAAGACCGATTGGTGCTTTGCTTTCCATATTTGCCGTCGTAATTTTGTTTTGGGCAGTATTTAAATTAAACGGTTCTGCATTAAACACTTGGGCTGACAGATATACTGATAGAGAAATTACTGGAAATACTCAAGCTGTTTTTAGTACTTTAAAATTATCAAAAGATGTAGAATTTAAAAAGGATTCAACGGAATTATATGATGCTAGTTTCCGACTTCAAAAAGAAAACGGTGTGGTAAAAAAAGAAGTAAATTATCCGGTTTATTTCAGAAATGTTGAAAAAGAAAAACTGCCACAAGAAGGAGCAACATTGTCACTTTGGGCAACTAATTTGAGCCAATCCATCAATCCTGGTTGGGTGATAATTTTAACACCATTGGTTGTTGCGTTCTTTACTTTTTTACGAAGTAGAAAAAAAGAACCATCAACTCCAACCAAAATCGCCTTCGGATTATTAATATCTGCTTTATCAGTATTGGTAATGGTTGCCGCAGTTCATATTGGAAATAATGGAACCGAGAAAGTATCCGTTTGGTGGCTAGTTGCTAATTATGGAGTAATAACTATTGGAGAATTATTTTTAAGTCCAATGGGATTGTCCATAGTTTCTAAATTATCTCCTAAAAACATAACTGCTTTAATGATGGGAGGATGGTTTTTAGCCACATCCATCGGAAATAAATTAAGCGGTGTTTTAGCTAGCATGTGGGATCAATATGATGACAAAGCCAATTTCTTTTGGATAAATTTTGGACTTTTACTATTTGCTACAATACTAATGTTTGCTCTTGTAAAAAACTTAAATAAAGTAATGAAAGACCACGGAATAAATTAATTATGGAAGCAAATCAAACTATAGAACAAATTCAAAATTTTAAAGGAAAATATCCAAAACAACTCTGGTATTTATTTTTCAGCGAAATGTGGGAACGATTTAGTTTCTATGGAATGCGCGGAATGTTGGCCGTTTTTATGGTAAGCCAACTTAAAATGGATGAGACAACTGCAAACTTACAATATGGTGCCACACAAGCTTGGGTGTATGCCTTTACTTTTATTGGTGGTTTGTTTGCAGATAAAATTTTAGGATTACGAAAGTCGCTTTTTTGGGGTGGCATTTTGATGATAATAGGGAGTGTGATTTTAGCCGTAAGTCCAAAAGAATTATTTTTTACAGGAATTGGGTTTTCAATTGTTGGTACGGGTTTCTTTAAACCTAACATTTCATCCATGGTTGGCCAATTATATAAAGACGGTGATGTAAGGCGAGACGCAGGGTTTTCGCTTTTCTATGCCGGAATTAATCTTGGAGCACTACTTGGCGGATATGTTTGTATTGCAGTAGCGAATGGTAATCTTTGGTCAGGATTCGTTCCTGAAAACTTTCGTTGGAATTATGCCTTTGGTTTTGCAGCAATTCTTATGTTTATTAGTATATTAACCTTTACACAAACCCAAAAAAGTTTGGGTGAGATTGGATTGTCTCCTCTATTGAATATCGAAAAATCTAAAAGAAAAGGTTATGAAGTATTGACCTATATAGGTTCATTAGCATTAATTCCAATTATTATTTTAATGGTAGCCAATACCGTTTACACCGATTATTTTATGATGATTATCGGTCCAGCGTCTATACTTTATTTGTTTTATGAAATGCGTAATTTTTCTGCTACCGAAAATAAAAAACTTTTGGCAGCTTTGGTATTTATTATTTTTTCAATTTTCTTTTGGGCATTCTATGAACAAAGTGGTGGATCGCTAAGTCTTTTTGCTGCTAATAATTTACAAATCAAGCTTCTAGGTATCGAAGTTGATCCTAACGGGGTTAATAATTCATCTGGAGCTTTATTTGTAATTATTTTTGCAGGTTTGTTAGGAATTTTATGGATTTGGATGGCAAAAAAGAAAATAGAACCAAATACAGTTGTTAAGTTTGGACTAGGGTTTTTATTTCTTGCTGCTGGTTTTTGGATATTTTATTACACTAAATTTTTTGCTGGGCCAGATGGAAGAACTTCATTAGGATTATTCACTTTTGGTTGGTTTGTTATCACTTTTGGTGAATTGTGTTTGTCTCCAATAGGCATGAGTGCGATGACAAAACTATCGCCACAAAAACTTCAAGCCGTAATTATGGGAATGTGGTTTTTAGCCAGTGCTTATGGACAATATTTTGCTGGATTGCTTGGGGCTAATATTGCTGAAGCTTCTGAAAACTCTTCCAATCTTGAAAAATTAATTGTCTATGCTGATGGTTATAAGCAATTGGCTGTCTATGCGTTACTAGCTGGAATAGTTTTACTATTAATTTCACCTTTTGTCAAAAAATTGATGCAAGAAGTAAGATAGCAGACAGTATTTGGTATTGTTTTTGTATATATTTGTAAAAAAAATAAAGTAATCATGAAAAAATTAGCACTAACGTTATTCCTAGTTTTAGGAAGTTTAACGATACAAGCACAAGGCTCGAGCGAAAGCGAACAGGCGAAGCAATTAACATGGCAAACAGACATGAATAAAGCTATGGAAATTTCCAAAAAAACTAAGAAGCCATTATTGTTATTTTTCACAGGAAGCGATTGGTGCGGATGGTGCATGCGTTTGCAAAAAGAAGTATTTAAAACGCCAGAGTTTGAAAAATGGGCAAAAGATAATGTGGTTTTGGTAGAGCTTGATTATCCAAAAAGAACACCGCAACCGGCAGAAATTCAAAAACAAAATATGGAATTGCAACAAACTTTTGCTGTGCAAGGTTATCCAACGGTTTGGTTTGTTAACGCCACTAGAAAAGAGGGTAAAATAAACCTTGAAAAATTAGGAAGTACAGGATATGTTGCTGGTGGACCAAGTGCTTGGTTAGCTAGTGCAGATCAAATTTTAGGTAATAAAAAATCTTAATTCAATCCTTTAAATTTTATAGAATCCCTTTTCATTAGTATTGTGAAAAGGGATTTTTTCTTTTTTACAAGTTGCCCCCCAAATTTTGATATAGGTTTTGTAATTCGATCCATCAACCACCACTTGCTCTGGTTTCCATTTTCTAAATAGTCGTTCCAGATTTAGTTTTGGTGAGTTAATTATAATTATAATATCAGGCTTTTTATCATCAAGATAAACATTAGAACTGTCTATGATAAGTATCTTTTTATTTTTAAAATAAAGTAGATTTTCAACATTTCTTTTTTCTTTTATTTTACAAAAATTGCCCACCAAATAGGATTGAATAGCCAAATTTGAATCCACATTTTCTAATATGCTATCGTTGCTATAGATGGTAACTAAATCATTTTTTCTTTCAGAAATAATGCTGCATTTTTTAGCATTGAAGATTATTAATTCACTAGAGTTTTTAATTGTGTATTTGCTGAAAATAAATATACTTTGAAGCATAAGAATACTTACTAAAGCAAATGTTATTATTTTAATATTAGGCCTCTTAAACCAAAGAATAACTAATATAATCACCAAGTAGGATGCCAAAAGCATTTCTTTATTAAACGAAATATTTTTGATGATAAATGTTTCAAAAGTAGCAACCCAATGAATAATATTATTCAAAAATTGAATCAAAAACTCTAAAGGTTTAGCCACTAAAAAAGGAATTTTTGCAAAACAAGCAATAATTATAGCGAGCAACCCAAAAACCATTATAATACCCAATAAAGGCAGCACGATAATATTCGTAACAAAAAATAATCCAGGAAATTGATGGAAATAATAAATACTCAAAGGCATAGCGCCAATTTGTGCTGCGCTAGATACAGTGATAATATCCCAAATGTACTTGATGATTTTATTGTTTGGTTGCCAAATTGTAGCAAGTAATGGTTGTAGCCAAAGAATAAAAAACAAAGCTAAATAGCTTAATTGAAAACCAATATCAAATAAAAATGATGGTCTCCAAAGCAAAATCAAAAGCATAGAAACCAATAGTGTATGATATATATTTACTGTTCTTCTGATATTGTTCCCAATGGTAACAAAGGAAAACATCACCACCGAACGGACCACAGAGGCTGATAATCCAGCCAATATTCCAAATGTCCATAAAGAGGCTAAAATGATAATTAATTTTAAAAAAGAATTTCTTTTTGAATTGGATAATGGCTTCAAAATAAAAGTGATGAATAGCAATATAAATCCCACATGTAGTCCAGAAACAGATAATACATGAACAGCACCAGCATATTGATAGTCTTTTAAAATTTCAGGGGATATATCTTGTTGTTGTCCGAGCAATAAAGCAATAAGAATATTTAATTCGTCATTTTTGAAATTAGAAAGTTCCAGATTATTAATGATTTTAGATCTGAAATTTGAAAACATTGACCAAACTGAAGTTTCGTTCCCAATAACTTTTATTTGTTTTTTATCTGTATAGACTTGAGCATATATTTCTTGTTTTTCAAGATATCGACCATAGTCAAATTGATTTGGATTAAAAGCACCTTTGTTTTTATAAATGGCTCCAATGACTTTAAGTCTTGTTCCAATTTTTAAAGTATCTATTTTATTTGGTTTGCGAATGTTGAGAATAATTTTCCCAAAACTTGTTCTATTGTCTAATTTCTGTAAGGAAGCTATAAATCGAATATTTTTTTGAGTTTTTTTTATTTTTTCATTGACCGTTACTTCTAAAAGATGTGGTGTTTCATAGTTTCTAATTTGATTAGTGTAATGAATTTTATTAAATGTTTCTTTATGAAAAACAGCAGTTGAAATTCCGATAAGAAAAGAAGTAAGTAAAATAAAAACACCAAAAAGAGGTCTTATAATTCTTTTATTTTGATGACTAAAATGAAATAGTAGCACTAAAATTATGCAAGCTAATAAACTTCCAAACACTATAATTGGGGAAGGTTTATAGTATTGAAAAAACAACAGCCCAAAAATAAAGGCTAAAGAGATTTTTGTTAATGGAAATTGGAGAATTTTCATGTAACTAAATTACACGAAAAAATGTTTTTAACAAAAAAATTATTCTATAATTCTGTTGATTTGAGCGAAAGTTCTTTGATAATAAGGCTCTTTTATAGAAGAAATTACAACACCACTTTGAGTTGAAGAATGAATAAATTTTACTTCATCACCACAAACTTCCGACACTATACCCACGTGATTTATTCTTTTCTGTCCTCTGTTTATGAAGAAAATTAAATCTCCTTTTTTGGCATTTGTTAAATCAATTTTAAGACCAACCTCTGCCATTTCATTTGATGAACGTGGCAAAGTAATATCGAATTTTTTGAATGTAGTAAATACTAATCCAGAGCAATCAAATCCGTTTTTTGAAGTTCCTCCAGCCCGATAAACAATACCTAAATTGTCTGAAGCAACATTGATTAATTGTTTAACAAAATAGTTGTCATTTTCATCATCAATAATGATGTCGTCTTCGTTTTTATTGTTAAGTATTGTCTTTTTTTTGGGATCAGTTTTACTATTTTTTATAGTATCATTAGAAGTAGTATAATGATAATCATACTTAAAACTTAATATAGAGTTATTCAAACTGTTTGCGGCAAATGAATTGCTTATGCAAACAATAGAAAAAAGTGCTATTTTAAATATGTTTTTCATCCAAAATTGTATTGTGGCAAAACTACTATTTATAAAATTTAATAACAACTATTTGAGGTTTTTTAGGATTAATTTAGCAGTTTTTTCACTGGCACCAATACCGCCCAGTTTGGTTTCTAGCACATCATAATCCTCTAATAGTGTTTTTCTATAGTCATCTTCCAAAAGTTTTGAAAGTTCTTTTTTTAAATTTTTTGTATTGAATTTATCTTGTATAAGTTCTGTAACCACCTCTTTATCCATGATAAGATTGACCAACGAAATATATTTTAAAGTAATAATTCGTTTTGCAATTTGATAGGAAGCCCAACTTCCTTTATAGCAAACTACTTCGGGTACTTTGAATAATGAAGTTTCTAAAGTTGCAGTTCCCGATGTTACTAATGCTGCTTTTGCAATGGTTAATAAATCATAAGTTTTATTGGCAATAAATTTTACATTTTTATTGGTCAAGAACTGTTCATAAAAATGAAAATCTTGACTTGGAGCACCTGCAATGACAAATTGATAATCATTAAAATCATCTACAATACTTAGCATTACACTTAGCATTTTTGAAATTTCCTGTTTTCGGCTACCTGGAAGAATGGCAATTATAGGTCTTTCATCAAGATTGTTATTTTTTCTAAAAGAAACTTCATCTGTTTTTTCTCTATTGTGAATAGCGTCAATCAAAGGATGACCCACAAAATTAACAGGAAAATTATGCTTTACTTCAAAAAAATCTTTTTCAAATGGAAGGATAACAAATAGTTTGTCAACATCTCTTTTAATGGCTTTAATTCTATTTTCTTTCCAAGCCCAAATTTGTGGTGCGATATAATAATGGGTTTTTATTCCTTTGAGTTTAGCCCATCTGGCAATTCTCATGTTAAAGCCAGGATAATCTATAAAAATAATTACATCTGGATTGAATTGTACTATATCGTCTTTACAAATTTTGATGTTGTTTAGAATAGTTTTCAAGTTCATTACTACTTCAGCAAAACCCATAAAAGCTAATTCACGATAATGTTTAACTAAAGTTCCGCCTACATTTTGCATTAAATCGCCTCCCCAAAATCTAATTTCTGCATTGGTGTCTTGAAGATACAATGCTTTCATCAAATTTGAACCATGTAAATCGCCTGAAGCTTCTCCTGCTATGATATAGTATTTCATTTCTACTTACCTATTTGTTATATGAATAAAAAGCATTCGCTCTCAATTGTCATAAATCCCAAGAATTTAAATGTTGAATAGCATGATGAGCTGTCAAATCAAACTGAACTGGCACAATAGAAATATAACCATTTGCCAAAGCCCATTCATCGGTATCTTCTCCTTTGTCTTGGTTAACAAATTCTCCTGTTAACCAATAATAATCTTTGCCATAGGGAGTTTGTCTTTTGTCAAATTTCTCCATCCAAATAGCTTTTGCTTGTCTGCAAATTTTTATTCCTTTGATGTCTTCTTGTTTTAATTTTGGAAAATTAACATTCAAAACTGTGCCTTCCATCATTTTTTTTGCTAAAACTTCCAAAGCAATTTTCTTGATAAAAGGTTTAATAGTTTCAAAATCTGCATTCCAATCATAGTCTGATAATGAAAACCCTATGGCTGGAATACCTTCAATTCCTGCTTCAACAGCCGCACTCATAGTTCCTGAATATATTACATTAATCGAAGCATTTGAACCATGGTTAACACCTGACACACATAAATCAGGTTTCTTTTTCAAAATCTCATTGACTGCCAATTTTACACAGTCTACCGGAGTTCCAGAACAACTATATTCAGTAATTACAGCATTTTGTTTTGAAATTTTATTTAAATATAAAGTGCTGTTTATGGTAATAGCATGACCCATTGCACTTTGAGGACTATCTGGTGCAACAACAATAACTTCACCTATTTCTGCCATTACAGCAATTAAGGCACGAATTCCTGGAGCATTTATGCCGTCATCATTTGTAACTAAGATAGTTGGTTTAGAAATCATTTTTTTAATTTATAAATTATAGCATAGTTTTTGTAATTAACTGTCAGATTGCAAAATTAACTTTTTTTAAAGTTTTATAAAGCTACATTTTTAATAACTTTGGTGAGTTAATCTCATTATATCAATTTCAACAACTTTTTTTAACAAAAAATTATCTTTTCAAGAAACATATAGGATAGTTTTTTGATTAATTTAGACCAAAAAATTAATGAATAATATAATTCAATTTATGAAAAGAAACTATAAAATACTATTGATAATTGCACTATTATCAGTAGGGTTGGTGAGTTTTACTCTTATTCCAAAACAAAATCCAACAGATCCAGAAAAAGATAAATTACTTATTGAGTTATTAACTTTTGTAATCGAAAAGGGGCACTACAATCCTGCTGCTATTGATGACGCATTTTCTAAAGGGGTTTATAAAGATTATTTGAATGCCTTAGATCCTTCTAAGCGTTTTTTCTTGCAATCAGATATACAGGAGTTTTCTAGCTATGAAACAAAATTAGATGAACAAATAAAAGATAAAGATTTAACTTTTTTTGATTTGACTTATAATCGTTTAATGCAAAGAATGGAGCAAAGTAAAAGCTATTATAAAACCGCTCTAGAAAAACCTTTTGATTATAAAAAAGTGGAGAATTTTAATACCGATTATGAAAAAATACCTTTTGCTAAATCTAAAGAGGAATTAGAAGAAAGATGGCGTTTGCAGGTTAAATTATCGGCTTTATCTTCCTTGGTTGAAAAACAAAAATTGGAAGAAGATAAATTAAAAAATAAAGATGAAACAAAAAAATCAGAGCCTAAAACATTTGAACAATTAGAAAAAGAAACAAGAGAGAGTACTCTAAATTCATTGAATGACAATTTTAATTTTATTGCGGATTTAGATAGAGAAGATTGGTTTTCAGTATATGTGAATACTATTGCTTCTCGTTTTGATCCTCACACTTCCTATATGGCACCAAGTGAAAAAGAGCGATTTGATGTTAGTATGAGTGGAAAGTTAGAAGGCATTGGTGCACGTTTGCAAAAGAAAGGAGATTTCACAGAAATAACTGAATTGATTTCAGGCGGACCAGCATGGAGAGGAAAAGAACTAGAAGCAGGAGATATAGTATTAAAAGTTGCTCAAGCAGATGCTGAACCTATAGATGTTGTAGGTATGAGATTGGATGATGTAGTTAAAAAAATTAAAGGTCCAAAAGGGACTGAAGTTAGATTGACCATAAAAAGACAAGATGGCGCAATCAAAGTAATTACTATTATAAGAGATCAGGTTGAAATTGAAGAAACGTATGTAAAATCTAGTGTGGTAGAAAAGGACGGACTAAAATATGGCGTTATTTATCTTCCAAAATTTTATATTGATTTTGAAGATCAAAATAGTCGTGATGCAGGTAAAGATGTTGCCATTGAAGTAGAAAGATTAAAAAAAGAAGGTGTTCAAGGAATTGTGATGGATGTAAGAGATAATGGTGGCGGTTCATTAAAAACTGTTGTTGATATTGCTGGTTTGTTTATAGAGCAAGGACCAATTGTTCAAATTAAATCATCTGCCGGAAAAAAAGAAGTGCTTTATGATAGAGACATAAAAGTGCAGTGGGATGGACCATTAGTAATTATGATAAATGAATTTTCAGCATCAGCCTCAGAAATTTTAGCTGCTGCAATTCAAGATTATAAAAGAGGAGTTATAATAGGTAGTAAGCAATCCTATGGAAAAGGAACAGTACAAAATGTTATTGATTTAAATCAATTTGTTCGTGGAAGTACCTATGGAGATTTAGGAGCATTAAAAACAACTACTCAGAAATTCTATAGAATAAATGGAGGTTCTACTCAGTTAGAAGGAGTGAAGAGTGATATTGCTATTCCAGATAGATATTCCTATCTTAAAATGGGTGAAAAAGACATGGATAATGCTATGCCATGGGATAAAATTGATCCTGCTGATTATCAAGTTTGGAACAAACAAAACAATTTTGATTTGGCTATTTCAAAAAGTAAAACCCGAATGCAAGCTAATCCACAAATGAAATTGATTGATGAAAATGCTAAGTGGCTCGATGATAGAAATAAAGAAAATGTTTATAGCCTAAATATTGATAAATTTAAGGCAGAACAAAAATCTTTAGAAGAAAAAAACAAAAAATATAAGTCAATTGCGGACTACAAAAACATATTTGAATTCAAATCTCTACCTTATGAATTAGAAGCGATGTCAAAAGATTCTATTCTTAAAGAGAAAAGAGATAGATGGCATGAAAGCTTGTCAAAAGATATATATATAGAAGAGGCTATTCATATATTAAACGATTTACAATCTGAAAATGGTAAAGGATTAACTACTAAAGTTAAAAAAGATAAAGTAGTAAAGTCCTAAAATAGCTTTCCAATAAAAAAAATACCGCTAATCAGCGGTATTTTTTTGTTAAATATTTTAATATTCAATTATAATATTACCACTCGTTTACTTTATTAGCATCCATTTTTAGGAAAATAAAAAGTAAAATGGTAAATCCCCATAAACCTGAACCCCCATAAGAAAAGAACGGAAGCGGAATTCCAACAGTTGGAAAAATACCAATAACCATAGCTATATTAACAAAGAAATGTATGAATAAAATTCCAGCAACACAATAGCCATAGACTCTGCTGAACTTGGTCTTCTGTCGTTCCGATAAATAAATAATCCGTATAATTAAACAAACAAATAAAGCAATAACAAACAAAGAGCCAATAAAACCCCATTCTTCACCTACGGTTGTAAAAATATAATCGGTATGTTGTTCTGGCACAAAACCACCTTTTGTTTGCGTTCCTTCAAGATATCCTTTTCCAAACCAACCGCCCGATCCGATTGCTATTTCAGACTGATTACTATTATAACCAATACCTTTCATATCTACTTGTTTGCCTAAAAGTATATTGAAACGATCGCGATGATGTTGTTTAAATACATTCTCAAAAACATAATCTACAGAAAAAACAAAACCACCTATCATTACGAAAATAATACTGCTAAGTATCCAATTACGATTTATAATTCTACTTCTGTAATAAATAAAAATAATAGCTGCTAAAGCAATTCCTGTTAACACAAGAGGTTTTATAATTAAGGCAAAGACAAAAAGGATTAATGCAATAAATCCTGTCCAAACATACCATGATGGCAAACCTTCTCTATATAAAACTAAAATAAAAACACTATAAATTAAAGCACTCCCTGGATCATGAGGTAAAATTAACAAAATGGGTAACCCAAGAATTCCAAGTGCTTGAATTTGCCGATTAGTATCTTTTAAATTTACTTGAACATCACTTAAATATTTTGCTAAAGCCAAAGCAGTTGCAGCTTTAACAAACTCAGAGGGTTGTAAACCAAAAGAGCCAAACGAATACCAATTGGCTTGTCCTTTAATAGTTTTTCCAAAGACAAATAATCCAGCTAAGGATAATAATCCAATTACATATATAACACTTGAAAATTTTTCATAGAATTTTCCATCTACAGAAAGTACAATAAAGACTACTGGTATGGTCAACAAGATGAACATGAATTGTTTTCCATAAATTTGAGTGAAATCAAAAATAGAAGTTTCTTCTGCAATGGTTGATAGTGAAGAAGAATAAATATTGAGCCAACCCATTATTAACAATGTAATATAGATAACTACACTTATCCAATCCAAATTATTCGTTACACTCTGATTTTTCATTTTTCGAGAAATTAAGGTTTTAGAGCAGTTCTCTTTTTAATTCCACTGGTATCTTTTATAGTAACTACAGCTTTTTCCTTTATTGTAACTTTGGTATTAATCAAAGTGTCTCTTATTGGTTTCGAAATAAAACGGTTGTATTCTGGCTGTAAGTCTTTTGCTAAAATACGTGTTTCTAAATCTTTACGAGTTATTTTGTGTTTGATATATTTTTCAATCATTAAACTGGCTATCGGTCCAGCTATAGTAGCACCAAATCCACCGTTTTCCACTAGTATGGCAATGGCAATTTTTGGATTATCTTTTGGAGCAAAGGCTACAAAAATCGAGTGGTCTTTGAGTTGTACGCGTTTGCCATCAACTTTGGTAAAATTTTCAGCGGTACCTGTTTTCCCGCATATATCTATTCCATCAACGTTTAATCCATGCGCTGTACCAAAATTATATACATCAAATAGCCCACTTATCATAGTTTCAAAGTATCTTCTGTTTATGGTAGTTTTATGCTTTGTTGTAAATTTTTTATCAATGATTTGGCCTTTGATTTTTCTAACAATATGAGGGGTAAAGTAAAAACCTCTATTTGCAACTGTAGCCATCATATTGGCTAATTGCATAGGAGTCATTAAAACCTCCCCTTGTCCTATAGCATTGGATACAATAGTTTTACTACTCCAACGCCATCCTTTATATACTTTGTTATAGGTTTTTGATGTAGGTATGTTTCCTTTTCTACCGGTAGGTAAATCATAGCCCATAAATTCTCCAAGGCCAAATGTTTTTAAGTGTTTGCTCCAAACATCAACTCCTACAGATGGATCTGAGAACTTATCAAGTGTTCGCATATAGGAAGTAGAGAAGAAGGTATTACATGATTCATAAATTCCGCGATGCAATTGTATTACTCCGCCATGACAGTGGCATCTCATGAATCTGCCTGGTGCAAAGCTAAATCCGTGATTACAAATTATGCTAGTATTTTCATCTATAGCTTTTACTTGTAATGCTACTAGGCCAGTTAATATTTTGAAAGGTGATCCAGGAGGATATTGAGCTAAAAGACCTCTGTCGTACAATGGTTTTGCGATAGAATCGTGATACAACATAGTATAATTTTTAGAACGCTGTCTGCCTACTAATATTGCAGGGTCATAGGATGGAGCAGTAACTAATGCTAAAATTTCACCAGTTTTTGGTTCTATAGCGACAATTCCACCGCGTTTATTAATCATCAATTCTTCACCATATTTTTGAAGTTCTGCGTCTAAGGTTAAATTTATGTCTTTACCCTGCACAGCAATTGTATCGAATCGACCTTCTTTATAAGAACCTATTTCACGATTGTATTTATCTTTTTGGATGTATTTTACTCCTTTGATACCTCTTAAAATTTCCTCATAACTTTCTTCAACTCCTTGCCTACCAATTAAATCGCCACTATTGTAGTATTTGTTTTTGGAAATTATTTTGTCATTTACTTGTGTAATAAATCCAAAAACATTTGCTCCACAGGGCACTTGGTAGTCTCTTAATGAACGTTTTTGAATATAAAATCCAGCAAATTTTCTCTCAATTTCTTGAAAAGCTGCATATTCTTTTTTGTTAAGCTGAGAAAGGAAAACTGAAGGTAATCTTGGACTATAGACTTTTGCTTTTGCTATCTTTTTTAAAAAATCTTCTTTGGTGATTTTTAACAATGTACAAAATTCAGAAGTGTCTATTTCTTTGACATCTTTTGGGATTACCATAATATCATAAGAAGGCTGATTTGCAACTAATAAATTACCATTTCTGTCATATATGTAGCCTCTTTCAGGATAATCATAATTTATTTTTATAGCATTATTATCTGATTTTAATTTTAAAGTATCATCAATTACTTGCAAATAAAAAAGACGAATTACAAGTAAAATAGTAGCAATGAAAATGATTGTAGGCAATAAAACTTTTCTCATTTTTTGCTAGGCTTAATGATATAAATGATAATTATGCAAGAGGTAATTGTAAAAATAGTACTCAAAACGGTTCGCGCTAAAATATCCCAAAGGAAACTAATTTTAAAAATTTCAAGAAAAAATAAAATAGCATGATGGATTACAACAGCAATTAGAATAAAAGAAAAACGTTCGGGAGTTAAAATATCATTTAGTTTAACGGTTTGATATTCATAACTTAAACCAAAAGAAAATTTAAAAATTGATGGTCGATAATAAGCAAGAACAACACAAGCAGCAGCATGAACTCCACCAGAATTCCAAAACATATCCATAAGCAGTCCTAGAAAGAAACTAGCTACTATAAGTCCTGTTTTATTTCCGTTTACAGGGTACAAAATAATAAAAAGAATGTATGGGAATGGGTTGATAAATCCGAAGAGATCAATTCTATTGAATATCAAAACCTGTGCGGTAAGCAACAAGACAAAACGGGCAACATTTCCTAATGCACTATTCATCTTTTTTGCTTTTGTTTTCTAAATTGATTATTTCATCGGCATCCTTATTTTTAATGACATAAACATGTCCTAAATTAGTCATGTCATTAAATAATTTTATATCTAAAGTGTAATAGTTAGTTTCGTTATCAATATAAACTTTATCAATTGTACCGATGCCGATATTTTCTGGGAAAACCCTAGATTCTGCACCAGTAACAATAGTATCACCTTTTCGAACACCAGCTAATCTTGGCACATCAATTAGTTGAGCAAATCCTGTGCTTTTTCCATTCCAAACTAAAGAGCCAAAGTGATTTGATTTTTTAATTTTGGCGTTTATTTTGATATTAACATTTAAAACGCTAATGATGGTTGCATAATTTTTAGAAGTGTTATCTACAATTCCAATTATCCCGGCACTATTTATTACACCCATATTAGGTTTTATACCTGAGGTTGAGCCATTGTTAATAGTGATGAAATTTTCCAGCGAACTATAAGGATTCCGAATTACTTTTGAAACTAGAATATCTATTTTATTAACGCCTTTAATGGAATCTATCTGAGGAAGTTTTGTAGTGTCTCTTTGATTGAAAAGCAACGTTTTTAGTCGGGCATTTTCTTTGGCAAGCTCGTCATTTTGTGATTTCAAACCAAAATATTCATCAATGTTATTTATCTTTTCATAAATACCGCCAGTAAAGAAATTAGCTGAACTAATGATTTTACTTTTGTGATAAGAATGTGATTGAATTGTCAGTGAAAGGGATATTACCAAAAGCAGCAAAAACAGTAAGCGATTACTGTTTTTAAGTATAAAATTAAATATTTGCTGCATCGTTTTCTAGTGTTCAGTTTCAGTATTCAGTACTCAGTATTTTACGGGAAACACTATTTTATTAATATGCTTCTGAATTTAGGGATATTTTTAAGCGCCATTCCTGTTCCACGAACTACAGCTCTTAATGGGTCTTCCGCTATATAAACTGGTAAATCTGTTTTTTGAGAAATACGTTTGTCTAATCCTCTCAACATTGAACCTCCACCAGCAAGATAAATTCCAGTATTATAAATATCGGCTGCTAATTCAGGTGGTGTTTGCGATAAGGTTTCCATAATAGCATCCTCAATACGTTGAATAGATTTATCTAAAGCTTTAGCAATTTCTCTGTATGAGACTTCTACTTGTTTGGGTTTTCCAGTCAATAAGTCTCGTCCTTGAACTGACATATCATCTGGAGGTGTTTCTAAATCGTCTGTGGCCGCTCCAATAGTAATTTTAATTTTTTCTGCTGTACTTTCTCCTACAAATAAATTGTGTTGTGTTCTCATGTAGTAAACGATGTCATTTGTAAAAACATCACCAGCAATTTTAACCGATTTATCACAAACAATTCCTCCAAGTGCAATCACCGCAATTTCTGTGGTTCCACCACCAATATCTACAATCATGTTTCCTTTTGGCTGCATAATATCGATACCAATACCAATTGCTGCAGCCATTGGCTCGTGTATTAAGTATACTTCTTTTCCGTTTACACGTTCACAACTTTCTTTAACCGCACGCATTTCTACTTCTGTAATTCCTGAAGGAATACAAACTACCATTCTAAGTGCTGGTGTAAACATTTTTTTCTTTAACGCAGGAATGCTTTTGATGAACATCGAAATCATTTTTTCAGATGCGTCAAAGTCGGCTATAACCCCATCTTTCAATGGACGAATAGTTTTTATGTTTTCATGGGTTTTACCTTGCATCATGTTGGCTTCTTTTCCAACAGCGATAATTTTCCCCGATATTCTATCTCTAGCAACAATTGACGGGCTATCAATTACAACTTTATCGTTGTGTATTATCAGAGTGTTGGCTGTACCAAGGTCAATAGCGATGTCCTCAGTCATGAAATCAAAAAATCCCATAGGTTTTTTATGGTTTAATGTTTATAAAAAATTAACGTACAAAGTTAAACAAATTAATGTTTAAAATGACGTGTTCCTGTAAATACCATTGCAACTTTATTTTCGTTGCAAAAATTAATACTCAATTCATCTTTAATCGAACCACCAGGTTGAATTACAGCTGTAATTCCAGCTTTATGTGCAATATCAACACAATCTGGAAAAGGGAAAAAAGCATCACTTGCCATCACAGCACCCTTCAAATCAAACCCAAAAGTTTGTGCTTTTTCAATTGCTTGTTTCAGGGCATCTACTCGAGATGTTTGTCCTGTTCCTGATGCTACTAATGTTTTGTTTTTTGCAAATACAATCGTATTTGATTTAGTGTTTTTACAAATTTTTGATGCAAATAATAAGTCGTCTATTTCTTGAGCCGTTGGAGCCATATTTGTAACAACTTTTAAATGGTCTACTGTGTCTGTAATGTTATTTTTATCTTGAACCAACAAACCGTTTAGACAAGTTCTGACTTGTTTGTTTGGTAAATCCACTTCGTGTTGAACCAAAACAATTCTATTTTTCTTTTCAGATAAAACGGCAACAGCTTCTTCATCAAAATTTGGTGCTATTACCACTTCGCAGAAGAGAGAATTTATTTCGTTGGCTGTTGCCAAATCTATTATTGAATTAGCAATCAAAACCCCACCAAAAGCTGAAGTTGGATCACAAGCTAATGCAGCCAAATAGGCTTCTGATATAGTTTTTCTTGTAGCTAAGCCACAAGCATTATTGTGTTTTAAAATGGCAAAAGTTGGTTCGTTATTTTTAAATTCTAAAATTAAATTTACCGCAGCATCGACATCTAACAAATTATTATATGATAATTCTTTACCGTGTAATTTCGTAAACATTTTATCAAATTCCCCAAAGAAAAACCCTTTTTGATGTGGATTTTCTCCATATCTCAATATTTGACCCTCGGCAATACTGACTTTAAAAAAGGTTTCATCTGCATTGAAATAGTTGAAGATTGAGGAGTCATAGTGCGAAGAAACATGAAAAGCTTTTGTTGCTAAATATCTTCTTTGTTCTATAGTTGTTTCTCCGTTTTGTGAAGAAATCAAATCTAATAAAATAGCATATTCATTAACTGAAGCAACAATAACCGTGTCTTTAAAATTTTTAGCAGCAGCACGAATTAATGAAATTCCACCAATATCTATTTTCTCAATGACATCAGCTTCACTTGCACCTGAGGCTACAGTTTTTTCAAACGGATACAAATCGACAATTACCAAATCTAGTTGTGGAATTTCAAAATCTTTCATTTGAGCCACATCGGTTTCATTGTCTTGACGGTTTAAAATTCCGCCAAAAATTTTTGGATGTAGCGTTTTTACTCTTCCGCCAAGTATTGAAGGGTAGGAAGTAACTTCTTCAACAGGAACAACTGGAATTCCCAAATTATTGATGAACTCTTCTGTTCCGCCAGTGGAATATAAAGTGACATTTTGTTCGTGTAGTTTACGAACAATCGGTTCTAACCCTTCTTTTGAAAAGACAGAAATAAGCGCCGATTGGATTGTTTTTGTAGTTGACATATTTTGTGTGTTGTGCCTGTCTGTTGACAGTTAGATTTTAGTATACAAAAGTAGTTTTTTTGATTACAAAATTCAAGAATGAACTGCAACAAAATTTTATTTTATTACACTTACAAAGCAGTCAGTAAAATATTAGTAATTTCAGAATATTTTGATGAAATTTACACATCCTAAAAACAAGTAGATGTTATTTTATCTTCGTTTATTGAAAGAAAGCTTTGCTTTTGCTATGAATGCTTTGCGTAATAACAAATTGCGAACGTTGCTTTCTTTGCTCGGAGTAACTATAGGTATTTTTTCTATTATTGCTGTTTTGGCAGCCGTTGACTCTTTGGATAGAAAAATAAAAAGTGATTTAATGTCCTTAGATAAAAACACTATTTATGTAACTAGTATTTCATTTGGTCCAACTGATATTCCAAAATGGAAAAGAGAACAATTTCCTCATGTAAAATATGAAGAATATCAATACTTAAAAGGGTCTTTAAACAATATAGAGAATTCTTGTTTTCAATATTTCACATCATCTCAAACCTTAAAATTTGAATCAAAAACCATTAATACTGTAAATATGGTTCCTGCCACTTCTGAGTTTGATGATATTCAAAGAATGGAGTTTGCTGAAGGAAGATTTTTTAATGAGTCAGAATCAATCTCTGGTAAAAAAGTAGTTGTATTGGGCTATGATATTGCTGAAGGTTTGTTTGAAGGTGCTGTACCAATAGGTAAACAAGTTAGAATGTATGGTCAAAAATTTACGGTTATAGGTGTTACAAAAAAGAAAGGTGAATCTGGGTTTTCTATAGGTGGCGATGATGATACTACCGTTTTTTTTCCATCCAATTTTATGAGAAGATTATATGGTGATAATAATAAAATTCTTATACCACTTATCATCATTAAGCCGAATAAAGGCATTGACATGGAAGCATTAAAAGGCGAGATAGGTCAAAAATTACGCAATTTTAGAGGAGTAAAAGATGGAGAAATCGATAATTTCTTTATCAGTGTATTATCTGGATTTACCGATTTGATTGATGGAATTATTGGCAATATGAAAGTTGGTGGTTGGATTATTAGTTTATTTTCATTGCTAGTTGGTGGATTTGGAATTGCTAACATCATGTTTGTTTCTGTAAAGGAAAGAACTAATTTAATTGGAATTCAAAAATCATTGGGTGCCAAGAATAAATTTATCCTGTTCCAATTTCTCTTTGAAGCTATTATTCTTTGTGTTATCGGTGGGTTTATAGGTTTGTTGTTAGTCTGGATAATTGCTATTGTTTTAACCAATGTATTAGATTTTGAATTTGTTTTAAGCATAGGAAATATTCTTTTGGGAACTGGTTTAGCTGCTATCATTGGACTAATCTCAGGAATTCTTCCAGCTATTTCTGCTTCAAAACTTGACCCTGTGGAAGCGATTAGAAGTGGAATGTAGTTTTTTGACATAAAAAAACACAAAGTATTTTCTTTGTGTTTTTATATGCTTTTTTTGTTTAGTATTTAAAACTATCTAATTTCTTGATTTAAAATCAAATCAATATAAAGGTTAATTTTATCTTTCAATTCTTTTCTTGGCGTGATAAAGTCAAGGAAGCCGTGGTCTAAAACAAACTCTGCCGTTTGGAAACCTTCGGGCAAATCTTTTCCTGTTGTGTCACGCACTACACGTGGACCCGCAAACCCAATCAATGCACCAGGTTCAGAGATATTTATATCGCCAAGCATTGCGTAAGAAGCGGTTGTTCCACCCGTTGTAGGATCAGTACATAAAGAAATATAAGGAATTTTTGCTTCGGCTAGTTGCGCTAATTTTGCTGAGGTTTTGGCTAATTGCATTAAAGAATAAGCCGCTTCCATCATACGCGCTCCACCCGATTTTGAAATCATTACAAATGGTGTTTTATGTTTGATGGCATAATCAATACCACGAGCAATTTTTTCTCCTACTACAGCACCCATAGAACCACCAATAAAAGCAAAATCCATACAGCATACTACTAAAACATTTCCTTTTGATTTTCCAACACCAGTGCGAACAGCATCTTTCAACCCTGTTTTTTCGATAGCTTCTTTTAATCGGTCTGAATATTTTTTGGTATCTACAAATCCTAACGGATCTTTGGCAGTCATTTTTGCATCTAATTCTTTGAATTCATTGTTGTCAAACAAGATTTCAAAGTATTCTTTACTGCCAATTCTAACATGAAAATCATCCTCTGGACTAACCCATAGGTTTCTTGCTAGTTCGTCTTGATCAATAATTTTTCCTGTTGGTGATTTATACCAAAGTCCTTTAGGAACATCTTTCTTGTCTTCCGTGGGTGTTGTTATTCCTTTTTCTGTTCTTTTAAACCAAGCCATAATTTAATGGATAATGGATAATTGACAATGAATAATTATCAATTATCAATTGTTAATTATAATGTGTTTATGTTGTTCAAGTCAGCAAAAGCTTCTTCTAATCTTTTGATAAAAGTTACTTCGCCTTCTCTAATCCATTTTCTAGGATCGTAGTGTTTTTTGTTTGGAGAATCTGAGCCTTCCGGACTTCCGATTTGTGTTCTTAAATAATCAATTTTAGAAACCATATAATCTCTGATGCCTTCGGTATAGGCAAATTGTAAATCGGTATCGATATTCATTTTAATTACTCCATAAGAAATAGCTTCTCTAATTTCTTCTAATGTAGAACCAGAACCACCATGGAAAACAAAGTCAACAGGATTATGTCCGGCATTGAATTTGTTTTGAACATATTCTTGAGAGTTTTTTAAAATTTTTGGTGTTAATTTTACGTTTCCTGGTTTGTAAACACCATGTACATTTCCAAAAGAAGCTGCAATAGTAAATTTAGGAGATATTTTTAGTAATTCTTCATAAGCATAAGCCACTTCTGAAGGTTGTGTATAGAGTTTTGAGCTATCTACATCAGAATTGTCTACACCATCTTCTTCACCACCAGTAATTCCGAGTTCAATTTCTAAAGTCATTCCCATTTTGCTCATTCTAGCCAAATAAGTTTTACAAATTTCAATATTTTCTTCGATTGGCTCTTCTGATAAATCAATCATGTGCGAAGAAAATAATGGTTTTCCAGTTTCAGCAAAACTTTTCTCTGAAGCGTCTAATAAACCATCAATCCAAGGTAATAATTTTTTGGCACAATGGTCAGTATGAAGAATTACAGTAGCACCGTAAGCTTCTGCCAAAGTGTGAATGTGTTTTGCGCCTGCAATACCACCAGCAATAGCTGCTTTTTCACCAATATTAGAAAGTCCTTTTCCAGCATTAAACTGAGCGCCACCATTTGAAAATTGAATAATAACTGGAGCATTTAATTTTGCGGCTGTTTCTAAAACTCCGTTTATAGTACTTGAACCAATTACGTTAACTGCAGGAAGTGCAAATCCGTTTTCTTTTGCATGATTAAATATTGCTTGAACTTCATCTCCAGTAGCAACTCCAGGTTTGATATTGTGCCCCATTGTCTTATTTTGTTTATTATGTTAAGTTTGCAAAAATAATAATTTCTAAATTTAGAAAGGATAATTAATTCCAATATTTATCACCGATTTATCGAAGCGCATCTCTTTAAACCATTTTTCTTGTAAATTAATAGAGGGATTATAAGTCTTAAATCCTAAATCTAGTCGAATAATAAAGAAACTAAAATCATATCTAAATCCAAATCCTGAACCTACAGCAATATTGCCTAAGGATTTCAATCCACTAAAAATGGAAGGTTCATATGTTGTATTGTCTAAAACATTCCAAATATTTCCAACATCAGTAAAGACAGCGCCGTTTAATTTTTTGAAAATATTAAATCGTAATTCAGTACTAAATAATAGTTTCATATTTGCCTCATTAAAATCCAAAACACTTCCACTTGAACCTGGCCCTAAACTATAGGATTGCCATGCTCTATTATCATTGGTTCCGCCCGCAAAATAACTTCGAGAAAATGGAATGCTGTTTGAGTTTCCATAGGGTATCGCTATTCCAGCAAAAACTTTTGTAGCCAATACTTTTTTACGCTTTAAATCCCAATGTTTAATAAATTCAAATTCAGATTTTACATACTGGGAATAAGCAACATTAAAAATAGTTTTAGTTCCATCCTGATTTTGCAGTTGTTTAGATAAGTTGGCAAATAAAGACAATACATTTCCAGCAGATTCTATTTTTGCTTTGACAGCATAAAAGTTGTTGTCAAATAAATCTTTTTGTGATGTTTTAGCGTAGGTAATATTAGAAGCGAAAATCAAGTTGTTTTCGGTCAATCTAGCTCTTCTTTCTAAAATACTTAAGATTGATTTAGCATCATTTGGTGAAACAACAATGCTTTGATTTTCAACAACATCATTTGCAAACCCAAAAACACCATCTTCAATAATTAGGTTGCCTGTGATCGGGTTAAAATAACTTGCATTTACCGTAGGATAGCTTTGAGCAATTTGATTAATGGAGTTGTATGATGATTTATATATATTAAAATAGTTGGAAGGATTTAGATTTCTAACAAATTGAACATTGAATAAATCAAATTTTAAATTTGTATTTTTTGTAGGTGTCCAACTGTATGCTAATGAACTTGTAAAGTTCTGTTTGTCTAATCCAATATTGGTTTGTTTAGAGTATCCCACACTAAAAGTAGTATAAGGTATCATAGTTTTTGGAATGATTTTATCTGTTTTTAAAGGAAAAAATATTCTAGGAAAATTTAATTTGGCATCAACTCCAATTTCTGAGATATTGAAAAAATTATTATTTGGATTGGCTAAATCTTTTGACGAACCTATATTGCCTCTAAATCCTAATTCAAAAGTTTCAGCACCATTAAATACATTTCGAATTCCTAAAAATGTGTTTCCAGATATTCCAAAATCTTGAATGTTTGAATGAGTAAAATCTGTTGAGAATCCAAATGTATATTTTTTTCTTGGAGTTAAATAAATATTAGCAATCAATCCATCTTCTTGATTTTTATCCTGAACATATTGTATTAATGGATAGTTGAAAACTTTAAGGTTACTTAAATATTTTGAAGTTAAAGCTGAGTTTTTATCTGAAAAATAATTTTCTTTTATCACAAAAACACCATCAGTAATTGCTTTTGGTTTATATTTCAATTTGTTGAAACTGTATAAATGGAACCCTTTGTATACAGTACTGTCTTTAATAATGGCATTTGGATTTGTAGCACTATAATCAGTAAAAATATTTACTTTACTAATTTTATAAAGTTTAAACGGTAAAGAATAAATACTGTCTTCAACTCTTATAGATTCATTTTCTATTACTAATTCTACATTAGCCTTATGTGTTTTTGAAAGTGTGTCAATATCATAGGTCACATAATTTTGTTGAAATCTAAAAGCACCATTGTTTCTAAAATCTTCTGTAATTCTTGCTCTTTCATCGTCAAAATCGCTAGATATAAATCGTTTGTTTGATTTTAATACAGAATATTTCTTCATTAATTGATAAATAGAATCTAATGGTTTACTAGTAATAGAACTACTGATACTATCAATCATGAAGGGTTTTCCAGTTTCAATGTCATATCTAAGTTTTACTTTTTTCTTAGCTAAACTATCAATTTTATATCTTGTTACAACATCAAAATATCCTCTATTAAAATAATAAGATTTTAATCGCTTTAAAGATTTTCTAGTACTTGAAGTGTCCAAAATAATTGGTGCTTCCCCCGTTTTTCTTAAAAAATTATCTATGCCTGAGTACAAGAACGATTCGCCTAATCTTTTTACTTGTTTTTTAGAAAGCCATTTGGCTTTTCTATAATATCTTTTTGGATTCTTAATCATTATTGATTTGAATAATGAATCTGATTTTGGTCTGGCCAAATTGAAAATATTTAACCTAAGTCTGTATCCAAGAATAGAACTGTTTTGTTTCTGATATAGTTGATTTGTGTTGTCTTCAGAGTTGTCTTTTTTGTTATCAACATAAATATCATTTTTAGTCAAGAGACTTTTTCCGTCAGGAACTCTTTTTAGAGTGTTACAACCAAATATAATTAGTGCAGTTAGAATAAATAGTGATATTTTTGTGATGCTCTTTTTCAAGTGGTCTAAAATATTTAATTCAAAAATACAGTATTTTATGGTTAGTAAAAGCCAAATAAAATTTATTACAAGTCTTCAGCAAAAAAAATATCGATTTGAACACCAAATGTTTATTGCTGAAGGTGTAAAAGTAATTCAAGAATTGTTACAATCAAATTTTGTGCTTGAACATTTGTATGAAAATACAAGTATTTTTGAAAACATAGCTAATCACCATAAATCTTTGATCAGCGAACAAGACATGAAAAGAATTTCAGCTTTGAATTCACCAAGCTCTTGTTTAGCTATTTTTAAAATCCCAAATGATAATGTAATCGAAAATTTAGGTTTGATTATAGCTCTTGACGACATTCGTGATCCAGGAAATTTAGGAACTATTATAAGGCTTTCAGATTGGTTTGGAGTTAAACAAATTTTGTGTTCTCCAGAGACAGTAGATGTATATAATCCAAAAGTTATTCAAGCCACTATGGGTTCCATTGCTAGAGTAAATGTCAGTTATTTAGACTTAAAAAGTTTTATTGCCAATACTTCTTTACCTGTTTTTGGAGCTTTTATGGATGGCGCAATTATTTATAAAGAAAAATTATCAGCAGATGGAATTCTGATATTTGGAAATGAAGCCAACGGGATTTCCTCAGAATTAGAAAAATTTATTAAAAATAGAATTGCAATACCTAGATTTGGAGATATCCAACAAGCAGAAAGTTTAAACGTGGCTACTGCAACCGCAATATTTTTGAGCGAATTTAGACGAAATATTGAATAGCGAAATATTTTAAGTTTTTTAATGGAATGTAAAATTGATAAGCACAGCTCGTGTTTTCATCGAATGTATATTTCCAGTCCAAGGGCTATTCGGGTCATCATCTCTAATTAATTCATCCTTTAATCCAAAAACTCCTCTAATGGAAGGAGAAAATTTAAAGTATTCAAAATATAAATCTAGACCAAAACCTAAAGTATAATTTTGAGTCCAAGGTTTTACTCTAAATTTCTGTTGGTAATTATCATCTTTTGATTTAGAATTACTTGACAAATTTAATGTTGATGACAATCCGCCAACTAAATACGGTCTTACGTTTCCGGTTCTTTTAGAACAAAATTTTAACATTAAAGGAAAATCGATATAAGTTGCTTTTACTTCGCGCAAACCGTCTCTATCATTTGAGAATTGAGGATATGTCAATGTCCTACTGGCATAATAAAGACCAGGTTCAAAGCGCAATTCTATATATTCTTGTAGACGAAGACTCCCAACAAGACCAACATTAAACCCAGTATTTCCTGTTATATTGATATCTTGTCCAGGAACTTTATAATCTGTTTTGAAATCAAACGTACTAAATCCTAGAAAATAACCCCAATAAAGTCTTTGTTTGTCGAAATTTTCCAAATTAATAATTGGGTCTTTTGAAAAAATACTCTTTCCCAACTGGCCTTGAGCTGAAATGGAAATTAGTACAAAGAAGATAATTAGTTTTTTCATTTTGTTGCTGAAGAAAACAGGTTTAAATTTTTGTGGCGGTGTATATAGTAGCAACCCCAAATGTTTGCGGCATCGCTTTACATTCTATAAACGATATTTTTTGTAAAATATTGTTTAAAGCTTCGCCATAAGGAAAATTTGCTGCTGACTCTGATAAATATCCGTATGCATTATTGTCTTTTGAAAATATTTTTCCAATTAACGGCAGTATCAATTTAGTATAAAAAGCATATCCTTGTTTGAATGGAAATTTAGTAGGAACCGAAGTTTCAAGTATTACAAAAATGCCATTAGGTTTTAAAACTCTATAGATTTCTGCTAGTCCTTTTTCTAAAGTTTCAAAATTTCTGATTCCAAATGAAACGGTAATGGCATCAAAATAATTATCAGGATAAGGAATGTTTTCACTATCACCCACAACCATTTTTATTTTTTCAGTGAGGTTTTTATCTATTATTTTTTGTTTTCCTACATCGAGCATGCCTACTGACAAATCTAGTCCAACAATTTTTTTGGCTGAAGTTTGCGTCATTAAAATTGCTAAATCTCCTGTGCCAGTGGCAATATCAAGAATATTTTCAGGATTTTTTTTTGCCACTAAATCAACTACTTTTTTTCGCCACTTAACATCTATTCCAAGTGAAATAACCCTATTCAGTTCATCATAGCTTCCTGAAATAGTATCAAACATTTGGGTTACTTGATCTTTTTTGCTTAGTGTAGAATCTTTATAAGGCGTTATATTTTTTGACATTGTAGAAATTTCTACAAATATAAACCAATATTTTAATTAGAATAGAGCTTTATTATTGATTGAGACTTGGATGAAAAAACAAAATTATTTTCTAACATAAGTTTGAAAAGTGAAATCAAAATCATGTCTTTCGTCTTTTGAATGAAATTCTTCAAAAATCAATTGCCATTTTTCTATTTCAATTTCAGGAAAAAAAGTATCAGCTTCAAAACTATTATGAACTCTGGTAATATCAATTTTATCTGCAATTACTATGGATTGCTTATAAATTTCTCCACCACCAATGATGAATATGTCTTCTTGTTTTGGACAAGATTGTATAGCTTCATCTAATGAATTTACTACTATACAGCCTTCTGGTTTATACTCCTTTTGACGAGTTATGATAACATGAGTTCTATTGGGTAATGGTTTTGGAAAACTTTCAAAAGTTTTTCTTCCCATGATTATATAATGTCCAGATGTAATGTTTTTAAATCTTTTAAAATCATCAGGCAAATGCCAAAGTAATTGATTGTCTTTCCCGAGAGCATTATTTTGTGCAACAGCTGCAATAAGTGTTATCATTCTTCTGAAGATTTAGAATTTTCTAAATCATTTTTTAGTTTTTCAACTTTTTTAGTTTGTTGTAGCATTAACTTGTCGATTTGTGATCGTTCCCAATTTTTGTTCATAAAACTATCAATAATAAAAACTTTGATAAAATGAAATAGGAAAACAAATATCCAGATAGTTACAGCCCAAATCCACCATTTAGTTTCGGGATAAAACGACAACCATTTATTGGCAATGAACAAAAATATGCTCCCGATAAATAGAACAATAAAATGATAGTACAAACTTTTTTTTTGTTTTATTCTATCTCTAGCATATTCATATAATTCGTGTTGATCTTTTTCCATAAGACTAAATTTATCATTAAGATAAAAATTATTTAAATAGCTACAGCGCCTTTAATATGAGGATGGGGATTGTAATCAATCAAAGTAAAATCTTCAAATTGGAACTCAAAAATATTTTTCACATTTGGATTTAGTGTCATTTTTGGCAAAGGTCTTGGTTCGCGAGATAATTGTAATTCTACCTGCTCAAAATGATTATTATAAATGTGAGCATCGCCAAAAGTGTGAATAAATTCGCCTACTTGTAAACCACAAACCTGTGCAATCATCATAGTGAATAATGCATAGGAAGCTATATTGAAAGGCACCCCTAAAAATATATCTGCACTTCGTTGGTATAATTGACAAGATAATTTTCCTTCAGCAACATAAAACTGGAAGAATGCATGGCAAGGAGGTAAAGCTGCTTTCCCATTAGCTACATTTTCGGCAAAAGATTTTGATGTGTCAGGCAAAACAGATGGATTCCAAGCAGAAACTAACATTCTTCTGCTATTAGGATTTGTTTTTAATGTATCTATTAATTCTGTTATTTGATCAATTTCTTCGCTATTCCAGTTGCGCCATTGATGACCATAAACGGGACCTAAATCACCTTTTTCATCGGCCCATTCATCCCAAATTTTAACTCCATTTTCTTTTAAATAATTGATATTTGTATCACCTTTTAAAAACCAAAGTAATTCATAAATGATTGATTTTAAATGTAATTTTTTGGTAGTTACCATTGGAAAACCTTCATTTAAATCAAAACGCATTTGGTAGCCAAAAACACTTTTGGTTCCTGTTCCTGTTCTGTCTCCTTTTTGACAACCGTTTTCTAATACGTGTCGCATTAAATCATGATATTGTTTCATTTACGATTCTCTTTTTGAAATTTCGTCTCTTATTCTGGCTGCTTTTTCATAATCTTCGTTTTGTACAGCTGTCTCAAGTAATGTATGAAGTTCTGTTAAGCTCAATTTAGCATAAACTTCCTTTGGTTCGTTTCCCTTTTTATCTAATCCAAAAGTTTCAGGTGATGAAAGCAATCCTTCATCTATATTTTGATTTTCAATTTCAGTTGGATTGTTTAAATAAATTCCAGCTTTGTCTAAAATGTTTTTATATGTAAAAATTGGAGCATTAAATCTCAAAGCTAGTGCAATAGCATCCGAAGTTCTAGCGTCAATTATCTCTTCAATTTTATCTCTTTCACAAATAATACTTGAGTAGAAAACTCCATCAACCAGTTTGTGAATTATAACTTGTTTTACAATAATATCAAATCTATCTGCAAAACTTTTAAATAAATCGTGGGTTAATGGTCTTGGAGGTTTAATTTCTTTTTCAAGAGCAATAGCTATAGATTGCGCTTCAAAAGCACCAATTACTATAGGCAGTTTTCGCTCTCCATCAACTTCATTTAAAATCAATGCATAAGCGCCATTTTGTGTTTGGCTATATGAAATACCTTTTATAGTTAGTTTTACTAAACTCATATTTTTCTTTTGTCAAGAATTGATTACTGGGTATCAAGACTCTAATTTAGATCTTATTAAACGCAATGCAAAGTAACAAAAACTTTTTGCTTTTAGAATTGGATTACATAAAAAAAGAGCCATCAGAAAATTAAAATTTCAGATGGCCCTTAGTTTGGATTACTATATTGGTTTAGGCGTTTTGTGATTTAAACTCCTTTAGTTTTTGTGTTAATCTTGGAACGATATCAAAAGCATCACCTACTATACCATAATCGGCTACTTTAAAAAAGGGTGCGTCAGCATCAGAATTGATAACTACTTTTATTTTTGAGGAATTAACTCCCGCAATATGTTGTATAGCACCAGATATTCCTATGGCTACATATAAGTTTGTTGCAACTGGTTTACCTGTTTGACCAACGTGCTCGCTATGTGGACGCCAGCCTAAATCAGAAACTGGTTTTGAACAAGCAGTTGCTGCGCCAAGCACAGAAGCTAATTCTTCTAATATTCCCCAATTTTCTGGCCCTTTTAATCCACGACCACCAGAGACTACAACATCAGCATCAGCAATGGTTACTTTTCCGGTTGACTTTTCTACTGATTCTACTATTACATTAAAATCACCATCGTTTAAACTTGGAGTAAAATCTTCTTCGTTAGCAGATGAAGTATTTTCAAAAACACCATAAGAATTTTTAGCCAGACTTAGTACTTTTACTTCAGTAGAAATTTCGGTTATGTTAAATGCTTTGTTTGAAAAAGCAGTTCTCTTTACTTGGAATGGTAAAGTTGATAGAGGTAATCCAACCACATTTGATGCAAATCCTGCCTCTAAACCAACGGCAACAAAAGGAGCCAAATACAAACTATCGGTTGTTGAAGAAAGTAAAATTACTTTAGCACTTTCTTTTTGAGCCGCTTGTTTGATAATGTCTGCATAGGCTTTAACATTAAAATTTGATAGTTTGTCGTTAGACACTTTTAAAACTTTATCTACACCATATTTTGATAACTCGGAAATATTTCGAGCATTTACAGTCACTGCGGTAACAGTTGTGCCTAAAGATTCGGCAACTTTTTTGGCATATGAAGCTAATTCAAAGGCAACTTTTTTGAATTTTCCGTCTGCGGATTCTGCGTATATTAATATTGACATATTGATTTAAGATTTAAGATTTAAGATTTAAGATTTTTTTAGCAAACAGCATTCAAAAATCGTTAATATTAAATCTGGTTTTTAAATAACTTTTGCTTCGTTGTGTAATGCATTTATTAGTCCGTCTAAATCATCTGCAGAAAATAATTTCACAGCTGATTTTGGCGCTGGTTTTTCAAATTTTACTGCTTTTGTATTATTGTTTGCAGCAACCGGTTCAAGTACAGTTAATACTTTAGTTCTCGCTGTCATAATTCCTCTCATGTTTGGAATTCTCAAATCTTTTTCTTCAACTATTCCTTTTTGACCACCAATTATTAAGGGCAATGAAGCTGAAATTATTTCTTTTCCTCCGTCAATTTCTCTGGATGCTTTTGCGGAAGTTCCGTCAACAGTAAGTTCGGTACAAGAATTCACAAAATTAAAATTTAATAATGCTGCTAACATTCCTGGTACCATTCCTCCATTATAATCTAGGGATTCTTTACCACAGATTACTAAGTCATAATTGCCATTCTTAACGACTTGGGCTAATTGTTTTGCTACAAAAAAACCATCTGTTGGAGTTGCATTAACTCTGATTGCTTCATTAGCACCAATCGCTAGAGCTTTTCTTAAAGTTGGTTCGGTATCTGCACCACCTACATTTACCACAGTTACATTAGCGCCTTGTTGTTCTTGAAACCAAATGGCTCTAGTTAATCCAAATTCGTCATTAGGATTAATAACAAATTGAACTCCATTGGAATCAAACTCAGAATCACCACTGATGAAGTTGATTTTTGAAGTAGTATCAGGCACATGGCTGATGCAAACTAATATTTTCATTATTGTTATATTAAGTATATTTTCTGAGTGTAAAAGTATAAAATATATTTCTAATTTTTATATGCGCGCATAACATATTTTCAAATTTCAATCGATTTCGTAGTGCATGTTAAATTGATTAATTTTATTTTATAAACAAAGTCTTTTCTAAAGTCTATTAATTAAAGGCAATAAATGTTTTTTAATCATTTTAAATTTTTATTTTTGCCTTTCAAAATTTGAAAGTAACTTAATCATACAATGAGAACAATACAATTTAGAGAAGCTATTTGTGAGGCAATGAGTGAAGAAATGCGTCGCGATGAATCAGTATATTTAATGGGTGAAGAAGTAGCCGAATATAATGGTGCTTACAAAGCATCTAAAGGAATGCTTGATGAATTTGGCTCTAAAAGAGTTATTGATACTCCTATAGCCGAACTTGGTTTTGCTGGAATTGCTGTTGGTTCAGCAATGAATGGTTGTCGCCCTATTGTTGAATACATGACTTTTAACTTCTCATTAGTTGGTATTGATCAAATTATAAATAACGCAGCAAAAATGCGCCAAATGTCTGCTGGTCAATTTCCTATGCCTATGGTTTTTAGAGGGCCAACAGCTTCTGCTGGACAATTAGGAGCAACACACTCACAGGCTTTTGAAAACTGGTTTGCTAATACGCCAGGTTTGAAAGTTGTTGTTCCATCAACAGTTTATGATGCCAAAGGATTGTTGAAAGCTGCAATTCGTGATAATGATCCAGTTATTTTCATGGAATCTGAACAAATGTATGGTGATAAAGGGGAAGTGCCTGAAGGAGAATATACCATTCCACTTGGTGTAGCTGATATAAAAAGACAAGGAACAGATGTAACTATTGTTTCTTTTGGAAAAATTATCAAAGAAGCTTTTATTGCAGCTGATGAATTAGCTGCAGCAGGAATTTCTTGCGAAATTATTGATTTGAGAACCGTTCGACCAATGGATTATGATGCGATTATCAATTCAGTAAAAAAAACAAATCGATTAGTAGTATTAGAAGAAGCATGGCCATTTGCTAGTGTGGCTTCTGAAATAACTTACATGGTTCAAGAAAGAGCTTTTGATTATTTGGATGCTCCAATTCAAAGAATTACAACGGCTGATACTCCAGCGCCCTATTCACCAACTTTATTGAAAGAATGGTTGCCAAACGCACAAGATGTTATCAAAGCTGTAAAAAAAGTAACTTACAAATAATATAAATTTACCTATATTTGAAACTTCATCAATCCTTTATTGATGAAGTTTTTTTATGCCCATGAAAAAGATATTTCCACATATTATATTCCTCTTTGTTTTTGTGATTAGTCTTTCTGCTCAGACAAAAGTTAGCGGAATTGTGGTTGATAATTCCAATCAACCAGTGCCCTATGCTAATGTTGTTTTTAAAGGTTCAAAAACAGGAGTTGTTTCGAATGAAGATGGTCGTTTCTATATAGAATCCCCTGAAAATTATTCGGCATTGGTCGTGTCTTTTGTTGGATTTCCAGATAAAGAAGTGAAACTCCCTAGTTTGGTAAATTATAATTTTAAAGTTGTGCTGAAAGAAGGGAATTCTTTAAAAGAAGTAAAGATTTTTGCTGGAAAAACTTCCAAAAAGAATAATCCGGCTTTGGATATTTTGAGAAAGATTTGGGAAAGAAGAAGAAAAAATGGTTTAAAAATGTTCAAACAATACCAATATGATAAATATGAAAAAGTTGAGTTTGATATGAATACAATAGATAGTGCCTTTATGAAAAGTAAAATTTTCAAAGGAATGGAGTTTGTTTTCAAGAGCATCGATACTTCTAGAGTAACAGGAAAAACTTATTTACCTATTTTTATCAATGAATCTCTCACCGAATTATATGGAGATAATGAAACTAAAAAAACTAAAGAGATACTGAAAGCTAACAAAAATTCAGGAATTGGAAATGGTGATGGAGTTAATGTTTTCATTAAAGATTTGTATAATGATTTTGATATTTATGACAATTATTTGAATTTCTTCGACAAGAGTTTTACCAGTCCATTATCGAGAACAGGTATAGATGTATATAATTATGTCTTAGCGGATACAGCTTTTATAGATAATAAATGGTGCTATAATATTGTGTTTTATCCAAGAAGGAAAAATGAGTTGACTTTTAAAGGGGATTTTTGGGTAAATGACTCAACATTTGCTATTAAAAAAATTAATATGGCAATTACTAAAAGCGCTAATATAAATTGGGTAAAAGATATTTATTTAGAACAAGAATTTGATGTTTTAAACGATTCTGTTTTTCTTCCAACTCGAGATTATATGATGTCTGACTTTGCATTAAGAAAGAAAGAAGAATCAAAAGGAGTTTATGGAAAACGAACCACTTTGTACAGAAATTTTAAGTTTAATGAAAAGAAATCTGAAAAGTTTTATAAAGATGAAGTCAATTATATAGATAACTCAGTTTACAATAAATCTAATGACTATTGGGAAGAAAACCGTTTTGAAAAATTGAATAAAGATGAGGTGAAAATTTATAAAATGATTGATACGCTTAAGACAGTAAAACGTTTTAAACAAATATATAATTTGGTTTCCATTTTGGGTAGCGGATATATACAGTTCGGTCATTTTGATTACGGCCCAATTTTTTCTACCATTGGTTATAATGAAGTTGAAGGAGTCCGACTTAGAGCAGGAGGGAGAACCTATTTTGGGCCTAATGATTTGTGGCGTTTACAAGGATACACAGCCTATGGATTTGAAGATAATAAATTCAAATATGGTGCTTCAGGAAAATGGATGATTGATAAAAAAAATAGAATTGTCATTTCAGGGGGTAATAGACGTGATGTTGAACAAATTGGTGCAAGTTTAACCACTACCAATGATGTTTTGGGAAGAAGTTATGCTTCCTCAGGACTTTTTACAACAGGTGCTAACGGAAAACTTACTAACATTAATTTAAGTGCTTTAGCAATTGAAATTGAACCAATCAAAAATCTAACTTTCCAACTAGGATTTTCTTATCGAACTTTGGAGTCTGCATCAGATACGTTTAAGCTAGATTATTATTTAGATACTACTTTGACCACTTCAAAAAGTGAAGTAAAACAATCAGAGTTAAATCTTCAAGTGGAATTTACACCAAAGAAAAAAACTATTGGATATGGTGTTGAACGAAGAGATATTGATAGCCCATACAGTAGATTTTTTATCAATTATAGTCAAGGTTTCAAAGGATTTATCAATAGTGATTTTGATTATCAAAAACTACAATTGTACTACAAACAACCTATCATTATTGGGGCAATAGGGCGTTCCAATTTCACGATGGAATTAGGAAAAACATTTGGAAAAATTCCATTAGGTTTGATGAGTATTGTCCCAGGAAATCAAACCTATTTTATAATTGATAATACATTCAACAATCTTAACTTCTATGAATTTATAACCGACCAATATGCTACTTTTCAATGGGAACACAATTTCAATGGAAAAATATTTGCAAGAATTCCAGGTTTAAGAAAACTTAACCTTAGAGAGATTGTTGGAGTTAAAGGAGTTTACGGTACCGTTTCTGACGAAAATAAAGCCATTAATGCCTCTGGTTTGATTTATAAAGCTCCAGAAAGGCCCTATTGGGAATATAGCGCTGGAGTTGGAAATATTTTTAAAGTTTTCCGTATTGATTTTGCTTGGCGAGCGAATTACAGAGACTTGCCGGATACTAGTAACTTTACCATTAAAGGTTCTTTTGGATTTTATTTCTAAAATGCGGTAATCGTATTTTTTCTACCTGAAAAAATTCTAAACAAGTAAATCATTTTTGATAGCTATTTATCTAAAACAGTATAGAAATTAGATAAGATAAGGAGTATTTGAAATAAAATTTAATTTCAATGGGGGCTTTAATTCCTATCATAAATTCTAGATATATTTCTTGATAATGTAGCCATAAAAACACAATCAAAGAATCATATGACATTCACACAATTGAATAAATGGCAATAAATTAGAAACCATATCGAATCTAAGCTTCTTATATATTATGGCATTATTATTTAAAAAAAGAGAAATAAAATTCAAACAACTATACTAATTTAGGAGTTTTGTTTTTTATAAACTTAAACATCTTGTATTAATTCTTAAATTTTTGCTATTTTTGCCCCCGATAAAATTTATAACTAAAATTATAATTATGGAATCAATGATGATTTATGTGCCGATACTTATGGCATTGATAGGATTGGCTTTTATGGCTATCAAAAGATCTTGGGTTTTAAAACAAGATGCCGGAGACGGAAAAATGAAAGAGATTTCAGACTATATCTATGAAGGTGCCTTAGCATTCCTAAAAGCAGAATATAGATTATTAGCTGTATTTGTTATTATTGCAAGTGTTGTGTTAGCAGGTATTACTTTTATACCAGGTGTTAAAACAGATATTTTAATTGTTGTCGCTTTTGTTTTCGGGGCTTTCTTTTCTGCTTTAGCAGGAAACATGGGGATGAAAATTGCTACCAAAACTAATGTTAGAACTACACAAGCTGCTCGTGCTAGTTTACCACAAGCATTAAAAGTCTCTTTTGGTGGTGGAACAGTTATGGGATTGGGTGTTGCTGGTCTGGCAGTTTTAGGGTTAACAGGTTTCTTTATAATATTCTTCCAAATTTTCATGAAAGGATCATGGACTTCGACTGAAGATATGACTATCGTTCTAGAAACATTAGCTGGTTTCTCTCTTGGAGCTGAATCTATTGCTTTGTTTGCGCGTGTTGGTGGTGGTATTTATACAAAAGCAGCTGATGTAGGTGCTGATTTAGTTGGGAAAGTTGAAGCTGGTATTCCTGAGGATGATCCACGTAACCCTGCAACAATTGCAGATAACGTAGGAGATAACGTTGGTGACGTTGCCGGAATGGGTGCTGATTTATTTGGTTCTTATGTTGCAACTGTTCTTGCCGCAATGGTTCTTGGGAACTATGTAATTAAAGATATGGGTGGTAACATTCAAGATGCATTCGGTGGAATAGGACCAATTTTACTGCCAATGTCGATTGCTGGTTTTGGAATATTATTCTCTATTATTGGAACATTGGTTGTTAGAATCTCTGACGATAATGCGAAAGAAGCACAAGTTCAAAAAGCACTAAACATTGGAAACTGGCTTTCTATAGCATTAACAGCCATTGCTTGTTACTTTCTAGTTGATTTAATGTTGCCTTCCATAATGACAATGGAATTCTTCGGCGAAGGTGCGCAACAAATCTCTTCGATGAGAGTTTTCTATGCTACTTTAGTGGGTCTAGTTGTTGGTGGTGCTATTTCATCTGTAACAGAATATTACACAGGTTTAGGTACAAAACCAGTTTTGGCTATTGTACAAAAATCATCAACAGGAGCTGGAACTAACGTAATTGCTGGTTTGGCAACAGGAATGATTTCTACCTTCCCGACGGTAATTTTATTTGCCGCGGCAATCTGGACTTCTTATGCTTTAGCAGGATTTTATGGTGTTGCTCTTGCTGCTTCTGCAATGATGGCAACAACAGCAATGCAATTGGCAATCGATGCTTTCGGTCCAATTTCTGATAATGCAGGCGGAATTGCTGAAATGAGTGAATTACCTAAAGAAGTTCGTACAAGAACAGATATTTTAGATTCAGTAGGAAACACAACCGCTGCAACAGGAAAAGGTTTCGCTATTGCTTCTGCTGCCTTAACTTCATTAGCTTTATTTGCTGCGTATGTAACATTTACAGGAATTGACGGGATTAATATCTTTAAAGCTCCTGTATTAGCAATGTTGTTTATTGGAGGAATGATTCCAGTTGTATTCTCTGCTTTGGCAATGAATTCTGTGGGTAAAGCCGCAATGGATATGGTATATGAAGTGCGTCGTCAATTCAAAGAAATTCCGGGTATTATGGAAGGAACTGGTAAACCAGAATATGGGAAATGTGTTGAAATTTCTACAAAAGCGGCATTACGTGAAATGATGTTGCCTGGTGTTATGACTATTGGTTTTCCTATAGCCATTGTGTTGTTGGGTAAATTAGTTTACGGAGACAACAACCAACTAATCGCGGAAATGTTAGGAGGCTATATGGCCGGAGTTACTGTTTCGGGTGTACTTTGGGCTGTGTTCCAAAACAATGCCGGTGGTGCTTGGGATAACGCTAAAAAATCTTTTGAAGCTGGTGTAGAAATCAATGGAGAAATGACGTTCAAAGGCTCTGATGCTCACAAAGCTGCAGTAACTGGTGATACAGTTGGAGATCCATTCAAAGATACTTCGGGACCATCAATGAATATCTTAATTAAATTAACTTGTTTAATTGGATTAGTAATCGCTCCTATCTTAGGAAGTGGTGTTGAGAAAAAAGAAATTCCTCAGTGTTCAATGCCAGAAATGGAAATGAAATGTTCGCGAGAAATAATGGGTAAATGTGATATGAGTAAATGTGCCACAATGACAAAAGAGGAATGTTCTGCCATGTGCGACAGTCTTAAATGTTCCCCAGAGCAAAAAGAAGCTTGCTTATCACATTATGGAACTGACGGAAAATACATTGATCCAAAAGAATGTAAAGAAGAAGGAAAAAAAGAATGTTGTTCTGAAAAGAAATAACTATACCGTTTTATACTTAAAATGCCTCACAATTGTGAGGCATTTTTGATAGTAATTAGATTATATTTTAAAACAATCCGTTTATTTCAGCATCAATTCTATTGATAATCATACCTAAATCTTCGGGGTTATTCACAAAATCTATATTATCAACATCTATTATTAATAATTTACCTTTATCATAAGTAGAAATCCAAGCTTCATAACGCTCGTTCAAGCGGCTTAAATAATCAATAGAAATAGTGTTTTCATAATCACGTCCACGTTTATGAATTTGAGAAACCAAATTGGGAATTGAACTTCTTAAATATATTAGCACATCAGGAGCCCCAACTAATCCTTCCATCAATTCAAATAAAGAAGTGTAGTTTTGGAAATCACGATTTGTCATTAATCCCATAGCGTGTAAATTGGGAGCAAATATATTAGCATCTTCATATATCGTTCTGTCCTGAATGGTATTTTTACCACTTTCGCGTATTTGCAATACTTGTCGAAAACGAGAATTTAAAAAATAGATTTGTAAGTTGAATGACCAACGCTCCATTTGATGATAAAAATCATCCAAATATGGGTTATCAACTACATCTTCAAAATGGGGTTCCCACTTAAAATGTTTGGCTAAAAATTTTGTCAAAGTTGTCTTTCCTGCTCCTATATTTCCTGCTACCGCTATGTGCATTATGGTAATTTTAATTTAAAATTTTTAATTTCTTGGTTGGTAAAAATAGCTAAAATTTGGTCTTTGTAATAAAAATTTTGCAATGATTTCTCAACAATTTCTATTTTATAGACAGTTTTTGTAATGTTATTTAAACAATACATTGTGTCGTCTTTCAAAAACAAGATTTTTTCATTAGTAATGATTTGAATTTTTTCGAAATCAGGAATAGTAGCAAGCAAAGTTAGTTTCCCGAAAATATCAATAGTATAACAGTTGTTGGTCTCATCTATCCAATAGAAATTATTAAAATCAGATTGTGTATATTTTATATTTTCTTGAATAGGATTTCCAATATTTTTTGAAGTATAATTGACGTAGTCAAACAACATTATTTGTTGTGTCAAAGCATTGTAAATCCAAAATTGATTTTGTGATGCCATGCCAATTTTAGAAGCAAGAATAGTGTTGTCAATATCAAAAAGATTTAGCTTTTGTATTTCATTTAGCTGATTGTCAAGTGTTATTATACTATTAAAATCTTCATAAAAAAGGACTATTTTTAAAGGGTTTACATAATCTACAGAAGTAATTTTCCCTAAAGCCACGTTTTTATATTCCCATATCTGATTGTCGTTTTGCTTGCTAAAAACATTATTATTTATATAATAATTGTTGCCCAAACCATCAAAGCCCATAAAGGTTTTGTATTCAATTCCAAATGAATTTATAGCTATAGTTTTCAGTATTGGTTTTTGACCAAAACTATTGATACTAATAAGTATAAAAATAAAATAAATCAACTTTTTCATGATAGTGCTAATTTACATTAATATAAATTAAATTCAACAAACCAAAAATACTATTTTAACAAAAAATTAGTAACAGATTTTGATTACTTTCGTCATATTTG